>JBIOWC010000131.1:0-2897 GCA_044868105.1 Blastocatellia bacterium
AGTCCTAAATTCGGTCTTTCTCTATCACTGCACCAAAGCCGGATTAGACCTGGCGATTGTCAATTCAGAAAAACTTGAACGTTACCCTTCAATACCTGAAGAAGAACGCCGCCTGGCCGAAGACCTGTTGTGGAATCGCGGCGCTGACCCGATTGCCGCTTTCGCCGCGCATTTTCGCAGCGCCACTTCGCGGGTCAAAAAAGCGGTATCCGATTTACCGCTTGATGAGCGGCTTGCCAGTTACATCGTCGAAGGCACCAAAGAGGGACTCATTGCCGATTTGGATTTGAAATTACAGGAAGCCGCGCCGCTTGAAATTATCAACGGGGCATTGATGCGCGGTATGGATGAAGTCGGACGCCTCTTTAACGCCAATGAATTGATTGTCGCCGAAGTTTTGCAATCCGCCGAAGCCATGAAAGCCGCCGTATCGCACCTGGAACAATTCATGGAAAAGAGCGATACCTCATCGCGCGGCAAAGTTATCCTCGCAACCGTCAAAGGCGATGTTCACGACATCGGTAAAAATCTGGTTGATATTATTCTGTCAAACAACGGCTATCGGGTCATCAATCTCGGTATTAAAGTGCAACCTGAAACTTTGATTCTCGCGGCTCGCGAACATCAACCCGACGCCATTGGGCTTTCGGGGCTCTTAGTAAAATCGGCGCAACAGATGGTCATTACGGCTGCGGACTTGAAAGATGCGGATGTTCATCTGCCTTTGCTGGTCGGCGGCGCGGCGCTCTCGGATAAATTCACGCGCACCAAAATTGCGCCGGCCTATGACGGCACGGTCGTCTATGCCAAAGACGCCATGAACGGTCTGGATATTTTAAATCGTTTGATGGACGCCGACGCCCGCCTTGAACTTGAAGCGCAGTTGAAGGCGCAAGAGAGCGGCGCGGTTATCCAGATGCCGCAAGTTGCAATCGCGGAACCTCAGCATCGCAGCGCTAAAGTTTCGCTCGACGTCGCTATCCCCGACGTGCCCGACCTTGAGCGTCACGTTTTAGAAGTCAAAGACCTCGATGAAATCTGGAGCTACATCAATCCGCAGATGCTCTATGGCAAGCATCTTGGGTTCAAGGGGCGTTTCAAAGATTTCTTAGCGGCCGGCGATAAAAAAGCCCTTGAGCTTGAAGAGAAGATCGAGCGCGTCAAGGAAGCGTGTCGCCGGGGCGCCATGCGCGTTCGCGTGGTGTGGCAATTTTTTGAAGCCGAGTCCGCCGGTAATCAAATTCAGATTTTCGCCGGTCGAAATTCCGCCACGCCGCTTGCAACCTTTACCTTCCCGCGGCAACGAAAAGACGAGGGCTTATGTTTAAGCGACTATGTTTTGCCGCCTGAACTGAAGGCCGGTGAACTCAAGCGCGACCATGTGGCGATGTTTGTCACCACAGCCGGTGAAGGCATACGCGCGCTTGCCGAAGAGGCAAAACAACAAGGCGAATATTTGCACTCCTTTGCGCTGCAAGCTTTAGCGCTGGAGAGCGCCGAAGCCGCCGCCGAATGGGTTCACGCGCGGCTGCGCGCCGAATGGGGATTTGCCGATGCCAAAGACTTGCCGCGTCAGGCGCTCTTTCAGGCGCATTATCGCGGCAAGCGTTATTCGTTCGGTTACCCGGCCTGCCCTGACCTTGAATCACAAGCCGGGCTGTTCAACCTGCTTCAACCCGAGAGCATCGGCGTCGAATTGACCGAAGGGTTTATGATGGAGCCGGAGGCGAGCGTTTCGGCGTTGGTCTTTCATCACCCGGACGCGGCCTATTTTTCGGTCGGCGCTCAGGAAATGGCCGAAGCGACAGCCGATTAAAACCGCTCAACATTTTGCGTAGGCCGGTGTAACCAAAATTTGAAAAGTTAAGTATAGTTAAGCATCACGGCTGAAATGAGGGGTGTTTTTCAGTACCATGGCGTTGCCATAATCAATCTGTTCGTGAGGATGAATTGGCGATGAAAAGCCTCTCTTACTTAAAGATCGTTTTACTCCTTTTTTCGCTTTGTTCTTTTTCCTGCCTCAGCCTGGCGCAGCAAAATCCCGGACAACCGTATCAAGTTGTGCCCGATAGCCCATCTCCGCGCGGCGCGGTCAACTGGTTCGGCACACGCCCGAACTTCTATGACACCAAGTTAACCCCCGAGCAGAAAGCCTTGCTCGCCCCCTTGCCAGAAGATCAAATGGCGCACGAATCATTTTTAAAGCAGAAAAATACCGGCATCGTTCGCCTGCAACCTCAAGGTCGGTATGCCATCACCGGGCGCACGGTCTCAGTTAATGAGGCGGTAAAGATGCGGCTTCCTATACTGGGCGGCGGCGCCTATTACTCGTTCACAGAAAAGACCAATAAACTCGGGCCGTGGTCTGATTTGTATCTGGCGAATAATCATTTCTATGCCGCGGTCACCGGTAAAACAATGGGGGTTTTAAGCGACCAGGATAATGTGGCGCTCGGCAATGACGGTCACGGCTTATACACGGTACGCTCGCGCTACGCCGTCGGCGCTTTAACCCAACTCGGAGACATTCCGCTCGCGCTGGTTACGTTAAACACTCCGGGTGTGGATTTTTTGACTAAACTTTCACCCCCTAAAAATTATGTCGGCTTCGTGCAATTAACTGAGGACCTCGCTCAAGGCTTGACGGTCGGCGATTTCACCTACCGTTTTGTCAGCGAGGTCAAGCCTGATACAACCTACCTTTTTCGCTCAATCCTCTACAAAAGAGATGGCGCTGTGGTTGAGCCAGATGAACCGTATCACCGATTTAAACGCTTATATAATCTGGCCTATGATGGGTCGGATGTGCTGGTGGCCTTTCGGGTCACTCGCAAGCATGAAGACGGCAGCGTAACCATTTTATGGAAGAAGCTACAGAGTTTCGGAGCCTCAACCAT
>JBIOWC010000132.1:0-8331 GCA_044868105.1 Blastocatellia bacterium
TTACCTTCTTAGGGAAAAGCGATTCGTGGCTTCACAATAATCGAAGCCACGAATCGCTTTTTATTTTTAAATGAATGTACAATAATTTCAGGGAATGAGGCTTGCCGTTTCATCTGAAACGGCACCCAGGTTTACTCCCCAATTTGAGCAAAGAAAATTGTTAAACCTTTTGCCGATTTTTCCCGTACAGCAAGATGTCTTCAGTCAAATCCGAAAAATTAAAGGAAGCGCAAGATGCAAAGCTTCTACTCATTTTATACTGACGCGACGAAGATTGCCCTGCAATCTATCTTCGCACATAAACTCAGAGCCTTTTTAACCCTTATCGGTATTATTATCGGTGTGGCCTCCGTGGTCGTGGTCGGCGCGGCTATTAGCGGATTGAAAACCTACGTGGTTGATAAAGTGTCAAAGGTGCTCGGCTCCAACCATTTCATGATTGCCCGCATGGTACACCACGGGCGAATGAGCGATGAGGAATGGGAGCGCATGGATCGGCGCAACAAGCGACTAACCTTCGACGATTACGATTGGCTCCAGCAAAATTGCACGTTTTGTAAGGATGTTGGCGCTCAGGTCAACTCCCGTGTGGATCTGAAAATGAACGGCGAAGAGTTGTTCGGCACCCAAATCAATGGGGTGACTTCGAGCATGGGTGATATTGAAGATAAAACCATTGTTGAAGGCCGTTTTATCGTTCCATATGAAGAAGAACATGCCGCTTATGTTGTGGTCATCGGCTATGAGTTAAAGGAAAAATTTTTTCCGAATGCTGACCCGATCGGCAAAGAGTTGAAAATTCGTGATGTGCCATTTACGGTTGTCGGCCTTGAAGAAAAACGGGGTTCGATGTTTGGGCAATCCATGGACAATCACCTCTATATTCCGATCTCAACATTTGGCAGTCTGTTTGGTCGCCGACAAAGTTTAAATCTGCACGGCAAATCCGAAAATCGTGAATCGTTAGAATCTACGATTGAACAAGCTCGCATATCACTGAGAAATTATCATAAATTAAAGGGCAATGATGATGATGATTTCGGATTGGTGAATGTTGAGCAATTTGGCGAAGACGCTGACCAATTCACTGGCGCAATTGCCGTTGTCATTACCCCGATCACGCTCATCTCACTACTGGTTGGCGGTATTGTCGTCATGAACATTATGCTCGTCTCCGTGACTGAAAGAACCTTTGAGATCGGACTACGTAAGGCGTTGGGAGCCCGTCGCAACCAAATCCTGACCCAATTTATGATTGAATCCTGCTTGCTGACTTCAATAGGCGGCATGATGGGGCTATTTCTATCCATGGGAATATCTTCATTGATAACTTCGATGACCCCAATGGCGATGACCATAACACCCGGATATATCCTCTTATCGTTAGGCGTTTCGGGAATCATCGGTTTAATTGCCGGAATTTACCCGGCATTCAAAGCCGCTAAGTTAGACCCCATTTTGGCATTAACTAAAAATTGAGAGGGGATAGTGGAAGAGAATTTATTTGTCCCGAAAGAGAAATTGTATGCGAAGGCAGCGAATGATTCATCGCGCATTCATATCACTTCGATCATTCCCAAAGACACCATTTTGATGGCGATAGATAACATACGCGCCAACAAATTTAGAAGCGTGCTTACGGTTCTAGGCGTGGTAATCGGGGTGGTGGTGGTGATTGTCGTGGCCTCAATCCTCACGGGTATGCGTTCGAGCATCGTTAAATACATCGAAGAATACGGCACCAATAACATCTATGCTTTTCACCTTTCAACCGGAATTCAAACGGGTCCGCGTGATAGAAGAGAATGGGCACGTAAACCGTTTAAGATGGAAGATGCACAAGCCATCATCGAACAGGCCGACGCCGTAGAAGATGTGTCAGCCCAACTGTTCATCTGGCAAATTGATAAAACTTTAAATTACAAAGGAGTAACTTATAAGGAAGGGCGGCTTTCCGGAGTAACGGCAAACTTTGCAACGACGTCTAACATTAGTTTGAGCGAAGGGCGATTCCTTAACGAAATAGACGACCAGCATCGGCGCGATGTGATTGTTGTCGGTGTCGATGCGGCAGAAGCGCTTTTTCCTAATCGCAGCCGCATTGTCGGCGAGAAAGTCATGATGGCGGGTAGCGAGTTTGAAATCGTTGGCGTTCTGGAAAAGAGAAAGAGTGGCATGTTTGGCGAGAGCGAAGAAGACAGCGCCATCTTTATCCCGCTGCGCACCGCCCAGAAACTTTCGCCGCGAAGCGAATTTCTGTTTTTCATGATCCGCGCAAAAAGCGGGCAGATATTTACGGCGCTCGATCAGGTGGAAGGTATTTTAAGAAAACAGCGCGGCGTGAAATATAACGACCCCAACAATTTTGATTTGAATACGGCTGACCGCATCATTCAGCAATTCGACAGCATCACTCAGGTAGTCGGTTTGATTGCCATTGCAATTTCCAGCGTCGGGCTGTTGGTTGGTGGCATCGGGGTGATGAATATCATGCTCGTGTCAGTAACCGAACGGACGGCGGAAATCGGCGTTCGCAAAGCCATCGGCGCGCGACGCGGCGATATTGTCTGGCAATTTCTATTTGAAGCCATGACCTTAACCTTTTTCGGCGGCATCATCGGGGTCATTCTCGCCATTATTGTCAGTCAAATTATCATCACATTTGTTCCGGCTTTACCGGCCTCAATCCCGATGTGGGCGGTCATTACAGGGCTGGTGGTTTCGGTTTTAGTGGGCTTGGTGTTCGGCGTTTTACCGGCTAGAAAAGCTTCCAGATTAGACCCCATTGAATGTCTACGCTATGAATAAAATTTTATCTCGCGAAGCCTCAACAATTGACCTCAACAAGCCATCTTTATGATTGCAATTTACATCTTGGTTACATATAATCGCCCACGATTTAGGTGGCAGGAACATCCTTATCCAACAATTTAATTTCGTTTTGGGATTCGGTAAATGTCGGTCGGTTTAGCTGAATTTGATTCCTCGCCGTGTCCGAAATGCGGGGGGACAGGGTGGGAGCTTGTCGAAGGCAAGGGGGTTAAACCTTGTCTGTGCAAGAAAGCTGCGCGCGCCGAAATGTTACTAGCGCAGGCGCGCATTCCTGAACGCTTCATCGGTTCGACTTTTGATAATTACAGCACCCATAATCCATCGCTGACCCGCGGGTTGATGGCAGCCCGACGATTTGTCGAAGAGTACCCGAATGTTGATGTCGGTTTGTTGTTTTTAGGCAGTTGCGGCGTTGGCAAAACTCACCTGGCGGTTTCGGTTTTAAAATCCCTCATACTAAAAGGCATTCCCGGACTCTTTTATGATTTCCGCGATTTGCTCAAAGAGATTCAAGATAGTTACAACCCGAATACGAAAACCTCTGAACTGCAAATTCTCGCGCCAATTTTTGATACCGATGTTTTAGTGCTTGATGAACTTGGAGCGAGCAAACCAACTGAGTGGGTACAGGAAACCATGACCCATATCATTAACAAACGCTATCTCGATAAAAAAGTCACCATCTTTACTTCAAATTATCTCGATATGGCTTCGGGCTCTGCTTATGATGAAACCTTAACTGAACGCGTCGGTGTCCGTTTGCGCTCTCGATTAAAAGAGATGTGCCGACAGATACTCATTGAAAGCGACGATTATCGAAGTGAAATCGCCCGTCAACGCGGCGGCCGGTTTACTGCATAACTTAGATTTACAGCATAAATTATTTTCAAGGCTTACCAACCCCTATCGAAAACCTCGCATCTCTGACGCTATAAATTTACCCTTAAGAAAGAGACCTTATGTTGAAAAAAAATTATGCGTTACTTTTGCTTACCCTTTTTATTGTCAGTTCCATACAATCGTTTGCCCTGAGCAAAGCGCCAACCTACCCGGCGAAAAGACAACCGTCTAATCCCGATAATCAGGATGAACCTTATACGCCACTGAGTAAAACGGATGCTTCCTGGAATGAACCCGTCAAGCCCTTTAAAATTATCGGCAATGTTTATTATGTCGGCGCATCCGATGTAACGGTATTTTTAATTACGACGTCCCAGGGACACATTTTGCTCGATAGCGGGTTTTCAGAAACCGTTCCACAAATCAAAGCGAATGTTGCTGAGCTCGGATTCAAACTTTCAGACATCAAGATATTGCTCAACGGACACGCGCACTATGACCATTGTGGGGGGCTGGCCGAGCTTAGGGAACTGACGGGCGCCAAGTTTATGACGATGGCTGAAGATGTAGACATTCTCGAGCGCGGCGGTAAAGGAGATTTCAGTTTTGGCGACAATTTTAGGTTCAGACCGGTTAAAACCGACCGCGTTTTACATAACGGAGATAAAATTGAACTCGGAGATGTAACCCTTATTGCGCATCACACGCCGGGTCATACGAAAGGCTGTACGACCTGGACCCTGAAAGTGAAAGAAGGCGAACAGACTTACGATGTTGTGTTTACGGGAAGCGTGAGCGTTCCCGGTCACAAATTGGTTGATAATCCAAATTATCCGACCATCGTTGCAGATTATGAAAAAAGCTTTCGCAGATTGAAGGAGTTGCCCTGTGATATCTTTTTGGCTCAACATGGCTCCTTCTTTAATCTGAAAGCGAAGGCTGCGCGGCGAGCCAAAGGCGCAAGAATCAATCCCTTCATTGACCCTCTGGGTTATAAAAATTATATCAATCAGGCAGAAATAAATTTTCAGGCAGAATTGAAAAAGCAGCAGCAAGCTAAGGCCGAGAAGAAATAGAAGCGAAACATTTGGCAAGTGTGCAACTGTCCGAATATACTCAATTCCGCAATTGAATAATTCCCAACTATTCGCGGAGGAGATTTATGAGCGCACTGCCGATTATGATAGCGGTATTGTGTTTGATGGCGATTGCCTATCGCTTCTATAGCGCTTTCATCGCAGCAAAAGTGATGGCGCTCGATGATACACGCGAAACGCCAGCCCATACCATGTATGATGGGCAGAATTATTATCCAACCAACAAATGGGTCTTATTCGGACATCATTTCGCGGCCATCTCCGGGGCGGGCCCTTTGGTTGGTCCGGTGCTTGCCGCGCAATTCGGATTTCTACCGGGCTTGTTATGGCTGGTGATAGGCGTAACCATCGGCGGCGCCGTTCATGATTTTATTATTCTTGCCGCGTCGGTTCGCCGAAATGGTAAATCGCTTGCAGAAATTGCCCGCACCGAAGTCGGCCCGGTTTCAGGTTTTGTTACCGGACTGGCGATTTTATTTATCGTTGTCATTGCCCTCGCTGGTTTGGGACTCGTAGTGGTCAAAGCTTTGGGTGAAAGTCCCTGGGGAACCTTCACCGTCGGCTTCACCATTCCACTGGCGCTTTTTATGGGACTGTATATGTACAAGTTCCGTAAAGGCAAAATCACTGAAGGCACTATCATCGGCGTTATTGGGCTGTTTGTCGCCGTCATTCTCGGCGGCAAAATTGCCGAATCTTCACTTGCCGCCACTTTCACTTTATCTGAAACGACTATCACCTATTTAATGGCAGCCTATGGATTCATTGCCTCGGTGTTGCCGGTTTGGATGTTGCTTTGCCCGCGTGATTATCTCAGCTCATACATGAAAATCGGCACCGTCGCCTTTCTAATTATCGGGGTTATTATTGTCGCGCCAACTTTGAATATGCCGCCGGTAACGAAATTTATCGCCGGTGGTGGCCCGATTATTCCCGGTAAAATTTATCCGTTTGTTTTTATCACTATTGCCTGCGGAGCCATTTCCGGTTTTCATTCGCTCGTCAGTTCGGGAACGACTCCAAAAATGCTTAGCAAAGAGTCCGATGCGCGAATGATTGGTTACGGGTCCATGTTGATGGAAGGCGTAGTGGGCGTTGTCGCGTTGATTGCTGCGACTTCGTTGCTTCCGGGCGATTATTTTTCGATTAACATTGACCAGAAAAATGACCAGGCAAAAGCCGCTTATATGCAATTCGTGGAAACGCATAGCAGCGACGGATTCGATTTGCATGAAAAAGAATTGGAGCGCCTGACGCAGGAAACCGGCGAGAAAGATTTGCGCGGGCGCACCGGCGGCGCGGTGACGCTTGCGGTTGGCATTGCCCGAATCTTTGAGGCGATACCGGGGTTCAGTGGACTGATGAAATACTGGTATCACTTTGCCATTATGTTCGAGGCCTTGTTTATTTTAACGACCATTGATACGGGGACGCGGGTTGCGAGGTTTATGCTCGGAGAATTTCTGGGAAGGGTCTACAAACCCTTGGAGCGCCCGGATTGGTTGCCGGGCGCCATAGCCACGAGTTTGCTGGTGGTTGTCGGTTGGCTCTATTTCATTCGCACCGGTTCGGTGTCAACCATCTGGCCGATGTTCGGGATTGCCAATCAACTGCTGGCGGCCATCGCCTTGTGTGTCGGAACGACAGTCATCATCAATGCCGGGCGGGCGAAGTACGCCTGGGTGACCATTGTGCCGATGTCATTTGTGGCGACAACGACTTTGATTGCCGGATGGCGTTCCATATTCGATAACTTTATGAAAGACACTTTGAAACCGGAAACCGCGGTGCGTGGTTATACGAATGTGACGCTAACGGCAATTATGATGACCTGCGTCGTGATTGTTTTGATTGATTCGATTATCAAGTGGCGCAACAAAATCAAGACGCCAAAACCTGAAGAGGAAACCGTACAAATCGGCGGCGATTGAAGAGGTTCAGCGTTTTGCCTTACGGTAGAAATTTTGTATATCAAATCAGCGATTTGAATAGCTTATTCCCTGGTTTTTTCAGAAATAGTAATCTCTATTTCAATAGCAGATTGCTCTTTTTCATTAATTACAAAGATAAAATCAAACCCCTCATCCTTGATGGTGCGTAATGACGTTTGCAGCATTTCGTATTGTTTGATTAAGGCCGCTTCGGGGACCACGCGGCGACGTGAAGCATTGCGCGCCAAACAAATTTCGAGCGGAATATCAAAGACCATCGCCGCAGAATAGAAGCTATGATAACGAGCCGTTTTGGTAAGCCAACTTCTATCACCTCTATCTAAATTGGTCGCATCAGCCACTGTAAGTTTTCCGAGAAACAAGCGCTTTCTAATGATGAATCGCCACAATTCAAAAGCGTGTCCGGTAATCCTTTGGTTGTTTTCATCATCATAGACCATCGCGCGACAGGCATCCGAAGAGACGATTTGCGTCGGCAAAAATCGTTCGGCAGCAAAGGTGGATTTGCCGCATCCGGCGATGCCACATAAGACAATTAAGGTATATTCAGGAAGGACGATTTTATTCAAAACGGCTTTATGATACACAGAAGCCGCCACGCTATTAAGCCCAAAGCGGTTAAATGTTCAAACCGGTCGGCGCATCAGGTGCCTCATCTTTATTACCAGTAATTTTATTGAAGAGCTTTTTCAGGAACGCGCCAATGGCGATGATAATGAAGATGAGAAATTTTTTCGCCGCAACCAGGAAACCTAAAATCAATTTGAAAAAGCCGACTTTTGCCAGGACCTTTCCGGCGATGAGTCCGCCGATGCCATAGGCCGCGATTTTGTCTGTGCCGGAATTGAAATCCGTATAGCGATTGCCAGCATTAAATTCAACGAAGCCTAAAACATCCCGCATACTTTCACGAATTTCAGGGAGTTGTTTCATTGAAGAGACCGCATTCAAAACCAGATAACCTTTACGCCCCAGCACGCGAATATCGTAATTGAGGGTATTTTCATTGTAATTCGCGACTTTGAATTCTTTCGCCCAGAACAGTTTATGCGTCGCTTTATCGTAATGCGGCGTCTCTGCCCAGCCAACCAGGGTCATTGCATCATAGCCTTGTTGCTGACGTTGCTTATTCTCATCGGCTTCGCCTTCTTTCATCTCTTTTAGCAGATTGTTGTAATCTATCTCTTCAGCCTCTTCATCTTTGACATAGCCTTCTTCCTTAAACGAAATAACGACGCCCCAACCGTTTTCAGCCAACGGGCTGACATCCGATGGGAAAAGCATTCCCAGAGTTTTGGTGCCCGGCGGATTGCCCCAGGCATGGACTAAGACCTGTTCGGCTTGTTCAGCATTTAAGTATCTGAATTTTTCAGGAACATTGATGGTTGCAAGGCCATCGCTCAAGGTAATTTTGCCGCGCTCATATTTAAGCGAAGCTTCAAACTCTTCAGCGGTCATCTGCGAAGGGTCAACTTTTTCATTGGCTTTTTTCTTGCCCGATTTCTTATCAGCAAGTTTTTCTCTTTTTGGCGTCTCCTTGGCAAACGTCGAAACCGAAAAGGTAATCACAGAGAAACTCGCAAACAGACAAATTGTGAGGATGGCAAACC
>JBIOWC010000133.1:0-10863 GCA_044868105.1 Blastocatellia bacterium
CGCACGCAGTGCACAGCCGGATACTCGTAATACTCATAGAGAAAGCCGTCGCGCCAGGCAGTTTCGCGCCCTTCAATCATCGGCAACCAACTGCGTCCATGCATCCACGTCGGCACGGGGACGCCGGCCAGTTCCAGCAGGGTTGGCGCTACATCAATATTGAGCACCATATGCCGACTATCAACGCGACCCGATTTGATGCGCGAGGGAAACCGTAACAGCATGGGCACACGAATTGACGGCTCGTACATGAGCCGTTTATCGAATAGCCCATGTTCGCCTAAGAAAAAGCCGTTGTCCGATGAGTAAATAACTACCGTGTTTTCTGCGAGGCCGTTCTTGTCGAGATAATCCAAAACCCTACCGACGTTCTCATCAACGCCGAGCAAGACGCGGTAATAATTTTTAACCAGAAGTTGCAGGTTCCGGCGCTTGCGCTCTTCGCGCGGAAGTGATTCAGGCACCCCCCGTTCGCGAAAATCCGGCATATCGGCGATGGCCATCTCGGCTTTGCGAACCGCTTCGGGGCGTCCTTCCAAACGGTCTTCAAAGGTTCGCGGCAGGGGAATCTCCACATCGTCAAAGACTTTCTCAAAGCGAGCGGCGGGAAACCAGGTCCGGTGCGGGGCTTTGAATTGATAGAGCAGGCAAAAGGGTTTGTCTTTCGGTCGTTGCTCTAAGTAGGTGAGTGCCTGATCGCCGATGACATCTTCAACGTGACCGCGAAACTTCACGCGCTGTCCACCGGCAATCATTTCCGGGTCGCGATATTCACCCTGTCCGGGCAGGATAATCCATTGGTCGAAACCTGTGGGCCAGGAACGGATATGCCATTTGCCGACGAGCGCCGTATGGTAACCGGCTTGCCGGAGCAGGTGTGCGAAGGTGATTTGGTCGTCCCGCAAACCCGGTTGATTGCGAATCGTCGGGCCGTCGCCGTTGGTGATGACGCCATGCGCGTGAGAGTAAAGTCCGGTCAGAATGGAGGCGCGACTCGGGGCGCAGAGCGAATTGGTCACAAAGGCTTCATTGAAGCGGAGGCCTTCGGAAGCGATGCGGTCCATGTTTGGGGTTTTAAGTATTTTGTTGCCGTAAGCGCTCATGGCGCTCTGTTGTTGGTCGTCGGTGAGGATGAAGATGAAATTCGGCGCGTTGCGTGGCGCGCTGCCGCCTTGCTGCAAACTCAAGCTGCTTACCAGGCTGTTCAAGGGCAAGGTTGCGACGGCCCCGCCCAATATCTTTAGCACCTGACGACGACCAACCCGGTTTTTCATGTCCACCTCACTTTAGTGATGGGGTAAGCGCTTACCCTGAATTGAGCAGAAAAATCGCTTATCCTTAATAGATGTGTCTTATTAAGATTCTTGAAAACTTCTGAAAGAAAAATTAATTAGGAATGAATTAAAATTCCAAAAAGAGATTCGCCATCTCGACGGCCGACATCGCCGCTTCAAAGCCTTTATTGCCGGATTTCGCACCCGCTCGGTCAATCGCTTGTTCAAGATTATCTGCCGTCACCACCCCAAGCGCGATGGGTTTTTGGGTATCCAGAGAGATTTGCGATAGGCCTTTGAAGACTTCGTTGGCGATATATTCATTATGCGAAGTCTCGCCGCGAATTATGACGCCGACGCCAATCAGCGCGTCGAAATTGCCGCTCAAGGCTGCGCGTTTAATCGCCAGCGGTAATTCAAACGAACCGGGCACGCGAATGATGGTGATGGCGTCTTCGGATGCGCCGAGCCGTTCGAGGGCATCTATCGCGCCGCTAATTAAACGGCTCACCACAAAATCATTCCAACGGCTTGCGACAATTGCCACGCGCAACCCTTCGGCGCTCAATTTTCCCTGTAATGTTTTCGCCAATTTCGTGTTCTCTCCGTTCAATTTTCAAAGTGTTTGGCAGTATAGGTTCGCTCAAAATCGGTGTCAAGCAAGCCGCTCTTGAATAAGCCCGCTCCCCGGCATCGCAAACCGACTGCGGGCGGTTATACTGGTGGTTGCCAAAAAGGAGGTTGATGTAGCGATAGCTCAGTTCAAAATTGTTCATCCCGTTCTTCCCGCCAGAGACCTAAGCCAAGCGGTCAACTATGACACGGAAAAGTTAGGCTTTCGTTTGCTCTTCCAGGACAAAGAAGATGAAGCGAAATATGCTGGGGTCGCGCGCGATGAGGTGGAGTTGCACATTCAATGGCACGCCGCAGCCGATTTTGCGGCGGTCGAGAAACTGGTGCTGCGATTTGTCATTGATGATGTGGATGAACGGTTTGAAGAATACCGGGATAAAGGGGTCTTTCATGCAAAAACCGCTTTGCAAAATACCCGTGGGGGACGCGCGAATTTGCCTTCTTTGACCTGAACGGCAGTGGCTTGTTCTTCTATCGCAATTGGTAAATTCAAGGTCATTCAACAGGCCGGAATAGGCGGCTCTACCTACCGATGAGCTTGGCGAAAAGACAAAATAGATAGATGCTTGCGTTTGCCGAATTGAGTAGGTATCATAAAAGGCTTGCTAGATAAAGACATTTGCTAGACAAGTGGGCTCGCGCCCACTTTTTTTGTGATGAATAAAGAAGCAATCAATGCAATCATCGAGCGCGTGACAAATCGTGAGGGATTAGAGTTGGTGCACTGGGAAACCGTAGGCCCCAAAAACAACTGTATCCTGCGCATTTTGATTGATAAACCGGAAGGCATTACGCACAACGACTGCGAAGTGGTCAGCCGGCAAGTCGGCACGCTTCTGGATGTTGAAGATTTAATTCCGCATCAATATATGCTGGAAGTCTCTTCGCCGGGTGTTGACCGACCGCTATACAAACGCGCCGATTACGAGCGCTTTGCCGGAAACAAGGTCAAGCTGAAAACCTTTCAACCGATAAACGGACAACGAAACTTTCGTGGTCGGTTAATCGGCATCGAAGGCGATACGGTAAAATTGGCTTTAGAGAATGTCGGAGAGATTGAAATTGGCTTCGATAACATAGCAAAAGGAAATATTGAATACGAATTCTGAGACAAGGTAAGAGGCGATGGCAACAAGTTTAAATCAAACCATTGAGATTTTAAGCAAAGAGAAGAATATTGACCCGCAAGTCATTGTTGCGGCGATTGAGGATGCCGTGATGAGCGCCGCACGCAAACAATTCAAAACCGGTGAAGAACTACGGGCTCGCTTTAACGATGAAACCGGCGAAGTAGACTTATTCGCGCTGATGACCGTCGTTGAAGAAGTAACCAATCCGGCGACCGAAATTTCTCTTGCCGATGTCGAGGAGATGGGCGTTGAAGGCGCAGAAGTCGGCGACCAATTGGAGTTTCCCAAACCGACGGAAAGTCTGGGACGTATTGCCGCGCAAACCGCCAAGCAGATTCTTGTACAAAAAGTCCGCGAAGCCGAACGCAATAATGTTTATGACGAATATATTGAGCGCGTCGGCGAATTGGTTCACGGTTTTGTCAAACGGTTTGAGGGTGGGCGCATCATTGTTGATTTCGGCAAAATTGAAGCCGTGCTGCCGAAAGACCAGCAATCGCGCGCCGAGAATTTCAATCAAGGCGAACGCATTCGCGTGGTCATCAGCAATGTCTCGAAAGATTCAAAAGGTCCACAGGTCGAAGTCTCGCGCACCTCGCCGGAACTCTTAAAGCGGCTCTTTGAAATGGAAGTGCCGGAAATTTATGATGGCACCGTACAGGTCAAAGCCGCCGTGCGTGAAGCCGGCGACCGCGCCAAGATTGCCGTGGTGTCAACCGAACGCGATGTTGACCCGGTGGGCGCCTGCGTGGGGATGAAAGGGTCTCGCGTACAAGCCATCATCCGCGAACTGAGAGGTGAGCGCATAGACATTATTGAGTGGAGCGAAGACCCGGCGATCTTCGCGGCGAATGCCTTGTCGCCCGCCAAGGTTTCCAAAGTTGAAATTAACAGCTTTGAAGACAAACATCTGACGGTGACGGTCGCCGATGACCAACTTTCGCTGGCCATCGGTAAGCGCGGACAAAACGTCAGGCTGGCGGCCAAACTGGTCGGCTGGCATATTGATATCCGCAGCGCCGAAGAGGCTGCGCGAATGGCCGCCGCGCAACTCGAAGCCGTGATGTCGGGTGGCGAAGCCAATCTGCTTGAGATTCGCGAAAGTCTGGCGCTTGATCAAATCACCACCGAGCGTTTGCGGGAAAGAGGCATTGAAACAATTGAAGATTTGGCGAATCTTTCGGTGGACGATCTGGTTGATGTCATAGACCTCAGCTTTGACCAGGCAACTGAAGTTATTGAGCGCGCCAAACGACTGCTGGCTCAGAAAAACGTCCGGGGCGCGATGTCTCACGATGCCGATACCGGTGAAGAAGCTCAAGCCGACGTTCAACCAGCAGCCGACGAAACTTTAGAAGAGGCGCAGCAGTTAGACGCAGAGGGTCAGGCGGAAGAAGGTGAAGAAACGGCGCAACCCTCTGCCGAAGAGCCTCAGGCGGAAGAAGCGGCTCAAGCTGCGACTGAAGAAGCGACGGCGCCTGAAGCACCCCAAGAAAGCGAAGCCGTAGCCGATGAACCGGTTGCAATTTCTGAGGCAGCCAGCGAATCCGAAGCCGCAGAAGATGCATCCAACGAAGATGAAGAGACGGCGCCGGAAGCAGCCGAGTTGAATGTCGCGTCAGAAGACGCGCAAGCGGATACCGCCACTGCCGATGAAGCAATCGAGTCGCCGGAGAACGAGGCGATAGTCGAAAAGAAGGAAGCAGCCGAGGCGACTCAAGCCTCAGCAGACCATCAGACAGATAGCACGGCAGACGACTCGAGCACGGAAGTCGCAGAACCAGTTGACGAAGAGTTGGAGCCCAATAAAAGCTCCGAGTAACGCAAACGAGAAGCGCGATCAGGATTGAGTTTATTTATTAGTTGAGACTATATGACAGGGCAAAAAATTAGAATCTACGATCTGGCGAAAGAATTAAAGCTGGATAATAAAAAGGTGCTTGAAGATGCTCGCCGCGAGGGCGTGGATGTCAGTGTGCCTTCAAACACCGTCCCTGCGGATGTCGCCGACCGCATTCGCGCAAAGTATTTCCCCAAAAAAGCGCTGCCGACAGCCGGTCCCCGTTTGGTTAAAGTCGTCAAGAAAGCCGCGCCGGAAAAATCTGCGGACGAAGACATAACCGCAGATGACATGGCTCAGGAAGAGATGCAGCAGTCAGAGATGGCCACGCAACCTCAGGTTCAACCGGCCGAGAAAAGGTTCGAGCCAGCCAAGGTTGAACCCCCTAAACCGACTGTTCGTGTCCTGAACAAAAAAGCCGAGGTTCAACCGCAAGCGCAACAAGCGGAACACACTCGAATACCGGCTGAAGAAATCAGCGAGCCGGCACAGACGGCCGCCACACCCGAACAGCAACCCATCACTCAGGAAGAAACGCCTGAGCAGAAAGAGAAACCCGAAGTAACTGTGACCAGAATTCAACCTGCAACCAGCGTACCTGAAGTGAGACCGCAGGGCACGCAAGTCCGCAAATTGCGCCCACAACCGGGCGTGCAAACACCGCCGCAGACCACCGCTGTGCGACCAACTCAGCCGCTCTCTCAAAGACCGTCGGTTACTCCCATCCGCACCGACTATAAGAGAAATGATGCGCGCACGGGCACCGTTCAAGCTCGACAAAGAACGGACAATCTTCCGGCAACGACGCAAGAAGCGCCGGCGCATAAGCAACTCACCGTCTATGTGCCGCAAGACACCCGCCCGAAAAGACGTTCGCGCAACAAAGGCAAACCGGCCAAAGGCGAGTTTGGTCATGAAGAGGGTAAACATTTGGATTTGCCGTCGCATTTGCGCAGACAGACGGCCTCGCTCGCCAAACAGAAACCGGTCTTTACGGAGTTCAAATCGGTCAAGCTGGTTGAAGGCGCAACTGTAAAAGATTTCGCCGAAAAGCTGGAATTAAAACCTAAAGATGTGGTTCAGGAATTATTCAAACGCCGCATCATTGCCAACATCAATCAAACCTTGAATCAAGATGTGGCGCTCGATTTAGGCAAAGAGTATGGCTTCGAGGTCAGCTTCGTTCCTTTTGAAGAACTGATGCTCGATACCGAAGAAGAGAAGATTATTGAATCCGGCGAAGAGACGCTGGTCGACCGTGCTCCGGTGGTCACCGTAATGGGACACGTTGACCATGGTAAAACTTCATTGCTTGATGCGATTCGCCAAACCCATGTTGCCGAAGGCGAAGCTGGCGGTATCACGCAACACATCGGAGCCTACTCAGTTGATGTCCCAGACCCGGACAAGCCTGACGAGATGCGCCGAATCGTTTTTCTCGATACGCCGGGTCACGAGGCCTTCACCATGATGCGTGCACGCGGCGCAAAAGTCACAGACGTTGTCGTGCTGGTTGTCGCCGCAGATGACGGCGTCATGCCGCAGACCCTTGAAGCGATTGACCACGCCAAAGCGGCTGAAACGAAAATCATCGTCGCCATTAACAAAGTCGACAAACCCGATGCCAATCCCGACCGCGTCAAACAGGAACTCGCCAATCGCGGTCTGCAATGGGATGGCTGGGGCGGCGATACCGTAATGGTTGAAGTTTCTGCCAAGCAGAAAAAGAATCTCGATGCGCTGCTCGAAATGATTATCCTGACTTCGGACTTGCTGGAATCGAAAGCCAATCCTGACCGCGTCGCATCCGGCACGGTGCTCGAAGCCAAACTTGATAAAGGCCGCGGGTCGGTCGCTTCGGTTCTTGTCCAACAAGGGACGCTGAGAGTCGGCGACCCGTTTATCGTCGGCGAAGTGTTCGGTCGCGTCCGCGCCATGTTTGATGACCGCGGCCGTGCGGTCACCGAAGCCGGCCCTTCAACGCCGGTCGAGGTTTTGGGATTGCAGGGCGTGCCGCACGCCGGCGATCATTTCCTCGTCGTGCAAGACGCAACCCAGGCGCAACACATTGCCAATCAACGGCAGATGCAAGCGCGTCAAGCGGCGATTGCCCGCACCTCGGCGCGCAGCCTTGAACAGCTCTTTTCTGACCGCAGTTCCGATGTCAAAGAATTGCAGGTTATTCTCAAAGGTGACGTGCAAGGTTCGGTCGAAGCGGTACGCGACAACCTGCTCAAACTCTCTACAGAGCGCGTACAAATTCGCATTATTCGTTCCGGGGTTGGCGCGATTACCGAATCTGACGTGATGCTGGCGGCCGCTTCCTCGAAAGATATGAATCGCGCGGCGGTCATCATTGGTTTCAACGTCAGACCCCAGACGCGGGCGCGCGAGCTTGCCGAAGGCGAAGGCGTAGATATTCGGTTGCACACCATCATCTACAAAGTCGAAGAAGAGATACGCAATGCGATGCTCGGTTTGCTCGGCCCCACAAAACGCGAAGTCCTCCTCGGACACGCCGAAGTTCGACAGGTCTTCAAAGTGCCGAAGATTGGCTTTATTGCCGGTTGCCACGTTTCGGATGGCGTGATTCGTCGAACCCATGCTCGCGTGCTGCGCGATAACGTGGTCATTCACGAAGGCAAAATTGATTCCTTGCGGCGCGTGAAAGAAGATGTCAGTGAAGTGCGACAAGGGTTTGAGTGCGGCATCGGGTTGGAACGCTTCCAGGATGTGAAGGTCGGCGATGTCATTGAAACCTATACCACTGAAGAGGTCGCGGCAACCCAACTTTAGATTTTAGATTTTGGATTTTGGATTAAGAGAATTTTTATATTTTGGATTCCCTGAATCTTAAATTTTGAGCCATAGTACTTTTTAGTAGATTTTGTATTCCCTTTCGCTAATCCAAAATCTAAAATTTAAAATCAAAACCTGATTGAGAGGGCAAGATGAGCGGTAGAAGGCAAGAACGCCTCTCAGAGCAACTGCGAGAAGAGATTAGTTTGATTATGGATGGTGATTTGGAAGACCCCCGAATTGGTCTGGCGACCATCACTGAAGCCCGAGTTACCCCCGATTTGAGCCACGCAAAAGTTTATGTTAGCGTTGCAGGAAATACGGAAGAAGCGAAAGAGACTATTGCAGCGCTCAACCATGCTGCCGGTTTCATTCGTCTTCAACTCGGTTTTGCAATTCGCATGAAACGCATTCCCGAACTCCATTTTGTACATGATGATACGATGCGGACTGCTGCCAGAATTGAACAGATACTTCAAGAAGAAGAGGAGAAGATGAAGGCGCGTGAGATGGACACGGATTCAACAATCCAGGATCCTTCGGATTCGGATTCGAGTCCCTCTATTTAATCACGCTGTTGAATGTTCGGATAGAGTAGAGAAATTTAGATTTTCCAACCGAGGTTCGGGTTTTACCGCCATCTAAATTTCAAACTAAATTCGTATTCAACCTTCGTTCGTCATTGTTGTATGTTAGGTGAAGTTGTAGAACTCATTGAAAAGAAAAATCGGTTTGCCATCACCTCGCACCTGCGACCTGATGGTGATGGAATTGGTTCGGGGTTGGCGCTCTACTGGATGCTCCGCAGCCTGGATAAAGATGTCGAAGTCGTCTTGCACGACCGCATTCCCCCGGCTTACAAAATTCTGCCGGGTTCCGACGAGGTGTTGATTCAAGCGGATTTGACGCGCGATTACGATGCGGTTTTTTTGATGGAATGCAGCGATGCCGAACGCCCGGGACTTCCTGGTTTGAAAAATCAATTCGTCGTTAATATAGACCACCATTCAACCACCGAACTTTTCGGTGACATCAATTGGATTGACCCAACCGCCGGCGCCGTCGGCGAAATGATTTATAACCTCTCGAAAGCCCTCGGCATTGAAGTCACCAAAGAGATTGCCGAATGTATCTACACAGCGCTGTTGACCGACACCGGCAGTTTCCATTTTTCCAATACCACCGAACGGTCATTGAAAATCGCTTCCGAACTCGTTAAACGCGGCGCCGAACCGGCAAAAATTTCGCAGGCGCTTTTTTACTCCTACCCGTTTGCAAAAATCAAACTGATGGGTCTGGTGCTGGCAAAAATTCGGCGCGACGAATCGGGCAGAATCGCCTGGGTCTATGTGGACCACGAGATGATGTATGAAGCCGACGCTTGCGATGAAGATGCGGACGGCATTGTCAACTATGCCTTATCCATAGATGAAGTCGAAGCGGTCGCTTTCTTTAAGGAACTCGCGCCCGGTAATTATCGCATCAGTTTACGCTCGAAAGGCAAAAACAATGTCGCGAAGGTTGCCGAGATGTTTGGCGGCGGCGGGCATCGTAACGCCGCCGGGTGTCGCATCGAAGGCGAGTTTGAAGAGGTAAAAAATCGCGTCCTCGAAGGTCTGCAAACGGCCGTCGGGGTCGTCTCAGTGTCGGTTTAAGTACTTAAAATCGCGTCCGAAATTTTAACGACTTCCGCTATCTCTTTCACATCGTGAACCCGAATGAAATGAGCGCCGCGCGCAATGGCAAGGGCAACCGAAGCGGCAGTGCCAAACAGGCGTTCGCTTTCCGGGCGTCCGGTTAGCTTGCCGATAAAACTTTTTCGCGAGGTGCCGACCATCATCGGCAGATTCAACACCGCAAATCTCTCCAGATAATTCAGGATAGCAAGATTCTGCTCTAAGGTTTTACCGAAACCGATTCCAGGGTC
This sequence comes from Blastocatellia bacterium, assembly GCA_044868105.1. GTDB lineage: Bacteria > Acidobacteriota > Blastocatellia > UBA7656 > UBA7656 > JBFMDH01. Next base: position 9,604 of record JBIOWC010000133.1, read on the forward strand.
AAAAATCAGCTGTTCGCGGCGCACGCCGTGCGCTTCGGCTGTTTGAATGGCGGCCGCTGCATCATTTTTTATCTCGGCAAAAATATCTTCGCTTGGTTCAATCTTCTGCATGGTCGCGGGTTCGCCGCGCATATGCATGAGCACCAGGGCGGCTTGGGTTTCGGCGACCACCTCGGCTAATGCTTCATCGAATCGCAGCGCGCTGACATCATTGATTATCTGGGCGCCGCCTTCGAGGGTGCGTCGCGCCACTTCGCTCTTATACGTATCAACCGAAATCGGCAGGCGCAGTTTTCCTTGTAAACCTTCAAGCACAGGCAAAACGCGGCGGAGTTCTTCTTCAAGGGAAATCCGCTCGGAACCGGGGCGCGTAGATTCGCCGCCCACTTCAATGATGTCTGCCCCTTCTTCCTGCATTTCTAAAGCCCGATGAATGGCGCGCGGCGTAGCAAAATTTTTCCCACCATCAGAAAATGAATCAGGCGTCACATTCAACACCCCGACAATCAAGGTGCGCGCACCCAGCGCCAGAACCCTTCCGTCATTCAGCTTTAGCTTATATCTCACTCTCATTGAAAATTATTTCTACCACCGAGACCCCGAGAAGAAAAATAGCTAAAGCGAGGACAGCAAGGTTCACGCTCACCTCTTCAACCCTTCTTGCGCTCTCTGGGTCTCGGTGATTTGAATTATTTTTTAATTCCTAAACCCAAGAAAAAAATCGGGCGAAAGATCTTCCACCAATCAACCAGCGCGCGCATCTTGGTGTAAGCGATGCCGTCGTTTTCAGGCGGGTACTCAATGGTCACCGGCACTTCGACAACTTTGTGACGCAAGCGTAAAGCTTTAAACAGAAGGTAGGGTTCAAGTTCATAGCGGTCCAACCAATCCTGATGCAGATTGATGCGCCGGTCTTCAAACAGCGACAGTTTAATGGCGCGAAATCCGCTTGACGCATCGGTGACGCGCCGACCGCAAAAGAGCGAAAACAGAAAGGTATAACCGCGGGTGCCGATTTTACGCCGCAAAGGCATACGTAAATATTCGCCGCCATCGGTGTAACGCGACCCTTGCGCAAGTTCGGCTTGGCCGCTAAGTAGCGGCGCCAGCAGCCGGGGAATTTGCTCAGGCGGAGTTTTGCCGCCGCCCGAAACAATAACCACAATGTCGAAATCATTGGCTATCGCATAATCAATCCCGGTGCGAATCGCCGCGCCGACGCCGTGATTGTTGCCATCGCCTAAAACAATAGCTCCCGCA
>JBIOWC010000134.1:0-6894 GCA_044868105.1 Blastocatellia bacterium
CCCGCGATTGGCGATATTGAGTTCGCCATCAAACCGATAAGCGCGCGGGTCGGATTCAACGCCGACTTCACCGATGGTTGACAGGTCTATTGAACCTGTCAATTCGGTAATGTCCTGTGATTTCGGATCAGAGGGAGAGAACGTGCCAATGCCGACACGCTCTTTTTCGGAAAAGACGACGCGATGCACCAAGACATCTTCGTGGCGGCCTTTATAAACATTTTCCAGATTGTAACGACATTGCGGACAAAGTTCGCCTTCAATATAGATGCCGTAATGTCTGGCAATTTCTTCGCGGAGTTCGGGTGGAATCAGATGCAGCGGTTCTTCGCGCATCGGGCAATCTTTAATTGCAAAGACCGCGCCTTTATCGGTTCTGGTGTATTGCTCAAGTCCGCGTTTGAGCAAAGTGACAATCGTTGATTTACCGCCGCCCACAGGTCCCATTAACAGTAAGATGCGTTTGCGAACTTCGAGCCGTTGGCCGGCGGATTTGAAATACTCGACAATTCTTTGAATCGGGGCTTCGATGCCAAACAACTCATCGCTGAAAAAATTATATCGAATGATTTCATCGCGCGAGCCTTCATTAATCTTTTCAATCCCCGCATCCAAAATCATGTCGCAGATGCGCGCGTGAGAAAGTTTCGCCAGAATCGGTTGTTGGGAAACCAACTCAAAGTAGTCCCGGAAAGTGCCTTGCCAAGCAAGTTTTTCTCGATCACGACGGTGAGTTTCAAGGAGTTCGCTGATATTTAATTTGCCATCGCCCATATTAAACCTCCGTCCCATTATTCGGGGTCAGAAGCCGCAAACTACACGGGGCAAATAGATTCACGGCTTAGTTATTATTTGCCTACAAGAAAGGATAATTTTCAACCACCTATTGTTTCTGCGCCTTCTGGCTGCATTATAGCACGGGATGCAAGCCCATCTGTCAATGGGTTTTTTAACCCATCAAACCCCTGCGTTAACTGAAAACGACTCGCGGTTTCAAGGTGCGTTTAAGCCGGTCAAAATCACAAATCGCAACTACCCGATGCGCTTCATCACAGGCTTGAATCGTTACTTTTTCCCCTTCTTCAAGGCCCTGTTTCAAGACCGATTCCGGCTCTGATTGCAGGGTCACTTCTCGGCCGTTTAACAAATAGCGACTAGCCGATTCATCCAGCGTAACGGCCGGTATATGACTCACCGTTTCGGATAAACTCATCAATTGGAGCGCGCCTTGATCCGTTTTTGCTTCAACCTCATCCAAGGTCAAGGCCGCATTCAAGTTGAAAGGTCCAGCCGCGGTTCGCTCTAAGGCAGCCAGATGCGCCCCTACACCGAGTCGTTCGCCAAGATCATTGGCCAGGGTTCGAATATAGGTGCCGGACGAACAATGAACTCGCAACCGAAAATCTCTGCTGCCATCGGCGTTCTCGCTAAACGATGCCTCATTCAACAGCTCGATTGCATAAATCTCGATTTGAACCGGCTGCCGCTTTACCTCGCGCCCGGCACGCGCCGCTTTATGCAAAACCTCGCCCGCGACTTTCTTTGCCGAAAACATGGGTGGGAGTTGCAATTGCTTGCCAGTGAATTCATTCAAGAGGAGTCTTACATCTTGCAGGCTCACAGCATCGGATGATTGAAGAGGTGTAATAGGTTTCCCCGTATAGTCCTGAGTATCGGTTGCGAATCCTAAACGCACGGTTGCGACATAGGCTTTATCCAGTCCGATCAGGAATTGCACGAGTCGCGTCGCTTTGCCGACACAGACGACAAGGACGCCAGTTGCGAAGGGGTCGAGGGTTCCCGTATGTCCGATTTTTTTGGTGCCAAGCAGGCGTCGCAATTTTGCGACTACATCATGCGACGTCCAGCCTTCAGGCTTGTTGATTATCAGTGACCCATCCATCTGTATCTGAGCCTACTAGAAGTGGCGCGGTGAAACAAACGATACAGAATCGTTCGTTACGCTTTGTGGGTTATTTCGGAGCAATCGGTATGTCTTTCTTGGTGGTGATGGGTTCGCCGGCTTCGGCAAGGTGTTCGACATAATTAAATAGCCGAAGGGCGAGTTTGCCTTTTTTACCAATTTGAGGGTCGAATTGATAAGCGGTCACCGAGCAATTGGCAATGTCTTCACGGCGGTCGTCTGCAAGTATCGCTTCTTCGGTCAGGCGCTCGAACAGATACCTGAAACAATTGACCACCACCTGATGAGCGACTATCAACACCCGTTCGCGACGATATTCGCGGGTAATCGTATCAATAACGCTGCGCAATCTGAGAATGACATCGCACCAACTTTCACCGCCCGGCGGACGGTAATAAAATTTGCCCAGCGTGGTGCGCGCTTCAGCCTGTTCCGGGTATAGCTCTTGCGCGCCGCTTTTCGTCAATCGGTCAAAAATGCCAAACTCTTTTTCACGCAATCGCTCATCAATGGCAAAGGTAATATCTTCGATTTCGATGCCCGAATGTTCGATAATCAGTTCCGTTGTTTCACGCGCGCGCTGATATGGCGAAGTCAATATCACGGTGGGCTTGTCCGCATCGGCCATTTCGGCAAACCACCGGCCGAGCGCCATCGCCTGACGCTCGCCGAGTTCCGATAGCGGCACATCTATTTCGCGCTGAACAACATTGATAAAGAGTTGCCCGTTGGCTTCGGCCTCGCTGCGCGCCACATTGCCGGCGCTTTCGCCGTGGCGCACCAGCCAGATGACATCCGGCCACTTTTGCGTTTGTTTATCAGGGTTGGTCATCTACAAATTGTTATTGCTGTCTGAGCTTATCATCAAGGCCGGCAAGCGAACCGTTTACCTTTTTATAGAGCACCTCGATTTGGGCTCGTCTGATTTTTGCGCTTGACGCCGATGCATCATAACTGGCGATGTAAAATTCCAAAGCGTTTTTATCGTCGCCCACATCTTCTGTAGCGATTGCCAGATGCCATAAGGCGTTTTTACGTTCAGCGCTAGGCATATAACTTTCAACCGATTTTGATAATGCGCCAACCGCGCCTCGTTTATCGCCTTTCTTATATAAAACCCACCCCAACGCATCATACGCGCGACCAAAAAAGACGGCCCGCCGACCTCCGCGGTCTAAAATCGGCGCATCCCGCATGGAATTATCCGGTTCAGTGGCCATTTCCCCGATACTGATAGCACGACGCGCCAACTGCTCCGCCGCTTCAAAGGCCAGATTCGCTTCCGTCAGTTTTTTCGATACCCAAATCATGCGGAAGGCTTGTCGGCCGTCATCGAGTGTCGTAAATGACGAAATGGCGCGCAGCAATTCCGTCATTCCAGGCAACAGCGCATCTGCGCCGGCGCTCAGCGGCGCATTGGGGTCGTCTTTTACCTCTGATGTTTTGCGCGGCCGCGTCACATCGGATAAATCCGGAGTTGCCGGTTTGGTAGCGTTCGCTCCGGCTTTCGGTGGAGCAGTTGTTTTGCGCGGCGCAGCCTGTCCACCCTGTTTTTTTGCGGCGCTGGCGATTTGGATAAATTTATCAATCCGCCCCAAGGCCTCAGCGAGTTTGAATTGCAAAGCGGTCGTCGGGCTGTCATTCAAAAAGAGCACTGCCTGTCTTTCGCGTTCAATCAACAAATCCAAGCGTTGTGAACGCGCTTTGGCTACGCCGCCCAACAGCGTTTCAAATTCGCCTTCATTCGTCACCGCGAAGTTTTTCTTCAATACCTCAACGGCCTGATCATAGCCGTCAACCATCATCAAGGCTTTAACGACTTCAAAATTCAAGGTGGCGAATTGTCCAAGCTGTTGCGCCTGCATAATAGTTGCCAAGGCATCGCCGTATTTCGTCTCTTGCGCGTCGGCATTGGCTTTGGCGATAAACGCCCAGGCGTATCGCGGCACCAATCGCGCCGCCTGTTCAATCAAGGGGCGCGCAAGATCCGGTCGCTTTTTGTTTAAATAAAAGAAGGCTTGTTGCAGAAGAATCGCATAATTATTTGGGTCATATTGCAAAGCCTGTTGCAGCATTCGCGTGGCTTGCCCTTCCTGTCCTTGCGCCAGCAAAGTGATGGCTAACCCTCCGGTTGCCTCCGCATCATCCGGTTTAACCTTTAGATGTTTGCGGTAAAATTCTGCAGCGCGCTCATAATCACCAAAGGCGCGCGACAGATTGGCTATCCCGAGATTGGCATATTCATCGTTGGGGTTGATTTCAATCGCCTTTTCAAATTCGGCTAGCGCGTCCGTCAACCTGAGGTTGATTAAATAGGCATTGCCCAGCGCATTATGAACCCGGTGGTCTTGCGGCGCGAGTTTCGCGGCTTGCTCCATCACACGCACCGCTTCAATAGGGGCTTCGATTTGTACATAGAAGAAGCCGATTTGCACCAACCGATTCGCATCCGTCTCAAAGCGTTTCTCGAAGGCTTTCATCAACTCAACCGATTCTTCTCGATAACCGAAAGCGCTCATCGCCACAGGCATAGGAAAGATATACTGGTCAAACACCTTGTCGTTGAGGTTTTCAGGCGCCAACCGCAAGACGGCTTTGAAATCTTTTGCGGCCAGCGTCGGACTGCCTTCTCTGAGGGATTGTTCGCCTCTGAGCGCGTATTCGCGCATCAAGAGTTCCCGTCCCTGAGTCTCAGCGGCGGTGCCTCTTTGCGCCACAATAAATTTTTCCAACGCGCTAATACGCTCTTGCTGGGTGGGAAGCGCGCGAATGCGTTCGAGCGAATCAACTGATGACGCAGTGAGCGTTTCACCTTCGGCAGACTTTTTGGGTTGAACAGGTGCAGCCGGTTTGGGCGCGGGTTTGGTGGTTCCTCTTTTATTCTGTGGCGCTGCCAAACTGATGGAGTTTGCAGCAATAAAAATCAAAATAAAAAAAATTGCGATAACTCTTTTACTCAATGAACTCATCTCTCTTTACTTCCTAAAATCTTTAACCTGAATTTTGCCGGTTATTTTCCCTGCACAGGCAAAACATGGCCGACGCGATTATTCGGCATTTCAACGCCGAGTATAGAGGCGAGCGTCGGCGCAATATCGGATGGCGCGCAGTCCATCGTGTAGCGACCTTTTTGAATGCCTTTACCCCAGAAGATAATCGGCACATGGGTGTCGTAATTATAAGCCGAACCATGGGTGGTTGGCAGCGTCCCTTCGACAACAAAATAAAACGGCTTGGTAACAATCCACACATCTCCAGAACGCTGGCGATTAAACCCATTAATCACCCGTTGGGCAATGGCGGTTGCAGGCATATTTCCTTGAATAATCTGGGTGCGGGTGTAGTAATTGACGATACCGGGAACCAAAAGAGCAGCGTCACCCGCTATCCGTTCGGCTTCCGCGCTACCAACTTTATGTTGCGCGATGACTTTCGGGTCTAAATAAATCTGGTCGTTGACAAACGCCTGTACCCATTTATCTTCACCGAATTTTTCATTCAAAGCTTTGGTGACCAATTCAATCAATCTATTTCCTGAAACTCGCTCGGCATCAAACCCAATTGATTTACTATATTCGGGCACCGGACAGACGCCGTGATCGCCGCTGACGGCGATGAGGGTATTTGCCAGTCCGACCTTGCGATCAATAAAGCCAAGTAAATCGGCAATCGTCTGGTCTAAGCGGATATAAGCATCAACAATTTCCTGACTATCGGGTCCAAAAGCGTGACCGATTAAATCGGGCGATGAAAAACTGACGCTGAGTAAATCGGCGAACTGGTCTTCGCCTAAATGTTCGGCTTCAATTGCAGCTTTGGCAAATTCGGCAAGGTATTCGGATGCAAATGGCGAATATTCAAATCCGGCATAAAACTTGGGTCCGGGTTTTTCTTCACCGGCATTCATCACATAAGGGAATTTGCTGCCGAGTGGAGAGCGTTGCATCGTCAAATTTTCAGCCTGGGCGCGCGCATAAACATCCGGGTTTCCCGTGCGCTCCCACTTCAGGTTGAAATACTTGTCGGGTCGGGTTTTGCTATTGAATGTTTTGACCCAGCCAGGCAACTCTTTGAAATAATAATCGCTGGTGATAAAGGTGCCATCGCTTTGTTGATACCAATAAGCGCCGTTCGGCTTTTGTCCGCCAGGCAAAATCGCGCTGCGGTCTTTTTGTGATACCGCGATGACCTTCGATTGAAAATTATTCGACAAGCGAATCTGATCGCCTATCGTTGTGCCAATCAAATTGCGCGGACTATATGAACCGGGGGTTTGTGACAGGCCAGCCATCGTAACGGCTCGCGCCAAGGGGTCAGAAACCATTATGCGATTCTTTCCGGTTTCGCGGTCAAACCAATTGTTGCCAACGATGCCGTTTTGTGCGGGCACTGAACCAGTGAAGATACAGGCGTGACCTGGCGCTGTGTAGGTCGGCACATAAGCGTAATTGGCATTCGTAAAGAACGCGCCTTCATCCAGCAAACGACGAAACCCATCCTTGCCGAACAGGTCTGCAAAGCGTTCAAGGTAATCATAACGAAACTGGTCAACGACGATGACCAGGGTTAATTTCGGTTTTGCAGAAAGGGCAGTCGCTCTGGAATTTTGCCTGTTGTTTTGCGCCGGAGTTGGTAGCGACGTGACCGCAAGAAGAAGGGCGAGCAGTAAAGTTACCAGCGAGGAAAGCCTCTTATTTTTATTCATCGAGAAACCTGTAATTGACTTTGATTGATGAGTGTAAAACCGTAATTCACCCGCCCTGACCGTGTCAACCTGATTGCTATCCGAGATGTAAGGAGAGATTCAGGCAGCAGCGTCGAGCAATATCTGCAGGACATCATCAATAAATACGGCGGCCAGATGAAGCCGACCTGGGGCGTGCCGGTCGAGGAGATCCAACGCGGCATCAAGCACGGCGTCCGCAAGATCAACATCGACACCGACAACCGCATGGCGATGACCGGCCAGA
>JBIOWC010000135.1:0-4769 GCA_044868105.1 Blastocatellia bacterium
CCGCCAAGGCTTGAATGGGCACCGTTACACTGCGCGCAAAATAGAGCGCCAGCCAACTTGAAGAGAAGACCAGAAGCAGGGCGACGGCAGCGAGCAATAAAATATAGTTTGCCTTGATGCGTCGGACTTTTTCTTTCAGCGCCGAAAAATCTCGATTATGTTCGGAAATACTTAAGGTTTTTCTGGCAATTTCCGCCGGGAATTTTCTGGCGACGATCATCATCCGCCCGTTTTCGTTATCCGACAGTCGCAGCCCCGCCAGAAAATAGACTTCACCCGATTCGGCAATCTCTTCGCGGTCGGTGACATTTTCGACTTTCGTCGCTAACCGATGCTCCATCTTATTCAGATTTCTGGCGATTTTGACCTGTACGGTTTGGTCGCCACTCTGCACCGTGATTTTTTGCTCGGGGGCGATGATTCGTATTAAAGAGACGTTATAAACCGCAAGTTCCTGGGTCAGTTCTTTCTCGAAAGCCGCATTGTTGAGGGCCGGGTTTGCGTGCAGAGACAAGGCGCGAACCATGACGCGCGCCGTTCCCAGCAGGTCGCTCTCTTCTTTTTTGTAATACTCTTCCTGCAAAAATTTTGCGTCATCTACCATTTGTCTCGCCGGATCGCCAAACCAGCGGTCAATGCTGCGATTGAGCAAGCCGTAAGCGAAAAAAAACATCAACACCACAGGCAGAAGCGACAAGGCAATGGAATAAAAAACCAGGCGGGCTTTAAAGCGCGAACCGGCGCGACCGGCGCGACGCTCGCGTTCGAGTTTGATGATATTTCTAAGCAGTACGAAGAGCAGCGTGACGAAGGCAAAAAAATTGAGCGTTGAGAGAGCGTACAGCAGTAGGGTTTCGCCTGCGGTTTCCGGCGAAAGAAAAGGCGAGAGGTTAAAGCCGCCCTGCGCAATCAATGACAACATCAGAAGCAATAACACACTCGATAAAATAATAATTTTATTGGCGCGTTTGCGTTTGCGTTGTACGGCTTCAGTCGGCGTTAATTTGTTTTGCATATCACTCAACAGGCCAGCGCCTCCGTAAAGAGTTTCGGAAACACCCGCAATTCTATCAAAGCCTCTTTTTTCAACAAACCAATTTAAAATACCAGGGCCAGGCAGGGCTCGTCAGCGTGGCCACCGCTCACCCGAAACTTAAACTCACCGAGCTAACCCGCAACCCCTTAAAGGTGGTCTTCGGATTTAGCAAAGAAGGCGGATTCACTTGATTCGTTACATCGGTGTTTTTCGCCTACTTCGAAGTTCAACTTTTATCTCAATCGGTGAAGCGGTCTCTATCTTGAATACGGCTGGCTGCTGAAACCTGAATGACGCTTCACTATCTTTGCCAGATAGCTTTTGGCTTCTCTATAATGCCTCTTTGTTTTTTGGAGAAAATTATGCCCATAACCAGAGCGGATGTTTTAAAGATTGCCGAGCTTTCGCGTTTGGAACTCACAGACGAAGAGACCGAGGCCTTAACCGAACAACTCAGTTCAATCCTAAATCATATTGATAAACTCAACGAACTCGATACCTCTACCACAGCGCCTAAGGCTTACAGCGCCACAACGAGTGATGACACGCAGTACACCCGCCGCGACGATGTCGTGCAACCGAGTCTGGGGCAAGAGACCGCCGTCGCCAATGCTCCGGATACCAGTGACGGTTACTTCAAAGTGCCAAAGGTAATTTAGTCTTTGGTCACTGGTCAGGTGCAAAGTGCTTTACCAGTGAGGGGAGCCGTCTAAATAAGCAGCGACCTAGGACAAACAATAACCAGGAGATTTTTGTGGAATTCAGAGATTTATCCATTAAAACCGTACGCCAGCAGATTGCCAGTAAAGAGTTGACAGCGACGGAACTTTGCCAAGCCGCCTTAGAGCGCCTAGAAAAGCTCACTGACCTCAATGCCTTTATCACCCCCACACCGGAGGCGGCGCTGGCTAAGGCCGAGCAGATAGACCAGGCGGCGCAACAGGGCGAAACCTTACCGGCGCTTGCCGGAACCCTACTTGCCGTCAAAGACAATATGGTGATGCGGGGTGTGCGAACGACCGCCGGATCTAAAATTTTGCACAACTATATTCCGCCTTACACGGCAACGGCGGTTGAGCGCTTGGAAAAAGCCGGGGTGATAGTTGTTGGCAAAACCAATTGTGATGAATTCGCCATGGGTTCATCGAATGAGAATTCGGCTTATGGCGCGGTGAAAAATCCCTGGGATAGAGAATATGTGCCGGGCGGCTCATCGGGCGGCTCGGCGGTTGCGGTCGCCTCAGGAATGGCGATGGCTTCGCTTGGTTCCGATACCGGCGGTTCAATTCGTCAACCGGCAAGTTTTTGCGGGGTTGTCGGACTCAAAACAACTTACGGGCGAGTCTCACGTTTCGGGCTAATCGCCTTTGGTTCCTCGCTTGACCAAATCGGCCCCTTCGCAAATTCCGTTGAAGATGCGGCGCAGGTTTTACAGGTGATGGCCGGGCGCGACGTAAACGATGCGACCTCAAGCAATCAGGCAGTTGATGATTATGTGGCGGCGATGGCCGGTGATGTCAAAGGGTTGCGCGTCGGGGTGCCACGCGAATATTACGGTGAAGGGTTGGACGCGGAAGTCAGAGAAAAGGTTGAAGCGGCAATCAAGAAGTTTGAAGCACTCGGCGCCGAGATTATCGAGGTCAGTCTGCCGCATACCGAATATGCGGTGCCGGTTTATTATCTGATTGCCACGGCTGAAGCGAGCTCTAACCTGGCACGCTTTGACGGCGTGCGTTACGGTTTTCGCGCCGAAGATTCGCATACCTTGCAAGAGATGTACAACCGCACGCGCAATGAAGGGTTCGGCGCCGAGGTCAAGCGCCGGATCATGCTCGGCACCTACGCGCTGTCGGCTGGTTATTACGAGGCTTATTATGGAAAAGCGCAAAAGGTTCGCGCCCTGCTCACGGAAGATTTTCGCAACGCCTTTGCCAGGTGTGATGTTATTGCCACACCGACCGCGCCAACGCCGCCATTCAAGTTAGGTGAAAAGGCGAACGACCCGTTGGCGATGTACTTGTCGGATATTTATACCATCACCGTTAATCTGGCAGGCGTTCCGGCGATTGTTTTGCCTTGCGGTCTGTCATCGAAAGGCCTGCCGATTGGCGTACAACTGATCGGCGGACATTTCGATGAGGCGCGATTGCTGCGCGCCGCGCATAACCTGGAACAGGCTATCGGATTTAATTCCACGCCGCGTGCGATTCAAGGTTTGTAGGGTCTTAGTGCAAGAGAAACAGTATGACCGCAATACTTTTCGAGGTAATGGATAAAGAGTTGTCCGTTATCGAAATATGGCTGAGTTATTTAGTTGTCGGCATTATTGGCTTTTTTCTATGCCGCTATCGTCTCTGGCTGATAGCGCCGGTGTTTATTTTTACCCTGATATTTTTTCTAGCCCTCTTGCCGCAAAACCAAGATAAATTGATACGACAGGCAATACTTCAAGAGGCCGGAGAAAATTACTATCGTCACTCATATCCTGCAGTTGTAATCGCCATCGTTCTTCCAATTATTGGCGCACTTTTGCATGTTAAAAACAACAAAAAACAACCGGCCCAGTGATTCTAGCAAATTGCAACTTCAGCAAGCGCCTTTGGGCGCGACCGATCTGCTGCTGCTCTTCACCGCGCTGATTTGGGGCATCAATTATCCGGTCATTAAATTCGCGCTTGAAGATTTTTTACCGCTCGCATTCAGCGCCCCGCGTTTTCTGGTTGCTTCGCTTTGTATGGCCGTGGCGCTGGCGTTTTCCAAACAAGGGTTCAAGGTGGCGCCGCGTCACCTGTTGCCGATGTTCATTTTCGGGTTATCGGCTTCGACGATCAATCAATCGCTGATTACCATCGGCATGACCTATACGAAAGCCGGCAATGCGGCGCTCATACTCGGAACCACGCCGATTTTCACGGCCCTCATCAGCCGCCTCAGGCGACATGAACATTTCACGGCGCGCGCCATCCTGGGGCTGGCGGTCTCCTTTACGGGGCTAGCGCTCATTATCCTGGCCGGTGACAAAGAGGTGAATTTTGCCGGTAGCCTGAAAGGCGATTTGATGCTGTTGCTGGCGGCGATGTTCTGGGCGATTTACACCATCGGCACGTCGCATTTCGCGCACCTTTACGGTTCCTTGAAGACCGCGACGATCATGATGCTACTCGGCACCCCGATGCTCTGGTTGGTCAGCACGCCGATGCTCATTCGCCAAAACTGGGCGGCGGTGCGCGCGGTCTCGTGGTTTGGCCTAGTTGCCAGCGGCGTTTTATCAATCGCCATCTGTTTTATTTTGTGGAATTATTGTGTAAAGAAAATCGGCGCCACCCGGTCGGCAATCTACTCAAACATTCAACCGGTCTTTGCCATGCTCGCGGCCTATCCGATGATTGGCGAAATCCCGACTTGGGGACAGGGGCTCGGCGCCATCGTTATCTTTGCGGGAATTTATATGGTGCGCACCGGTATGCTTGCCCACACCAAAGCAGAAGCTTTGGAAGAAGAAGGGCTGGCCACCAGTTTGGGGAAAAGTTGAAGCGGTTATCCTCTCTCCTCTGATAGCAATTGCATATTCTTCAACTCGCGGAAGCTAATCATATTGCCGCGTTTTTCATCCCAGAGTTTTAAAGATATGCAGGAAAAACTCTCGAAAAAGGTCAACTGTCTGGCTTTTTGAAAGATCGGATTTTCATCGTGACATTCCTGCAAACGATAATTCGGAATGCGACTATCGAGA
>JBIOWC010000136.1:0-9479 GCA_044868105.1 Blastocatellia bacterium
TGGCCTGCAGGTAGTAGCCGTAGAGGTTGTGAGCATCCACATTATTCGGCTCCAACTCCATCGCTCGCCGCCATTCCCGCCCGGCCCCCGGCCAATCCCATTCATCGAAAATCTTGACCGCCCCGAGCGCCACGTGCGCGGCGGCCAGGTTGTCGTCGAGTTGCAAAGCTTTGAGCGCGGCTTTACGAGCTTGCGGATAAGCCTCTTGTGGAGTTAATGGCCATAGATGCCCATGATCGTATAGGCATTCGCCAACCCGGCGTAGGCCAGCGCGTAGGTCGGGTCCTTTTCTAAGGCCGCGTTAAAATACTTGAGGCTGACTTGAGCCTGATGGAAGGTGCTCCAGCGGGCGCGCCCTTGGGCATAGAGTTGGTAGGCTTCCAGATTCGTTGTGTAACGTTTGCTCAATTGCCTTTCACTCTCGCCGCTGAGCCTGAGCGACAGCGCGCCCGCCAGTCTCTCTGAAATCGAATCCTGTACGGCAAAAATATCTGCGGATTGCTCATCGAATTTGTCGGCCCAAATGGTCGCGCCTCAAGGCCGCTTGAAAGATGGTCTCGACTTGTTGAAAGCGTTTCAGGTTCATCGCTGGCTCATTTGAAGTTAGTGATCAGGACCATATCGGGTTGAGCGAAACTTCTGCGCGTGACTGCGAACTGTTTGCCGTCGGGCGAGAGCGTATAGTAAACAATCCTTGATTCTGTAGGGCCGGGCTTGAAGTTGGTCAGTTGCGTGGGCTCGCCGCCTTCTAACGGCTGCTTCCAGATGTTTGAAGCATTGCCACGCGAAGCAACAAACGTAAGGGCGCGCCCGTCCGCCGTCCACTTGACCGGGCGGTCGGAGTCTGCGGGCAAATCAATTACCCGTATCGGCTCGCCACCCTCTATGGACAAGATCAAGGCTCTGTTTTTGCCCACCGTTTCAAGGTCTATGCAAGCGATCAGCTTGCCGTCGGGCGATGGCTCCGGTTCCCAACTCTCATGATCGGTCAGTTGAACGGCCTCGCCTCCGTCCGCGGGCATTTTCCAGATCACCGACTTGCCTGAACGATAAGAGCGGAAGACGATCCATTTGCCATCGGGCGTGTAGCGCGGACAATTGGTCTCGCTGATTTCGTTGGTAAGCTGCCGGAGGTTGCCGCCCTCGCTGTCGATACGCCAGAGATTGGCAAATCCTGAGCGGTTTGACATGAAGACAATAAAGCGCCCGTCGGGTGATACCGTGGGTCTGATGTCATAGTAGCCGCCGGTCAACTGGCGGCGGTTGCTACCATCCGGGCGCATCACCCAGATGCTGCTGTCACCGCTCGCCGTAGATGCGAAGATGATTTCGCCGTTCGGCGTCCAGTTGACATTGTGGCCATCGGCCTTGCTGAAGGTCACCTGGGTAGGATTGATGCCCGGCGCGGCGGGCGTCATCCAGATATCAAAAAGTAAATTTATCTTGAGGGCGAGGAGGGTATTGCTATCAGCGGTCAGGCCGCTGATGAAGTAATCGAGCAGGTCATTGGTCAGCTTGCGCACTTCACCGCTCGGATACGCGACGCGCCAGATCTGTTGCGGGGAGGTATTGAACGATTCGCGCCCGTCCACCATCAACCCGCTGCCGTCGGGTAGCCAGAAAAGCCCATCGCCACGCCACCACGTCGCCGCGCCCAGCTGTTTTTGCGAACTATCCTCGACCGCCACCAGGGCTAAAGCCACTCCTCGATAATGGCGGTCATCGCCGACAAAACAGGCGATGGTCTTGCCATCCGGCGACCAGGAGGGCATACCTTCAAACCATTCGTGCCCCTGGCGAGAGGCGAGGAAGCGTTCGCCCGTGCCGTCCTCGTTCATTACCATCAGGTTTAGCCCGGTTTCTGCCCAACGGAAGAAGGCGAGTTGCTTGCCGTCAGGCGAAAAGGTGATCAGGCTCCCTGGCCCGAAATCGGCAACCAGTTTTCTCGGCGGTCCGCCGATGACGGACACTTTACAGAGAGAGTAGGATGATTGGCTTTCAGGCTGCGCGCTCACTTGATAGTAGAGGTAGTTACTGTCGGGCGAGAAGATGAGATTAGTGTAGGTGTTCTTCGAGGGCGGGAAGAGTTGCACGACGCTGCTGGTCGGCAGGTGCCTGACCCACACGCTTTGCTCCTGCTTTGGTTGGTCTAACAGCGCGTAAGCGACGTACTTCCCATCCGGAGAGATAGCGGGTTCCCTGGCCCAGCCGTTGATGGGGAAGGGCGTGATCTTAATGGTCTGCGCGCCGGTGTCAGACTTAGCACCTGGTGTCGGATCGATAAATTTTCTCTGTATGTATGAGTAGAGCAGCAGGCCTAACACGGCAAATCCAACGATGAGCGTTGCAAAGATGGTCGCCGCGCCCAACTTATGTTTTTTGATTTCGCTGAGGATAATTTCGGCGCTTGACGTATGCCGCACCGTTGCATCGCCAGTTTTCGCACGCATATCTTGCGCGGTTGCTACCGCCAGTTGCGCCGCGCTGGTTGTTGCATTTGTTGGGTTGGTGTCGCGGTTTTGTTCTGATGGTAAGCTGCCTTCAAGCCGCGCTTGCACCTCTAACTCCTGCTTCAACTCGCGCAGGTCATTGAGCATCTCTTTAGTGACTTGATAACGCTCATCGAGATTCTTACGCAGCGCCTTCATCACGATGCGCTGCAATTCGGTCGGAGTCGCAGGCGCGAAGCGCGCCAGCGGCGCCGGTTGGCGTTCAACAATTGCCGCGATCACATCAATCGTCGTCTCGCCCTTAAATGGCGCGTGTCCCGTGATTATTTCATAGAGCACGACACCGAGACTCCAAATGTCGGTCCGCCCGTCCACGCGCTGACCACGTGCCTGTTCCGGTGACATATAACTGGCGGTCCCCATCACCACACCGGGACTCGTGCTCACCTTCATCATCGTCGGCGAATCGGTGGTGTTGTTCAAACCATCACCTTCGGTCAGTTTCGCCAAACCAAAATCCAACACCTTCACAATCCCATCCGGTCTCAGCATGATGTTCTCGGGTTTAACATCACGATGAACAATGCCTGCCGCGTGCGCCGCCGCCAGCGCGCTCGCACATTGGATGACTACATCGAGCGCCTCACTCATTTTCAGACTGCCATTCGCTATCACCTGACGAAGCGTCTGCCCTTCAATAAATTCAGTGGTAATGAAGTGCGTTGAATCAACCTGCCCAATTTCAAAGATAGTGATGATGTTGGGATGATTGAGCGCCGAAGCGGCGCGCGCCTCCTGATTGAAACGCGTCAAGCGATCTTTGTCACTCACAAAATAATCAGGCAAGAGTTTCAAAGCCACTTTGCGACCGAGGCGCGTGTCTTGCGCCAAGTAAACTTCGCCCATGCCGCCGGCGCCGATTTTAGCGATGATTTTGTACTGCCCAAGGCTTTGGTTGATTAAGGAGTCGGTCTGTTCTTCGGCCATCAACGCGGCGGCCATTTCAACCGCCGGCGCGTGAATGAAACTGCCAGCTTGCTCATTGGCTTCGAGCAAGGAATCAACTTCCGAGCGCAACTCCTCATCCCCAAGACACGCGCCGTCTAAAAAGGCTGCACGGCTTTCGCGGTCGCGCTTGAGCGCCGCTTGAAAGATGCTTTCGACTTGTTGAAAGCGGTCTCGGTTCACCCACTTACCCTCGGCTGATTTCGCGGTAAAGCCATGCCCGTGCAGTTGTCCAGTCGCGCTCAATCGTCGCGTGCGAAGTCTGCAATACTTCGGCGGTCTCTTCTATGGTCAGCCCGCCAAAAAAGCGCAACTCCACCACCTTCGCCTTTCGCGCATCAATCATTTCAAGACTCATCAAGGCATCATCTACGGCAATCAGTTCCGCGCCGCGCGCTTTTGACACCTGTGCCGCTTCTTCAAGTTCAACTTTATGCTGCTCGCCTTCACGCTTGGCGTACTGGCGACTGCGCGCATAATCCACCAGGATACGGCGCATCAGCTTTGCCGCAACGGCGAAAAAATGGGCGCGGTTTTGCCAACTGACATTCCGTTGATCTATCAGCTTTAAATAGACCTCGTTGACCAGGGCGGTGGTTTGCAGCGTGTGCCCTTGGCGTTCACGATTCATATAGCGATGCGCCAGCCGCCGGAGTTCGTCATGAACGACGGGCATCAATTTATCGAGCGCCGATTTATCGCCATCGCTCCAGGCCACCAGCAGGCGCGTCATCTGTTCGGGCAACGGATTGCTCATAGGTCACCGATTAGAATGGATTCAAAATCAGCCGGATTATACCAGTTTTTGCAAGATTTTCGTCCGCTTGTTGCTGGTCTTAAAAAAAAGTTTTGCCGCGATGAGGGGATTCGCTGGCGAGTTCTCGCGTAAACCTATGGAGGCTGGAAAAGATTAGCGGATTTTTTTACCCCATAGTAATACGCTCCCCGTTTCGTCCATCTTCCCCTTATGAAAAGCGCATGACCGGCGCCTTCGGGCGCGCCGGCATGAAAAAACATTTCAGGAGCAAACGGTGATGAAGGTGATGGAAAAACCACATTCTGAAAATCGTCAATGGTTCATAGGCCTAAGGTTTATGCTGACCCTGGCGTTGAGTTTTTCCTTAACTGCCTGTAACGCCATAGCGCCGGGCAGCGCGACCGCGCCAAGCGTGCCGGCTTCGACAACCGCGTCATCCAAACCCAAAAAGCTGGAGGCCTGCGCCCTTTTAGCAAAAGTCGAAGTTGAAAAAATTCTTGGACAACCCGTTGAAGCGGCCAATCCCGGCCGTCTGACCGAAGGCACAGAAACCACGGCGGCGGCTTCGCAATGCTTATACAAAACGGCTTCGGCGCAAACCGTAGAACTGTTTGCCCGCCGCTCGCCGGTTGACGATAACACGCCCGAGGCCATTCAACGCGTGCGCGACACCTTGAAAGAGCTCACTCAGAAAACGCCGGTTGAGGTTGCCGGCCTGGGTGACACAGCATTTTGGACAGCGAGCCGTCAGCTTCACGTTTTTGCTCAAGGCCATCTCTATTTTTATGTAGCGATGATGAATTTCAAAGATGAGGTGAAGGCCAAAACCAAAGCCATCGAACTGGCGCGGCAAGCCTTATCTAATCTTTAAAAATCTCATATAAACAGGAGAAAAATAATGTTGAAGAAGAGTTTATTTACCTTCGTATTCGTTGCGGCTTTCGGTCTCGCATTGGCCGCCGAAAGCCGCGCGCAGATAAACATGAAAGGGACAGGGGCGTTTGGTGGATGCGTCTCTGAAGCCTATAAGATCGCCTATGGACGGTCGGCTTCACCACAAGAACTTGGCGAGTGGCGCAAAGCCGGCTTCGACGAATCGGACTGCAGCCCGTACGACGATACGCCGCAGGTTGCGGAAAAATTAAAAGCGAAGCTGCGCACCGCGCAGGGAGCTACCGAACTTGCCAACGCCATTCGGCGAGGTTACGAAGACAGTTTTGGTCGCAAGCCAAAAACAGAGGAGTCGAGCTACTGGACGACAGAGATTGCAGGCAAGCAGAAAAACTTCGGCTATATGGATATTATCAACGCCCACCGCCTGTGGTTGAAGGACGAAAAAAATCAACCCGACCGCACCTACGCGACTTATCAGGCCTACCTGAACGGCATCGGACGTGTGCCCAATCCCGGTGATTTGGATTACTGGCGCAATCGCATGAAACAGGAAGGCTTGAATTATACGGACTGTTACAAAGCCAACATCATCTACATCACCGGCAATTCACCGTCACAGGTTCAGGAACGCCTGGAGACCATCAAGCGCGCCTTTGCCGTGGTGCGGTTGCCGATGACGCCGGAGAGGCAAAGCCAGATCTCGGCGCTGGTTGTAAAGAAAAAGCCTGATTTCAATCGCCTTAAGGAACTGATCAACGCAACTTTTCCCAATGTGCCAAAGATAGCTGATTTTCCCGACCCGCCCAAATAAGGGATTGCAATTTCGGTCTTGCGGCTTATCCGCTGACCGCTTTAACGAAGCAATCTTTAACACGCTGATAAACAAAATTTGCAAAGGAGAACGAGATGAAAAAAAGATGCTATTCAATAATTGCTGTGATGAGTTTATTTCTTCTGACTGTAATAATCGGCAATGCCCAGTTCATCACCGGGGTGATGGCACAAACGGATAAACCAAAATTGCCGCCGCCGCCCGCGCCTGCGGTCTGGGATTTTTCTCTGCGTCCGGCGCTTTACCTGAACGGCACCGAGACCAAGAAAGTCGATACCAAAGCCAAATATGTCACCGCCGGAAAAACCCTGACCGTAAAAAAGAGTGAAGCCGTGAGTTGCGAAGGCGACAGCTGCACCTTCAATCTGGCGTTCTTTATCTTCCGCAACGGCGACCACGGCGACCTTTCGACCTATGCGTTGATTCAAGGAAAGACGCTTGGCATCGTCGGCAATACCGTCAGTTTTCAGAACGGCTCTAAAGTCAGCCAGGCGGTCTTTGCCTCCAAGCTGAAAGTCGGCGAGAACAAACTCACGGTTGCCGTTGATCCTTACAAAAAGACCCCCGAGACCAACGAACAGAACAACACCTTTGACGTAACGATTATTGTCGAACCTTAAAAGACTAGCGATTTTTATGTTGCGAGAGCGGCAGCCGTTGGATGAATTGGCCGGAATATTGCGACGCGACCAAGTCGATAGATGATCTACTCACAGGTGGAAGGATTGGATTTGCCAAACCGCTCAGGGGCCTACGCGCCAAGCAGCGATTTTCAGCAGGTTCTCTGGACACCTGAACCCGCTTCCGCTAGGCCCCTCTCGCTTCATACAAAATCTTTTAAACCGGATGAGGGAATTCAGCCCGGTGTTCTCGCGTATTGAAATAGGGAATGACATCACCAGGAAAGTCAGAAAGGAAAAAGAGCATGAGAAATCGCTTCACTAAACTGCTAACCCAAGGTCTATGCTTAGCGTTTATCGGGCTCGGCTGGCAAGCCGCAAATGCCTTCGGGCAGTTCAACCCTTGCGGTAAGGATTTATCAAAAGAGCAGGCAACTGCCAACTTTCCCAAATGTCAGGCCGCTTATTCGTCTTTTGAAGCCGCCGCGCCGCTGGTCATCGGGGAGCGGATCAGCGATGCAACTCGCAACGGTTGGATTACTTCACTCTATCAAGTCCCGCAATATAAGCAGAAATTCGACGACGGTCTGAAACTGGTTGATGCAATGAACTGGATAAAAATTCAGCTTGCCAGAAACCCGTTCGGCGCCTATCGCGCGAAGGCAATTAACCAGGCCTTCCGCGAAGTCCACGGACGGGATTCGAACCCCATCGAGCAAGCCACCTATGATGCCCGGATCAAAACCCAACAAGCCTGGTACGCAACCATTGTCACCGAACAAATCGACCGTTTGAAAGAGAATGCGTTTGCCAAACAAGGGGCCATCGCGCGCGCTTACAATGCGGTGTTTGGCAGAGAGCCTACTTATGCGGAGTCCCAATACTGGCAAGCGCGCAGTGAACATTATCGCCTCATACGCGAAGCCGGCCGCAATTGGCTTTATTCGCCAAACGGCGCCAAGGACCTGGTAGAGACGGTTACCCGGGCGCTGCGCTATTTCAGCGGGAAAAAACCCAATGATACCGAGGTTAAAACGGCGATGGAGAAATTCTCCAGCGAGAGAAAGATTTACGAAGAAATGATCGCGCCGAAGATAATGCCCTTGTAAAGACTATTACCCCTGCGCTCGCCTAACCTACGGGAAAAAACTGAACGCTGGGCCGGTCAACTCGGCGATGGTGAAATTCACCGCCGAAAATAAGATTTACCAAGAGATGATTCAGTGAAGGCTCGCTAACCACAGGAAGACTCAAGTAAGAAAGGACCAATGAAAACCATGAACATCAAACGGGGGTTTAGCTTGTTTCTGTTTTGCGGATTGCTGGCGTTGATTTGCGCAAGCGAGACGTGGGCTCAGAACCGCACGGGGGTGGAAGTGGGCAATCCGGTTTCTGTCGCATCCGCAATGACCGAAGCCACCGTCGCGGTCATTCCCCCGGGAACCAATAACGCCTGCCCGGGCGGAAAATTATTCCTCGCGAGCAGTAGCCTCATTGCCTCCGTCAATTTGAATAACACGAGCAACTGGAGCTCGTCGCTGCGCAATCTTGCCCCGGAAGCTAAAAGTTCTAAAGATTTAAGCGACCCGCTTATCATCCAGGACAATCACCTGGTTGCCACAAAAGACGGCCGATTGTTTCACACCTTTGAAGCCATCATTTGGAGGGATGATCTTGCCCATCCGAGCTGGTGGGACCAGACGAAGACGAATACGTTGAAAAACAAAAACGTCTCTGGCGGCAGAGGCGCCATCTTCGTTTTCACCTCTACCGATTGTGGGACGACCTGGGTTCAACTGCCCACCCTTGACGCTGCCAAAGTTGATACCAAGAGCGGGGCTAAAGTTGACCCGGGGTATTGCGGTGTACCGAGAGTGAATGCCGCCAAAAAGACTGCCGAAGCGGGCGGCTGGGACGGGCATTACCTTCATGTCAACCTGGCAACCAATGACCTCTACCTCACGACGATTTGCGCGACCGGAAATAGTCCCTGGTTGGGGCTCCTGTTACGGTCGCGTGACGGCGGTCAAAGCTGGCTGGTTGAAAGGAAGATAGAATCGCCGCCCAATTTTTGGCGGGTCCCCATCAACTCGTTGTCCAACAGCGTCGTCGGTTTCGCCTATTCGCAAGCTGATAAGAAAGCGCATCTCAACCTGCTGAATACGCCGCAGGGGCTGACCGAGCAGAATGACATCCCTATTACGACCCTCTCGTACCCATCAGATTCGGACACCGCGACCAGCAAAATGTCCGATAAGGTCGGCTTGAATGCGAATATGTACGCCTACCTGTCGCTCGCCAATTCCAGGGAGACCCATTCACTCGGCAACTATACAATGAAAACGGAAGGGTTCATTGTGGCAACCTACTGTCGCGAGGGCGAAGAGGCCTTCTATAAGTTATTTAACTACACACCCGGAAGTGCTCCGAAATTTTTATACGCCATCAAATCGGAAAAGAAGGGTGCCAGCGTATTGCACGGCACCCTGGTTGATGCCGAAGGGCAGAACGCTCCGTATATTTTTTACTGGCTCGAACAGGTGGATAAAGGAAAGTTTGAAGTTCGCTTCAAAGTCTTCAAGGGTCAGCAGGAGATCGGAACGACGAAAACCATCGGGACGAGTTTTACGACCCCATTGTTTACCGGCGATTATCTTGGTGGCAGCTCTTACCGAACCCGTGAGGGTTGGGTCTTCTATCTCTCGTGGAGCGAGTCGGGCACTCTCAAATATGTTCGAGTCTTCGTTCCCTAAATCGCTCAGGATGCGCCAACGAGTTGTCCGGCCAGGGCGACAATTTGTGCGCCTTCCAAAGGAAGAAAACCATGATGAAAAAATCCATATTTATCCTGTTTCTGTTGGCATTGTGTGGTTTATCAGGGTTCGCCCAGAACCCCCAACCGACTGGAAAAATCACTGTGC
>JBIOWC010000137.1:0-4405 GCA_044868105.1 Blastocatellia bacterium
GGGCAACACCTCGTTCATGTCTTTTCACTGAGCGCCTTCAATCTGGGCAATCGTTTTTATTTGAATCATCTGTCGTTTATTAAAGAGATCGCGCCGGAGATTGGTCGCGGCGTGCGACTGACCTATACCATGCGATTCTTTTAAAACCGGAGTAGCGAGCAGCAAATTGAGAAAGCGGAAATGCTGAAAGCGCAGGCGCAGCCTTCAAGTTTCGCCTTTACGGGTTCTCGGCTTACTGCTGGCTACTTTTTTTTTCACAATCAGGTTGCTTTAACTTCATCGCCCCTTGAATGTTGAGCCCGCGTGTTACAATTTCGCTATGCGACTAGCGCGTCTGATACCCGCGCCGATTAAACCGATGGTGCGCTCGTGGTATTTAACGACCATCGAGTTAGCCGATAGGTTACCGCACCGCAGAAACCGGCTCTACCCTCCTGCCGCACTCGATTTCATCGGCGATGGCGCAGGGTTTACGGGCGTCGCCCATGAGTTTTTGAACTATCACATTGAACTGGGTCACCTCAAACCCGATGCGGCGGTGCTGGATGTCGGTTGCGGCATCGGACGAATGGCTGCGCCGCTGACCAAGTATCTACACCAGGGAACGTATGACGGCTTCGATATTGTCGAACTGGGTATCAGATGGAGCCGTTATCACATCTCGCGCCAGTATCCGAATTTCAGATTTCAACACGCTGATATTTATCATGAACTCTACAACCCGAAAGGTAAGTGCCGCGCCGCCGAGTACCGTTTCCCTTACCCGGACGCCAGTTTTGATTATGTCTTTCTAACCAGCGTGCTGACCCACCTGTTGCCGGCCGATATGAACAATTATCTGCACGAGGTCGGGCGGGTATTAAAGCCCCATGGGCGCGCCTTGATTACCTATTTTTTATTGAATGATGAATCCCGGCGGCTCATCGCTGCGGGCGCCAGCCATCGCCAGTTTGCTCCCTTTCAGCCTGAATGTTGGACCATTGATCGGCGTAACCCCGAAGTTGCTTTAGCCTACGATGAACCCTATGTAAGAGAAGCGCACGTGAAAGCCGGACTTGAGCTTGAACCGATTCGTTACGGCTCCTGGCCGGGTAGAAAGAATTATCTCAGTTATCAGGACATCACCTGCTCTCGCAAAATCGCCTGACGCGATACGGATAATCTTCAATCAGCGTCCTTCACCATAAACCGAAGGGGTTTTGCATCAAGAGAACAATTTAACTGCGGATTAACCGGAAGGAATGATTAAAGCGGATTTCATTTAGCGGGTTTATCCGTTTCCTCCGATTAATTCGAGGATAACCTGCAGGCTTTTTATGTCATACGGGTTGGCGCCTTATTTGAGGGACGAGAACTGCAGGGCGCCAGGCTTCTGTTTTGCGTAATAGAAAATTTTTTGCCTTAGCGCAAACGCGAAAAAATCGGTAGCATAAGTTTCTCAAATTTCAAAAAGGAAGATAAACAGATGTCTTCAAGATTATTCAAATTGCTTGCCCTCTTTTCGGCTCTGCTGATGTTGTGCTTTGCGGGTTGCAATGGCGAATCAAAAGACAAGGATAAAAAAGGCAAAAAGCATAAAGAGATGGTCGGCTATGCGCGGGACTGGAATCAATATCCGGCCATCGTTGAGCGCGACACCAATAATGAACTGGTGGCCATCGGTGATATTCATGGCGGCTACGACAGGCTCGTTGCGCTGCTTACCAAAGCCGGGCTGATTAAAGCTGAGGCCTCGGCGCGTGCCGGGTTTACCTGGACGGGCGGCAATCGTTTAATGGTTTGCACGGGCGATCTGATTAACAAAGGCAATCAGGCGCTGGCGGTGCTTGATTTATTCATGTCGCTCGAAGCCCAGGCGCGCGCCGCGGGCGGCGAACTTATTGTCACGCTCGGCAATCACGAAGTGACGTTTCTGGGCAATCCCGGCGCCAAAAAAGCCGAGGAGTTTGAAGATGAACTCGAAGCCAGGAAGATTGACCCCTTGACGCTTCCGCGCGGCGAATCGCCATACGGCGTGTGGCTGATGACGCGGGCTTATGCGGCGCGGGTCAATGATTGGTTCTTTTCCCATAGCGGCAATACCTCTGGCAAAACCCTTGACCAGCTAGCGCAAGAGTTTCGCGCGGCCGTTGAAAAAGGCGATTGGAAATCCTTGCTCGGCGAAGACTCTTTATTGGAATCAGAAAAATGGTGGAAAGGCCAAGGCGGCGCCAAAGAGTTACTGGATAAAAATCTCGCGTCGGTCAAAGCCAGACATTTCGTATTCGGTCACGACCCCGGCGCCTTTGAAGGGTTTGGCGCAATTCAACAAGACAAAGACGGACGCTTGGTATTGATTGATGTCGGCATGTCTCCGGCAGTAGATTACAGCAAAGGCGCCTTGCTCTTTATCAACACGACCAAAGAAAGTCAGACCGTGGCCACGAGTGTGGACGCCGACGGCAATAAAAAAGAGATTTGGCGTAGCGCAACTGGCAGCCCCGCAAGTATCAAGGCGGCGGCTGGCAAATAACCGTCCGGCGCAATTTCAGTCTGCCCGCACCCCAATGTACAAAACGATTCCCGAAGAGATTGAACTTCACCGTGACCGGCTGTGGCGACGCACGCCGGAACTGCGCATTGAATCGGCGATTGACGCGGAAGCGTTTATTGAAGAGATAGGCTTTTGTGGAGCCTTGACCGATGCGCGAACCGCTTATCCTTCGCTCTATGTGGCGGTGTGCGGCCGGCGCGATGCCTTTATGCCGCGCAACGTGCAGAAAGACCCCGAAGCCAGTTTCGCCTGGGTGACGAAAGATGAAGTGATGCGGCGCGGCAAGGTCTATTACGCGAAGTTGTTGAAGGGCAAATCAACTTTCGTGGCGCCGCGCCTGATTCCCCATTTCAACGCTTTGTTCGGAGTAGCGCGCAAAAGTGAAAAAGATAGTTTGTCGGATGACGCGCGCGCGATTTTAAAAGTGCTGCGTAAGGAATGGGAGATGGGGAC
The DNA here is from genome assembly GCA_044868105.1 of Blastocatellia bacterium. Classification (GTDB taxonomy): domain Bacteria; phylum Acidobacteriota; class Blastocatellia; order UBA7656; family UBA7656; genus JBFMDH01. The sequence continues at coordinate 2,987 of JBIOWC010000137.1, forward strand.
GGCCGACCTGCGCGAAGCGTCCGGGGTTAAAGACCGCAAGCGCTTTACAAAAGCTCTGGATGAATTGCAACGCACCATGAAAGTCGTTCCGAGCGAAGTGTTATATGAACCGTTTTTCACCTATATCTGGAGCCTCAGCGAAGGGCGATGGGCGCAAGAGTTGGCCAAGAAAGTGAAACGCGAAGCGGCACTTACGGAAATCGCCCGCGCTTATTTGCAAGGCGCCGGCGAGACGCTGCGCGGCGAACTGGCGCGCCTCACCGGATTGTCTCGCGTCGAAGCCGGTAAAGGCCATCACGCGCTGGTCAAAGCCGGTTTTGCTGCGCGTATGGACACCGGCGTTTATCGTTTGGCCAGCTTGCTTCCTGAGGCGTCATCATCTTGAGTTTAGTTTTCCTGCAACCCGTTTGAATAATCAAGCCCGGCGGCTATAATGCCGCCGGTAATTTTATGCCTCTAGCCACCGGCACACGACTGGGACATTACGACATCCTCGCTGCACTTGGCGCGGGTGGCATGGGCGAAGTCTTTCTGGCGCGTGACACGAAACTCGAACGTCAGGTTGCCATCAAACTGCTCGCCGCAGAATTCAGTCAACACGCCGACCGCTTGCATCGCTTCATTCAAGAAGCGAAAGCGGCATCCGCGCTCAATCATCCGAACATTCTGACGATCTACGAAATCGTCGAAAAGAACTACACCGCTAACCCGGAAGCCTATCAGCTTTATCTGAAAGGCAAATTCTATTGGAACAAGCGAACCGGCGAAGCCCTCAAACAAGCTGCTGAGTTTTATCGGCAAGCAATCGAGAAAGACCCAAACTATGCGCTGGCTTATTCCGGTTTAGCCGAAACCTATGTTCTCTTTTCGAGTTACGATGTCGCGCCGGGAAACGACAGCATGCCGCAGGCGAAAGCGGCAGCTCTGCGAGCCTTGGAGATTGACGAACAGCTGGCCGAAGCCCACACCGCTCTCGGATTTTATCTTGCCAATTATGAGTGGGAGCGGGCTGGCTCGGAAAAGGAATATCGCCGCGCTATCGAACTCAAACCGAATTACGCAACCGCCCATCATTGGTTAGGCGCTGACCTCTCGAATATAAAACGCTTCGACGATAGCCTTGCCGAGATGAGGCGTGCCGAGGAGCTTGACCCGCTCTCGTCAATCACCGGTACGAATCTCGCTGACATGCTCGTCCTCGCTCGCCGATATGATGAGGCGATTACGCAATACAAACGTATTCTCGTACGTGACCCAAATTTTGAATACGCTCACCTGGCTTTGAGTCGGGCCTATGGCGCCAAGGGAATGTATCCGGAAGCTATAGCCGAAACGCGCAGGGCTCTCGAACTCTATTTTGGTTCCTCGACCAAGGGCTATTTGGGGCTGTGGCTGGCGAGAGCTGGTAAACGCGATGAA
>JBIOWC010000138.1:0-3380 GCA_044868105.1 Blastocatellia bacterium
TTGCTTCATTTCATTTTTCAAAACATTACTTTCGTCAAATTATTGCCGGTTGTTCAAGCCATTTTTTTATTTTCGCAACAAAATGGCATTGTGCCGATGTCGCTTTCTTGTAAACCCAACGGTCATACAGAAATTCCATATTGATTTATCGGCAGGCTCGCGCTTGATGATTGATTGGACCTCGAATTGATAATCCTCAGCATATGTTAATCAACCGGGGTTTACCGATTCAATGAGGGCTTGAATAGGAGACGAAGCAGAAGGATTTAATGAATCAGTTCATTAAATCGGAGGCGGAAACGACTGGCAAACTCGTTTTCGAGAATATCATAAAGGCCGGTTCGTTCAATAGTTTTTTGCCGGCACTGCACGAATCAAACAATCTTGTATTGGTTGAGCGGGTTGGTTTTTGAGGCGGCGGTTTGAGCAACTTTTTTGCGCAACATCTTATCCGTATACATGGCCCGGTCAGCAGCAATTAAGAGTTCGTCCAATGTGCTGCCATCAGAGTTAAAGCAAGCAAACCCGGCGCTGATGCCGATGCCCAAATCGGTTCGGCCAAACCGAAAATCATGTCGTTCTATCCCTCTTTGTATGCGATGAACCATCTCTTTTGCTTCATCGGAACCGACTTGTAAAATAGCAACAAATTCGTCGCCCGCATATCTACAGATGAAATCGGTTGAGCGAATTTGTGACATCAATAGGCGCGAGGTCTCAATGAGCAAATTATCGCCCGCCTGATGTCCGAGCTTATCATTGACATTTTTGAACCCATCCAAATCCATCATCACCACACAGAAATGGTCATTGTGGCGAAGCGCCCGGTCGGAATCCTCGTCAAAGCGTAAACGTAAAGCGCGTTTGTTGGGCAGACTGGTCAGGGCATCGGTCAGGGCGCTCTCCTGAGTCTTTTCGTGATGCACGGCATTGGCAATCGCATCAGCAGAAAGTTTGGCGACTGCTTCAACCAGCCGCAGTTGGTCAGCATCATAATTGGCGATGTCGGTCGAATAAAGCGCTAACGCGCCGACCATCTTATTTTCCCGCATCATCGGGACCACCGCAGCCGTGAGATACTCTTCCGGTATATCAATGCGCAACGCATCAAAATCCAGATGCGGGTCGCTGTTATACATGGCATGGTTATTGGCGACGACCCATCCGGCTACGCCCACTCCCGATGGCATTCTTTTCCCTTTCATTAAATCGGTATTGCGACCGGTGACGTGCGCCGCTTCGATATCGGTCGAATCGCGTTTTACGAGGTATAAAACACAGGTTGTATAACTGACAATATCGAGCAGTCGAGAAGAGAAAACCGCAAAGGTATCACGTAAATCCAGGCTCGTTCCGATGGTTTGCGCGATTTCATAAAGCGTGGTTACCTCGCGATGCGCGCTGCGGATTTTTTCAAACGCAAACGAGCCGGTTTCATTGCGCGACTCCCGACCAACCTCTTGAACCTCTTTGTTGCCGGTGAAAGATTGCAATTGAATGCCCTGCTCGCGAATCTCGGATTCAAATTCATCCAGATGATTGAGAAAGGCTTTCACAATTGCCGGGTCAAACATTGCGCCACTGTTTTCTTTGAGCAAGGTGATGGCTTCTTCGCGCGACATGGCGCCTCGATATTGACGCTCTTCACGCACGGCATCGAAACAATCCGAAACCGATAGGATGCGCGCCGTCATGGGAATTTCGTCCCCCTTTAAGCCGTCCGGGTAACCGCGCCCATCCCATCTTTCATGGTGATAGCGAACCACCGGCGCAACCGGATAAGGAAATCCCACGCGTTCTAAAATTTCGCTCCCAACAATCGTATGAACCTTCATCTTGTCAAACTCCGCAGGGGTCAGGGGTCCGGGCTTGTTCAAGATGTAATCCGGGACGGCGAGCTTGCCAATATCGTGCAACAAGGCTCCGGCTTTCAACGCTTCAACCTCTTTTTCCGAGAGCCCGAAGAGTTTGGCTAAACCTGTCGCATAGATCTGCACGCGACGCACATGGTCGTGCGTGACTTCGTCTTTCGCATCAATGGCAATGGCCAGCGCCTCGATGGTTCGCAGATGCAGGTCAGCGACATTTTCCGCATGACGATTGGTGACCTCGACGCGATCAATATAGGATTTATAGGTCAGGTAGGTAAGGGTCAGAATCGGTGCCGTGGTAACAAAAGCCGTGAGCGAGACGCTGGCGATTAATTTAATGATCATGCAGGCAACGGCTGCACCGACAAAATAAGAGAGCGCCGTCCAAACCGCCAGGTCTTTCCAGCGCAATAAGAAGGCAAAGCCTCGTCGAAAGGTAATAAAGAGAATGGTCAGTCCCGAATAGGTTAACAGGTGTATCAACCCAATAATGGCGGTGGCAAAAGCCAGTTGTTCCCAACTCAGTTGATCAATTCTTAACCGGCCCTCTAAAGCCGTCAGCGCGTGACCGGAAATAAAAAACGAGATATTCATCGAGGCGGCATGGAATACGCCTTCCCGATTTTTATTTTTTTTCTGGGACACGCGAATCAGATTATCAATTCCGGCAAGCGCAACAGCCGCTGAGGTTCCATACAATAATACGGTGGCGAGAATGATGGTATCAGCCAAGGTCATGGCGCTCGAAGTTTTTACTAATTTAATTTCGGCGCGCGAGATGAGCAGAACGGTAATTAAACTGAGGACAATCCAATCCCAGTCTATAGAATGGGTCACGGAATCCTGAATTGTTTGATAGACGGACAGGACAAAGACACCAAGCCCTAAAGCGGCAATAACCGCTTCAAAGAGTTTGGTTGTCCACCGGTTTTGTCTATGTAACAACCCTGTCATCCGGTTGTGTTACCCTCCCTAACCCGATTGCGGAACCTCGACCTAATCCAAAATCTACAAGCTATAGCTGTGCCACAGGTTGGCGCGACTGATTCTGCAAAATCCTGCGCTTATCTACCATCTTCTTGTTATGAACCAGTCACCCTCTCCGGCCATTGCGTCATATTGCCTGATATAAAAATGTCAAAATGCCGCACTCAGATAAAACTATCCTGTCCATTTTTGCGTAAGAATCATTTTTGATTGCAGCACAAAAATACGTTATAAATAAATTCAGCGTGTTAGCCCTCAAAAGCTGTCAAAAACGAAGGAAAGTACAAGAAGTGCGAAACAGAAGTCTTATTCTCTCTCTCATTATCACCACAATTGCCATCGCTCTCGTGATAATTGCCGCTCGAAGAAACACGCATTTTGCGACCAGCGTCGAGGCCTCACATCAATCTGCCAATCCTTCAGTGGCTGAAGCTTCAGCCGCAGAAGTTCAACCAACCGGGATGAAAGACGATAGCGCCGAAGTTACGGCGACGCTTCCCTATTTCCACAGGTTGGACGCCA
>JBIOWC010000139.1:0-2070 GCA_044868105.1 Blastocatellia bacterium
AAACTGTGAGATCAGCAATTTTAAAGAAAGTACGTTGCTCAGTATTGTTGGTCTCTAGGTTCAAGGGAGAATGATTAACCATTAAGAATTTCTATGGGGTAAAATAAATAATGCGAACTGTGCGGAACTCACCTTAAGCTTAATAAAGTTGCGCACAATTCGCACTATCTATTAAAGAATCCAAACGCTATGAAGCTTGATTTTGGCAAGAAATAATACTACAAGAGCCGCCAGTTCCACTTCCGCCAGTACTAGTCTTGCAAGCTCCCAATATGGCTTCTTCAGGTCTAAGCGCAACTCTTAGCACTTCAGGCTTCTGATAGGTTTTTCTTTTTTGCTGCATATTGATTTCGGATATGTTTAATTCTTTCATAACGCTCCTCCAATTTTAGCTTCTTGAGAATATATTGATTTCTACAACCTGCAAATTACTTTGTGCTGTTTCTCAAATACCTTAGTGACACGAGGAGCAGCCTCCGGTGTCACAGGAACCTTGTTCAACTAAAACCGGCAAATAACGATTGCGGGTTCCTAACTCTACATCTTCACTCACGCGTTGTTTGAGCATCGCCGCCGATTGCACGGTCTCTTCATAATGGCTGCCGCCTTCGCAATATTCGCAATCGCCGTGCGGCCTCACTAGAGCATCAAAAGCATAAGCTCGCAGATGCGCGGTCTGGCAGAGAAAATCCACCGGTGATTCGGGGTCACCATTTTCTAATTGGCCATTTGCCGGACACATTCCACACATTGACTTAATGCCACAGGTTGAACATTTGGTTAATCGCGTGGTTTTGCGTTGCCGCACGGTGTTCAAAAAGTGCGCCCAGCCTTCACGGAAACTTCCCTTTCTCAAATCATACATATCAACGCGCGAAAGGGTGCAGATACTCATTTTGCCTTCCGGGTCTATGGCAAATGCATCAATTCCGCCGCCGCAATTATAAACTTCGCCAGTAGGTTCCGGCGGCAAGACAAAAGTTGTTGCAATTCGTTTGAATTCAGCCACGCGCGCCGGTTCCAGTAAATCCAATTCAACAATCTCTTGCGGTTTCAGACGCACAGCCAGCGGGCTTTGCGAACAATCAATGCGCGGGTTCATCATGGCATCGAATTTAAACTCAAGTCCGAGTTCATCCTCGACAAAGCGTCGCATATCCCAAATTTCATGTTTGTTGATGGTAACAGCAACCGCTTTTAATTTGAGCGGCAATTGCCGCTCGCGTAAAAGCTCGATACCCCGCAGACATTTTTCATACGAGCCGGGAATTCCCGTCAATCGTTCGTAAGTCTCTTTGGTGCGTCCATACAAAGTCACTTCAATACTGAAGGGCGGATATTGAACCAGATAATCGGCAATCTTTTCGGTAATCATCGTAGCGTTGGTAAACAGCGTAATGATTAAACCTTTGCTTTTGGCATAGGTATAAATATCCAAAAAGTCACGCCGCGCAAATATCTCTCCGCCGGTAAATAATAACCACAGACAACCGGCTTCGGTGAGCTCATCAATGATGCGGCAATGTTCTTCGTAAGTCAGTTCGCCGTGCCGCGCTTCGCTATCGTTCATCGGCAGATTGTTGTAACAATGCGCGCATTCCAGCGGGCAGCGATGGGTGATTTCGATCGTCCCACTCGACGGGAATCCCTGGTTGCCTTTGCGGGTTTCCACAAGTTTATTGTGGAGATTCAAGCTGAATTCACCATAACTCAATGGCGTTGCTGACATAATCTCTATTTCTCACTTTCACTGCTGTGCCGAATCAAACCTTCGGCTTCCAGTGTGCTTAGAAAATCAAAAACATCATTCGAGGCTTCCTCTTTCGAGACTTCGTATTCACTACTAATGCTTTCAATAAGCTGGTCAACGGAATGTTGTCCATCAATTAATTGCCAGATACTGGTGCCCACTTCATTCAAGGTATAAATCGAATTCAGGTCGCCTACGCCACTACGAATCGGCACAATGATTGTCTCGCCTGCAATAGACCTGGTGACAGTTTGATTATCTTTAACGAATCGTGTACTCACAACCTTATATCTTTCTGTGATTGAATAACCTGCCTAATA
>JBIOWC010000140.1:0-12362 GCA_044868105.1 Blastocatellia bacterium
GCCATTGGTAAAATATTCAGTGCGGTCGGTAGTGCGATTGCCAAAGTGCTCAATAACCGGTGGGTAAGAATCGGTGTGGCGGTCCTTGATTTCTTCTTGCCGGGCTTCAAAATCGTGTCAGCCATTCTCTACAAGGTCATCAACAAGGCCTTACAAATCTACAATACGATTGCCGATATCGGGGCGCAATTACAACTGGCCGGGATGTTACTGCAAGGTAATGTCAAAGAGTTAGGTTTAGCACTTGGCCTGGGGGTTGCGGCCTCGTATTTGACTACGCTCTACGACGATATCAAATCAGGAATCCAGGCCAACATCTTTGCTACGATGGTCAACCCGACAGGGATGGATGAATTGGCTGATATCTTTGTCGGCGCCTGGGACGGGTTGAAACAGGGCATCAAGGATGTGGGCTTTTGCTTATTTGGCCGGGGGGGCAATTTTTACCAACCCTGTTATGGCCGATATGGCGGAGCCGGGCTTGGTAAAGGGGGCCGAGGTACAGACCCCAAAATTGGCGGGACGGTGAACCTCAATGGCGATCCGGTTGATAGTCTGGATGGAATTGGCTATCTTCCTCATGACACGGTTTACTCAAATACCGGGCAGCTACCATTTATAGCGAGAATGAAGGCCCGTTTGAAGGCCGACTTCAAATTGGTTTGGAAAATGATTACTTTTCAAGCGGTGCCCAAGACCCGCTCCATGGATGTGGCGTTTGGCTTAGGTCCATCTTCGGGCAGTCGTTATAAGTTTCTCACCGGGGGCATCTTTGGCGGGTTTGTTATCGGCAGATCGTTAACCCTTGGCGGGTATTACACGGGCCGAGCTGTGAAAAAGATTTTTTAATTGAGAGCAACCACTTTTTTACGGCAAGGTTATTTCGATAACTGTCAGGCCACAGAAAAAGTAAATCATCCTTACCCAATCTTCGGGGGCAGGCTCGCTTGCCCCCGAAATCCATTTCATCAGAGGCGATCATGAAACATCTCCTTAAGTTAGCCCTGCTTTCCATACTACTCAGCGCAACCCTGGTTCCCGAGTTGAATATGGGAACCGCCGTTATTGAGGCGCAGGGACTCACTCAGCCGTCAATAATTCCGTCGAGCCTGAGCAAGGCAAATTATTCTGCATCCCTGATTGATCATAAAGACCAGGAGCGGGGGCTTGCTCCACAACAAAAACTCTCAGTACCCTGCAAAGGTGGGATAGGCGAAATAACTTTTGCGCCCAATGGCAAAGTGTTCGCGGTGGGCGCGAAGGCAACCAGCACCGTGCGCTTGTTCGAGGCCGCCACCGGTCAACTGCTGGCGGAATTAAAAGCCCAGGATAAATGGCTCTCCGTTGGCGCCCTGCATGTGCAATTTAGTCCTGATAGTCAGACCGTAGCGGTACAGAATCTTGGGAACAAAGTCAGACTGTGGGATGTGAAAACCGGCACCTTAAAAACGACGTTGGTAAATTCCGGCGATATGTTATTCGCCGTCGCCTTCAGCCCCGATAGTCAAACCATTGCCACGGCGAGCTATGAAAAACCGGCAATTAACCTCTGGGAGGTTGAAACCGGTCGCTTGCAACAGTCAATCGTCCTTCCGGTAAAAGATTATGCCGGAGGAGGCGTCGCGCATTTAGCCTTTAGCCCGAATGGCAAACTGCTCGCCGCTTCGGATTATCGAAGAATCTTTTTTTGGAATACCGATAGCCGAAAATTAATCGGCACGTTAATCGGGCATAAAGGGACAATCTATCGGTTGGCCTTCAGCGCTGATGGACAAACCCTGGCGACGGCGAGCAGTGACGAAACCGCCAAACTTTGGGATGTCGAGACCCACCAAGAAAAAGCGACTCTGGTCGGACACCAAAACAAGGTTGTCAACGTCTTTTTCAGCCCGGATGGCCGGACGCTCATCACGGAGAGCGATAACAAAGTCGTGATGTTTTGGGATGCGACAACCAGTCAGTTGAAAATGACCCTGAAAAATATTCGTTGGCGCTCGCCGGTTGTCGCCTTCAATCCGAACGGTCGGCTGTTTGCTACCGCCAGCGACAAAGAGAATTCTATAAAATTATGGGATGCCAGGACCTATCAACCCCTGACCGTTTTGCCAAACATGCGCTCCCCGATGGCCTTCAGTCCGGATGGGAAGACGCTGGCAACCGAAGGAAAAGATGACCTCGTCATCCTTTGGAATTTGCCATAGGCGTTATCTGGTTGGTCGCCGCTTAATCAATCAAGCAGCCTACTGCTAAGCCAGAAGCGATGAAGCACAGAACGAGGGTAGTGGCGGATTAGTGCCCGGTCTGAAATCGGGGCGGGCTTTTTTTCATAATTGAAAATGGTTTTTTATACTTGAATGCGCGGTATGGCTTACCAATTTTCTAAGCTTCATGACGCTTCTGCTTAGAGTCTATCTTTATGACCAAATTCCGAAAAATTCCCATTACATATCCTTTACTCTTATGCTCGGTGTAATATTTCTATAAATCACCTGCGTGTCATTTAGCCGTATAGAAACCATAAGTAAATGGAGGAATGATAGATGGAGACGGAAACAATTCCTCTAGTATACACACCTAGTAACGAGCCCTCCTTAGGGCGGGAGCTGAGCGGTTTAAGGAACGCCCGGGTACCGTCGCAGAGTTCAACACCGAATTAACGTTTGTATCACTCATCGCTTGCGGCACTTTCTTCACGCCCGGAATTATTTATGTAGTTGTCTAAAATTGAACGGCGATGGGATGGTAATAGACGCATTCTGTTTGCAGGGAGGAGACCTAGTCATGGATAAAACAACAATCATCGTTATCGTTGCTATTGTCGCTGCTGTATGGGTTGCTGCCGCTGCAGTTGGCCTGACGGTTTGGCTATATCTGCAAAAGCAACAGACCGCGAGGTTGCACTCCAAGTTTGGCACGGAATATAACAGGCTCGCCGCCGTCGAAGGCGACCGGGGGCGGGCTGAAAAGACACTTCACGAACGCGAAAAGCGGATGAAGGAACTCAATTTGATCCCCTTGGCTGCCGCAGCTCGCGATCAATTTGCACGGGGGTGGCAACAGGAGCAATCCGGATTTGTAGATAACCCCCGAACCGCTGTGGCGAATGCCGACAGATTGGTGACGGAGGTTATGAACGCGCGCGGCTACCCGATGGGCGACTTTGAGCAGCGCGCGGCTGACATCTCAGTCGATTCTGACATCTCAGTCGATTATGCATCAGTCGTTACGAACTATCGCCTCGCTCACGACATCGCGCTCCGTGATAGAAATGTGGGGACCAGCACGGAGGAATTGAGAACGGCTCTGCTTCACTATCGCACGCTTTTTGCAGAGCTGCTCGACGTGCCTGTAACAGAACCTGAAAAGCCAAAGGCGGCAGTAGGGACTTGAAGCAGGCTGTGAACTTTGCCTGACAGTAAATGAAGGAGTTCCATCAATGTCATTCGGGATTTACATCGTCGGCTACATTATATTGATTGTCGGATTGGCGCTCGGTGCCCACTTGCTTCATGTTCCTCTGAAGTGGATCGGCGTAGGCGTTCTCTGTCTGATCGGCATAGCAATCATCCACGGCGTCACGGCAACTCGACAAAAGGATGCGACGTCCTAGTTTCAACTGGCGATCTACAGATCGCAAAGGAGCAACCGGGCGGAGTTGTCCGGCTGTGCCAGCCAATCCACAAAATTGAAAGGGTGGTAACAACAGGGCTGCCATCCTGACGAATGGTTCTACCAAATCTTTCACACCGTCACCAACCTTCCCGTGGGCTTGATCGGCGTCTTTGCATACTCCCTTTGCGGCGATCGCAGCAGAAAGGTTCGGGAAATGCTGCAAGACATTATCCGGGACAGCGGATCAGAAACGGTATTCATTTAATGAGAAGGGAGGTTTCGTTATGAAGCACAAGAAAAAGGTAGGGCTGGGTTTATTACTGGAGCGGTTTTCACTGAAAGCTACGAAAGCTACGGGAACCTCCTGGGCGTTCGTCATCGCTCTGGGTGTTCTGATGGTCTGGGGAATTTCTGGACCGCTGTTCCACTTTTCGGACACCTGGCAATTGGTAATCAACACGGGCACGACCATTGTCACCTTTCTGATGGTCTTTCTGATTCAACGAACGCAGAACAAGGATGCGCTGGCGATCCATCTGAAACTCAACGAGATTGTCGCTGCCATAGAAGGGGCCAGTAATCGGCTAATTGATGTCGAGGACCTTAGCGAAGACGAGATAGCGGTACTACACAAGCATTACCAAAAGCTGGTTGTTATGGCGAGGCACGATACCAAGCTTACGCAGACCCATTCGATCGAGGAAGCCGAACGGCGGCACCAGGCCAAGCTCCGGCATTAGGACTGGTAGCCAACCAGAATGCTGACCGGATAAGCCTGGAACGCAGCTTGGGGCAGAGAGTACACATAATATATTTGGCCATTGTCTACTATTGCACAGCATTTCCATCAGAATGGAGTCAGACTAGGACCGGCCAGGGGACTAACCCCTGGCTGAAAGGAAAAAGTGATATGTCAACAACTACAATAATTATTATCATCGTGCTGCTCCTGCTCCTTGGTGGTGGGGGTTATGGCTACAGTCGCCGGAGTAGGTGAGAGAAGGGAATCTTGAAAGTGAACATTCCGCCGCAATTTGTAGGGTAAGGAAATCATAAAATGGCACAAGCAACACTGGAAGCACAAGACCAAAGCGGGCTTAGGGTTTATACCCGTAGTGGCGGGAGAGGGTTAGAACAACCGTTTGAAAAACCGGTTGTCGTTCCAACCGCCGAAAACAACGACCCGGTGGCACACGCCTGGGCAGATGCCCGCTTTGCGGTTGATATTATGGCAGAACACGCGAGTTTCTTTGCTTTGTTAATGCCGCCGGAGGTCGCTGGAGCGGAACGCAAAGAAGCCCTTCGTTTTAACGAAACCTTTACGAATTTGTATCAGCAGATGGGCACCAATCCGCCTGAGCGCGGCGAATTGAAAAGTTTTGTCAGCCGAGTGACGGAAGCAATCAAGCCGTTTATTGAATACAAAGCCTGTCTTGGCGAAGCGCAAGCGGCGGGCAAATTGCGTAGCTTGGTGTGGACGCTTTTCTTCGACCACGCGCGACACGAAGCTGAACGCTGGACTCGACGTCTGGAGACACTGGCGCAAGGCGAATCGGAGTTTGATAAAGACGAAGTATCAACATTCTGGACCAACATTATGGATGAACACGCACGCTTTGTCGCCCACTTGCTTGACCCGGAAGAGTTCGAGTTGATTGATACGGCGATGAAAACCAGCCGAGTATTCCGAGACCTGCATCATCACGGCAGTATTGGAGGAGCGGCGGTGGCATTGGCTCACGAACCGGGAACCGTTATTGGATCGCTTGTTCAAAACCCGGAAACCAATGCGATTCTGAGCGCGGCGCAAACGCTTCTTGATTTCAAGACGAAAGCGGCGCGAGATATTGAAGCGGGTCGTATCAAGAGCATCATTGATCCGCGACTTGCAGACCACGTTCGGCGTGAGGCCTTGAAGTTTGTTGATGAGTTAAAACGTGCTGTCTGAGAAACGAGACCCCTATACTTCCATCGCTTCCAAGAACGATGAGAAATAATCTTAAGGAAATGATAAGCTTGCATCTAGGAGGATAGAATGAAAACCATTTTTAGTTTTATCAGTATTTTGGCGTTGAGTCTTACGGTTTTTGCAGCAGAAAAAACCTGGACGGGAAAGATCAGCGATAGCAATTGTGGCGCTAAGCATAAGACCACTATGGAGCACGGCAAGAAGATGTCCGAACGCGATTGCACGCTGGCTTGTGTAAAGGGCGGGGGCAAATACGTGTTTGTCAGCAAAGGCAAAGTTTACAACATTGACAACCAGGATTTTGCAGACCTTGAGGCCCACGCGGGTCATAAGGTGAAGTTGACCGGAGAAATGACCGGCATGAATATCAAAGTTTCTAAGATCGTGATGCCAGGTAAGTAGTCGAAATAAGCCAGAAAAATCTGTAAAGTTACGAGAGAGAATATCACAGCTAGCGCACAATCACCTTTAGCGCATCCATTGGGTAGTGTTCAAAAGTTGTGGTGTTTGGAGAGAACCCGCGTCGCGGGCTTATCAACAGCACCACAGGATGAAGACCCTACTATCCATTGGGTAGTGACCTAATCTTGTGTTGCTAGCAAAACAACACCGAGTTAGCGATCATCCCTCTTTACCAGGCGGACATATTCGTCCATTACAGCGCGGTTTCCCGACGCGTCCCATCCGCGCCGATGTTTCCGAGGCGCAGTCTCTATATCAGCTATGACGAGATCCGGATCTAGTTGCCGTGCGTTCTGGAGCACCAGGCCGTCGGGATCGACGATCCCGGATGATCCGTAGGACATCAAACTCTCCGTGCGCCCTGCGACATCAGCTCGAATCACAGAAACGCTGTTCTCTATGGCCCGAGCGATATCAACGTTCCTGGCTTGGGCGATCAGTTCAGGCCCTGCTTTCGTCAGCGGCAGACCATTGTTTGTGGGTACAAACAGAGCCGCCGCGCCTTGCGCAGCCATGATCCTGGCCGGCTCGTAATAGTTGGAGTCCAGGCAGATGATAATACCAAAGGTTAGGTCGCCAACCGTGAAGACCGGCATTTTGTCTCCAGCCTCGTAGATCGAGTGGTTAATGGCCGGGTAGAGCTTGCGATAGATACCGACGACCGCTCCTTTGTGAAAGACTGCTGCCGAATTGTAGAGTCGGCCGCCTCGACCCATCTCCGTGAAACCCAGAATGGTCGTGACCCTGTCGCTGGCAAGGGGTGCCAGCAGCGTATGCAGTTGACCACCTTCTACGTCGATGGCGATGTCGGTGGGCCGACTCGCGTAATCGGCCAAACCTCCTAATACGCCTTCCGGACAACATAAAATTTCCACGCCCTTTGATTCACAGCAGTCGACCTGTTCGCGAATCAAGCCAAGGATCTCCACCGAGAGAGTGGCAGGCAGTGGAGCTTGGTATGCGGCGACCTTCATGAAATAGCCTCTCTAGACAAAATTCTGAATTCGGTCTAATTCAGGTATTTGCGGAGCCTCCTTCACACGACGCCATCAATGAGGTTTTACCTATGATGATGATGGAAATCGTTTTAAGTATTTTTCTGCAGGCAGGCCTCGCATCATATAGGGCCGGCTGCTCGTGCGACCAAACCTGGTTTAGACCGACTTCTCACATTAGCCAGATAATATCGTGATCCTGGGTGTATTTGCCAGCAACCCTACATTAGGACACTACCAGGTGAAGCACAGAACGAAGGTAGAGGCGTATGCAAGCCTGGTTGGAAGCCGTCGGGCTTTTTTTTGAAATATCTCTATCTGAACAGGTGGGTTCTCCGCCCACCGCCCCGCTATTTCACGACCGCACGAGTTAAATATCTACCTGCACAGATGGTGACGCACCTTCATCAGCTACAGCATAATCGGCTACGACAAATGATGAAGACGGGAAGGTACGCATGGCCAAAAGAACCGCGCAAGGGTTGTCAATCCGCTATAATCGGGCGGTGGCTTTAAGCCGGATGGGTCGCATCATAAACTCAAATGTTTGTCATAAGGAAAACCGTTGAACTGGGCCTTTACCGGCCACGGCGCTGCTGTTTCGGCAGGCACGCCGGAAGGAGTCAGGATGACACCAGAAGAATATTCACGACGTTACTTGAACCTGTCGGCGCTCTTGGAGGATTTCTCCATTTGTGAAGTCAAGATTGATCGCTATTTGAATGCGGGACCGCTCTACTCCAAAGACAAAAAGGTCGTCGAGGGCGCGTCACCACGAGCCAAGCGGGCTCAGGCCGCCTTCAACAAGCTTTATCATGCCATTGGCGCAGAGCTGAAGAAAAAAACGGTGCCGCTCACCTTCTCGATTGGGAAGATATGGTTGGAGCTGATGGGCGTGAAGCGATGCTTCGATGGAAAAGGCTCGCCGCGTGAAATCCGCCACGTCCTCTGGCTCGCCTCGCGTTACGGTCATCTTGAGTGGGCGACGGCCCAATCCTACTGCAACGACAATCTCGGGTTGGACTGCAATGGCTTTGCCGCCAATTATTGGGGATTGATTCCTGACAATGTTTCGACCTGGGACTTCGATACAAACGCTCGGAAAAACTTTGATGATATCCAGACCGGCGATGCCATCGTCTTTTACAAGAGCCTTCCGAAAAGTCCAAAACCGAATTGCAGCCATGTTGCCGTCGTCGGCAGCGAGCCAACGGTCGCCGGCGACTCGCTGAGCTTCGCTATCGTTCAATCGGCCGGCAATGAGCTCGGCCTGCATACGACATTAGGAATCCAGTGGGAGTTGAAGAAGACGAAGACGGGATTGGTCTATAGCGAAGACACTTCATCGGAACGGCGCTACCGCTTTTTTGCCGCCGGGCCGGTAAAGCGGGAGTCGCGTTAAGAGCGCCTCCCGCCTCACTCCATCCCCTATCTCAGATTCGATGACTTGCCAAAGAAAAGCCTCGCCTATTTTCATTCCTTACAGGTGCGCTCAACTTCGAAGCGACGATTGCCTGGTTTATGCAGCGGCAAGAGGAGAGTCATTACTGGGATGCTCCATCAATCAAGCGCCGGATTAAATTAAAAAAGCTCAGCAAGCGTGGCAAGCCGTTGATGCCGCTGACTCATGTGCGATAGGCTGTCGTCTCATTTAGGAGGGATGCAGATGAAATTGCTAAAACCTATCCTCGGCTTACTTTTATGCTGCTACGCGTTGGCGCCGGTTGGTCGTCCCACTCCCGCAAACACCAAACACTATCTCTACGTCGCCTCCCCCGGTATTCGCAATTATGTTGAATTCGGCGGCCTTGGCATTCTGGTCTTTGATATTGACGCGGGTTACAAATTCGTCAAGCGCATTCCAACCTGGGAGGTGCCCAATGGGCAGGAGGCCGAGAATGTCAAAGGGATTGTTGCCAACGCTCAGACCGCAAGGATTTATGTGAGCACGCCAAAACGGATTGCTGCTTTCGATCTGCTGAGTGAAAAGAAGGTCTGGGATAAAGAATTTGAAGGCGGTTGCGACCGGCTGGCGCTCTCGCCTGACGGCCAGACCCTGTACATTCCCTCATTTGAGGGCCCGCATTGGCTGGTGGTTCGGGCGCTGACCGGTGAGGTGCTCAAAAAGCTAGTGCTCAATTCGGGCGCTCACAACACCATCTATTCGCTCGATGGGCAGCATGCTTATCTGGCGGGCTTAAAATCGCCGCTCCTGCGCATGACCGACACCAAAACTCATGAAGTAGTTAAAGAGATTGGCCCCTTCAGCAATGCAATACGTCCTTTCACCATCAACCAGGCTCAGACGCGGTGTTATGTCAATGTCAACCAGTTATTGGGATTTGAAATTGGCGATCTGAAAACCGGTAAGCTGTTGGCACGTGTCGAAGTGCAGGGGGTCCCGCAAGGCGCAGTCAAGCGTCATGGTTGCCCGGCCCATGGCATCGGTTTGACCCCGGATGAGAAAGAGATTTGGCTTTGTGACGGACATAACGAGATGGTACACGTATTCGATAACACGGTGATGCCCCCCAGACAAATTAAGAGCATCAAATTGCGCGAACAACCCGGTTGGATCACCTTCAGTCTGGATGGCAAACATGCCTGGCCCTCAACCGGCGAGATTATAGATGTGAAGAGCAAACGAATCATCACAACCCTGTCAGATGAGACGGGCCGCCCGGTACATAGTGAAAAAATCGTGCAGGTTGATTTCGTCGCCAACCGACCCGTGCGCACGGGCGATCAATTCGGCTTGGGGCGCAAACCCTAGAAGGCGATGCGCTAATTTTAAGCCCGGTCTGCAATAGGGCCGGGCTTTCTTTCATCCTCGACAACTTGTCAAGGCCTAGGCTCAAGCTTATGATGGTGAGGCTCTACTTCAGTGTGACAATTAGTAGGTTGAAGTTTGGTAAAGCATAAGCCCATGGATGCTTTGCGTCTTGAGTCAGATACTCCAATTTTGATGAGAAAGGATGCCACATGAAGCTCGTGATATTGCTCAGTATAGGATTGGTTATTGGCTTGAAAGGATGCAGCTTCATTAATATCACTGACAAAATTAAAGGCAGTGGTATTGTTAAAACCGAAAATAGAAACCTTGACCGCTTTTCATCACTGGATATGAGCTGTGCGGGTTCAATCCAGGTGCGGTTTCAAGAGCCGAAAAATTTCGAAATTCGCGGCGATGACAACATCCTGCCATTAATCATTACCGAAGTTAAAGACGATACGCTCTACATCCGGTCAAGTAAAGAATACGAACCTAAGGATAAGCTGGAAATTATTCTCTCTCTTCCCGACCTTAAAAGGTGCGCCCTTGGCGGAGCGGGTCAAGCCAATCTATCAAACATAAAAAATAAGCGGGTGGAGCTTATCCTGAGCGGGGCTGGGGAGTTAATTGCATCGGGTGAAACCGAAGAAGCGGAGATTACCTTATCGGGTGCTGGCCAGGTAGATGCAAAGAATTTACATGCGGTCAGCGCGAAGGTTAATTCAACTGGCGTCGGGAGTGTTGATATATATGCGACAGGGAAACTCGATGCCAAGACAACTGGGGTAGGAGAAATCAACTACTATGGCAGCCCGAAAATCGTCAACAAACAGGCTGGCGGTTTGGGAGAGATAAACGAAAGGTGATGTTGACGGGCAAGCTTAACAAGCAACCCTTGTGGTTGCCCGAACGCCCAGCAGGCAATGACCATTATTTTGCTGGCGCAAAATTCGGGCAGGGACAGTAAATGGACTCACGACGGTATGCGTGCTCACGACGGTAAGTGGACTTACTCACCTTGCCCCTACGTTCAATCGCAAACTACTTTTCTTTAAGAAAATCTATGCCAAGGGACGCAAAAGACTGGCAATCACGGCCACCAGTTCAGCCGGTTCAACCGGTTTAGCTACGTGGGCCTGAAAGCCTGCCGATAGCGCCCGCAAGCGATCTTCCACACGCGCATGGGCGGTTAACGCAATAGCCGGTATCCATCCTTGTTTCTCTCGGGCTTCTTTTAATCTCACATTTCTAATGAGGGTATAGCCGTCCTCATCAGGCATTCCGATATCACTGATAATTAAGTCAGGGTTTAACCATTCAAGTGTTTTATAGGCTTCTGCCGCGTTTACAACCGTTGTAACCTGGGCTTTGCGTTCTTCGAGAATGACGGTCATTAAGATGCGCGCATCGGCCTCATCATCAACAACCAGAATACTCAACCCTTCTAATGACGCAGAAGTCCCAAAGCTTAACTGATGTGCGGCGCTCGATGAGTTTTCTTCTTCAACATTATAAGCAAGACGGCCTGAACCGTGGGCGACCAGCATGGGTAATTGCAGCGAAAAGGTTGCCCCTTGACCTTCGCCAGGGCTTTGCGCTTTGACGCTGCCGCCGTGTAGCTCCACCAGATGGCGCACGATTGACAACCCAAGTCCAAGCCCTCCCTGCAGCCGGGTGATGGAACTATCGGCTTGCCGAAAGCGATCAAACACATAGGGCAGAAACATCGGTGAAATGCCTCTGCCGGTATCACTCACCGTTATCTCAACCTGAGAATTAATTCGCTCAAGCCTGACCTGTACGCGGCCCCCTTTATCGGTGAATTTCACGGCATTGGAGAGCAGATTCCAAACGATTTGTTGTAAGCGATCAGGATCACCCGATACTAAGCCCGCGTTGGTATCGAGCATAATCTGCAGCCGGATATTTTTAGCCTCAGCCGCTGGTCGGACGGAGTCAATAGCTGCTTCGATGAGCGGGTGGAGGTCAACGGGTATGACCACGAGCCGTAGCTTTCCGGATATAATTCGCGATACATCGAGCAAATCATCAATGAGCTGGGACTGGAGTTTGGCATTGCGCTCAATCGTCGCGAGCCCGCGAGCCACCTTCGTTTCATCCAGTTTTAGTCCACGAATCATTCTCGACCAGCCGAGTATCGCATTAAGCGGCGTGCGGAGTTCGTGCGAGATCGTCGCCAGAAATTCATCTTTGGCACGGCTGGCGGCTTCCGCTTCCGTGCGGGCAACCTGCTCGCGTGCGAGTTGCAGGCGCTGTTCCTCGGCCTCCTTACGCTCGGTCAGATCGCGTGTGACTTTGCCAAAGCCTCGCAGAGCACCGTCTTTATCTTTCAGAGCGGTGATGACAACATTGGCCCAAAACCGAGTACCATTCTTGCGAATACGCCAGCCCTCATCCTCGAAGCGTCCGACTTCTGCCGCCACCTTCAACTCATAGCCCGGCTTGTCACGTTGAAGGTCTTCTTCAGGGTAGAAGATAGAGAAGTGTTTGCCGATAATCTCATCCGCCTTATAGCCCTTGATTTTTTCCG
>JBIOWC010000141.1:0-29185 GCA_044868105.1 Blastocatellia bacterium
CGGCAAATTTGATTAAAGCGTTATGTGAAAAACGTTGGGCCGATTTGGCTCGCGGTTATAACGGGTCGAGTTATGCGGAAAATCAATATGATGTAAAGTTGAAAAAGGCATATGACAAATACAGCGCCATTGAAGACCGCAAACAATGGGAAAAGATGAAAGGGTTGTAAGAGTTGAAGTGAAGGGGTGATGGATGGGTACCAACAACCTCTCGCAAATTGCCAAATCGCCAATTAAACTCAAATGAATGTCGGTTGAGCGGTTAAACCGAAAAGCTTAAGTTTTCACCGCTTCATCATTTGAGAGAGTGGCATAAGAAAGGAATGGATAAACGATGGCAGGCAATGGTTCAAACAAGTCCGATGCCGAAATTGGTTCAGCGGGCGACGAATATCAAGGATGGGGCGGCGAGGAAACGCACCCCGGAGCGCCGCAGGGCGGCGGCGGCCCCGGCCGAACCAAAAACCCGAAACCGCTTGGCACAACCCCCGACACGAAAAAACCCATCGCGCCGAACTCGCCCGCGGGACGCAAGGATTTTGTTCCCGGAAAGCTCAAGTTCGCGTCAAACCTCCCGAATAAACTGGTGAAGTTCACTCAACCGGTTGGCGAATATGGCATGGAGGAATTGAACGATGCGCTGTACACGGTTTTCGGTGAAGAGGCGGCGGAAGTGTCCGGAAGTTTAAACGAGGAAGCCGAAGCGATTGTTTCGACGATTCTCAACCGCAAGACGCTGATTGATAATGCCCGCAAAGCTTATAATGATTTGCTCAATCAGAACGTTTTAGAGAACGCCAAAAAAGCCCGTGAACAGGCGCAACAAACTTACGAAGATTTAGCCGGGCATCCCTCGAAATACCAACAGGAGATGGGCGCCGATAAATATAAGAGCGCCGTCAGCACCGCGAAAAATCTTTATGACCAGGCGACATTCAATCTGGGCGCCGCGCAAAACAAATTGAATGCGGCAAATTCGGCAAAGGTCAGAGCCGAAGCCTATCTTGCGCCGCAAGACCGCAGAAAAGTCGTCGTGACGCTTACGGAAATCGTTACCGCGCCGGGACAATATTTAGGCTACCGCAAAGGGCTTGGCGATTTTCAAAGCTACGGGACCATGAATCCCAAAGACCAGGAGCGCAATTTCAAACGCTGGGAAACCGCTAAGGACGCCCTTTCGCGACTGGCGACCAATACCGGAAAGCGAAAAAACTATATTGAGTTTCGTTCAAACCAAAACGGCAGCCGTACCCTCAAGACCACCGAAACCCGCATCGGCGGCAATGATTTCTGGTAAACGCTGTTGCCTGAGCGCCCACCCTTAGGGTTGGGTAAACCCGCTCAAAAGGAGATTGCATATGAAACGTATGATGTGTGCCGGTTTGGTTATTCTCGCCTGGTTGACGATGACCACCGGCGCCAGTAACAACCGCAATAACAACTGGGCTTCGTTTCGCGGAAACTTTGCGGCAGGCGTTGCCGAAGGGCAGAACCTGCCCGACAGTTGGGATGGCGAAAAGGGCACGAATATTAAATGGAAAACCCGCATCCCGGGGCTGGCGCATTCAAGCCCGATTGTCTGGGGCAACCTCTTGTTCGTCACCTCAGCCATCAGCAGTCTCGGCGACGGCGCTTTCAAACAAGGGCTCTACGGCGAAGGCACCGCCTCAGAAGACCGCTCGGTTCATAAATGGAAACTTTACGCGCTCGATAAAACCAGCGGCAAAATCGTCTGGGAGAAAATTGCATTTGAAGGTGTGCCGCGAGAAAAGCGCCACATCAAATCCACCTATGCCAATTCAACGCCGGCGACCGACGGGCGCTATATCGTTGCTTTTTTCGGTTCACAAGGTTTATACGCCTTCGACATGAAAGGTCGCCTGGTGTGGAAAAAAGATTTAGGCGTGCTCGACGCGGGCGCTTATGATGTGCCGAGTTATGAATGGGGCAATGCGAGTTCGCCGATTATCTACAAAGATTCGGTCATCGTTCAATGCGATACCCAGAAAGATGATTTCTTGCTTGCGGTTGACCTCAAAACCGGCAAAGAGTTGTGGCGCACGCCGCGTGAAGAAGTTCCGTCGTGGGGAACGCCTACGGTTTACACGGGCAAAGCGCGAACTGAAATCGTCACCAACGCTTCAAATTTTATACGCGGTTATGACCCGGCGACCGGCAAAGAGTTATGGCGACTCGGCGGCAGTTCAAAAATCACTGCGCCGACGCCGGTTTTTTCGGATGATTTGATTGTCGTCGCCAGCGGTCGCCGCCCCGAAGCGCCGATCTTTGTCATTCGCGCAGGGGCAACCGGCGACATTACGCTCGCCAATGGACAGACCTCGAATAAAGACATCGCCTGGAGCAAACAACAACGCGGGTCGTACATGCCGACGCCGCTCATTTACGGCGAATATCTCTATGTGCTCGCCAACCAGGGGGTCTTCGATTGTTATAACCTGAAGACTGGCGAAGAGATTTACCGCGAGCGAATTCCCCATCAAGGCAGCGGTTTCAGCGGTTCACCCGTAGCCGCCGACGGAAAGATTTATTTGCCGAGCGAAGACGGCGATATATTTGTCATTAAAGCCGGCAAACCATTTCAAGTGCTCGGCAAAAATCCCATGGGCGAACTGTTGATGGCAACGCCGGCCATTTCATCTGGCATGATGTTCGTGCGTACTCAACATCATCTTCTGGCAGTTGGTCGTTGAATCGCAGCTTACAGATTCACTTCCGGCCCTTTTCGGTCAAATTTGGAGGCAAGATGAAACGACTGAAGTATCCAAGTTTGTTCGTAACCCTGCTGCTTCTTTCTTCTGCCTGGGCGCAGACCGCTAAACAAAATCCGTTGCTGATTACCGGACAGGTGCTCGATGAGCAAGACCGGCCGGTTTCCGGTGCGACGGTTTCGGCGCATATCATTGGCGGTCTCAAAGGGCGATTGCCGATGTCCACTTCAGACCTTCATGGGAAGTTCACCCTTGCGGTCAACCAAACCGGCAGCTATAGAGTAACGGCAGCCAAACCGGTTGCGGGTTATCCGTCGCCCTTCAACCCGTTTTACAACCCTACAGAAGATTTATTAACACCAGTGCTCGTAAAAGAAGACCTCGTAGTTCCATTTGCCACTGTCCGCCTGATGCCGAAGACCGGAAAGCTTGTCATACGCATCGTAGATAGCGAAACCAAACAGGCGGTCAACGATGTTCAAGTTACGCTATGCCGTGCAGAATCGCCGAAGTATTGCCACCGGCTGGCTGACCAGAATCCCGATAAGCAGTTCGATACCCTGGTTCCTTTAGCGCCATTTACGCTGCAAATCTCGGCTCCCGGTTATAAGGATTGGTACGGCCTGGAAGGCACGGGTGAACAACCCCTGCGTTTGCAGGTCGCTTCAGGCACGACCAAATTGTTGAGCGTCTTTTTGGAGAGGTCGCAGACCGCTGGCGAGGGCCTCAATGAGCAGAGGCTGGCGGCGCCACAACCTCTTTTTCCGGTGGATGGCGCCGAATTCAGCCATTATCCGCGCACGACCAAACTTGAATGGTCGGCCGTGCCAGGGGCCACCAGTTACACAGTTGAATTAGAGGTTTGCCTTCCAGGAGGGGCTGATGGAAAGGCCTGCGAAAGTCCAAGACTTCTCCAGATGCGCGAGAACCCGCCGCTGTCTGGGATTCAAACGACGAGTTACGAATTTCTCTTTATTGGGTCGCAGCCGGGGCGCTGGCGCGTCTGGGCTGTAGATGCCCAAGGACGAGCGGGAAAGAAATCCGCCTGGTCAAACTTTTTTTATGTTTATAAAGGTTAAACATATGGTCACTGCCATCATCCAAGCGTCCGGGCAGCTCGGTCTATGAGTGGATGGTGCAAATTGGCTAGTGCAGTCGTTAGGCGACTTGTGAAATGGCCAAAAGCTTAGCTGAGGTGAATCCCAATAAAGGAAAGGTGCCTGCATGAGTATAGAAGAAAACAAGAACCTGACGCGCCAATTTTTTGACTGCTTAAACGCCGGCGACCTGTCAGGCGCATTGGCATTGATGAGTGATGACGCGACCTGGTGGATTGCTGGCAAATCCGAGCAGCTGCCGGCAGCCGGTTTATACAGCAAAGAGAAGATTGCGCGGCTCTTGGCTAACATGGGTAGCCAGTTGCCGAACGGCTTGAAGGTGACCCTAGACAGTCTGGTTGCCGAAGGCGACAAGGTGGCGGTGGAGGCCGAGAGTTATGGCGAATTGCATAACGGGCGGGTTTACAATCAACAGTACCACTTTCTGATAACCATTCAAGACGGCCGGATAAAGGCCATCAAAGAGTATCTCGACACTCAACACGTCTATGCGACCTGGTTTTTGTAACCCAATAGCCAACCTCAGTCGAGAGCCTGGCAAGGTCGTCGAGAGCGCAGCGGGTGAGAGCATAAAGCCGAGGGTGTCAGCCCATAGACGAACGGCATCTCTGAGCCCGCAACCCAACTGGTAATTCCGGTGACCGGCAAGGGGCTTGATGAGTTCAAGCTTGAACTCATCAAGCAAGTCTATTTCGGGTTATCCAGGTGCCAACCTACATTGACCAGTAAATTACCGCGTTGAACAAACATCTCTGTCCCGCGTCCGCTGATGGTTGACCGCTTCCCCTCTCTTTCGATTTCGTACACGTAGGTGGTATAGAGGATGACGGTGTTGCCATAAATTTGCATCTCGGTCTTCGGAAATTCCAGCCGCACGAGTTTCGCGCCACTCTCGGCGAATTTTTTTGCGCCCGCCAAAATCGCTTCGCGATTGGCCCATACTTCCGCGCCTTCGTTAATCGCAATCGCCTCTTCGGGAATCAACTTTTCAAGCGTAGCGCGGTCATTGGTGAAATAGGCGCGCCACACCGATTCGCGGGCTTCGAGTATGGTTTTGCGAAGTTGCGGCGTGATGGCTAGCGGCATAGAGGTCTGTTTGGCAATCGCCTGTGGGTGAACCGTGGTGTGCGAACCGGCTTGAATCCAATGCCCGTTGCGCTTGGCATAGACATCCAGAATGCGCAGCTTGCTCGCGCTTCCGGTGCGGCTTTCGACATCCGCGACGAAACAGACAACCGCCAGTTCTGCGCCCTGAAAAATCAAATCCCAGTCGGTAATCCGGTAACTCTTCATGCCGCCGTTCAGATTTTTGAGGCCGCCGCTCACCGCCTGCATATATTCATTAATGCCGCGAATGGCAACCGGAGAGCCTTCTAAAAAGCCGCGCCAATCTTCCGAATGCGTGGCGCGCAATTTCTCGCCGTCCTTATCTATAAAGGCTTGAAAGATGCTCTCAATATGGGCGCGAATCGCGGCGCGGTCGGCGGCGCGGTCATCTTGCGGGGTGGTCTGCGCCAAGGCGCTGGCGAAAAATATGGATAAAACACAGAGGGTAAGGGGCAGAATTTTTTTGAACATCAGTTTCTCCTTGAAAAAAATGCGGTTATGCAAGCCCTGAAAGGCCAAATTTATTAGCTGGGCGCGTTGCCCTAGGAAAACGACCAAACGCGCCATCAGGTTAGGTTTTTGCGCGCCTGTCGCCAACCCTTAAGCGATTAGATTTTTGTTAGTTTTGTGTTAGGAAGCTTAACGTATTAAGATTTTGCTTCTGAACTTGCAAATCGCGATGGGCGTTAGCAAGTTAACGCTCAGGAAGAAAACCCCGGCCCTATAGAAACCATTACCTTCGAGTGCTCGTTATGCCGTCAAATGGTCAGGCACCTCAATTCATTCGGTTCGGCGCTTTTGAGTTAAGGGTTGAAAGCGGCGAATTGCTCTCGCAAGGCGTGAGTCTCAAACTCCCGCCACAGCCATTTAAAGTTCTGGCTGTCCTGGTTGAACATGCCGGACAGTTGGTTACCCGCGAAGAGATTCAACGCCAGGTCTGGGGCGCAGACACCTTCGTTGATTTTGATAAAGGGCTGAACTTCTGCATCAAACAAATCCGCGAAGCCTTAGGCGATAATGCGCAAGCGCCGCGTTTTATCGAAACCTTACCGCGACGCGGGTATCGCTTCATCGCGCCGGTCGAACGGTTCAATGGATTGAATTCCGCGAATGGCTCGGCAATCGAAACCGCCGAACCTCTGATAGCCGACCTGGCGCTTAACCCGCTTTCCGCGCCCGCGGTTCTTCAACCCGTTAAGCAACGTTCGACCCGTTCGCCTGCTCCTCATCAACGCACGTGGATAATCGTCATCGTCGTGGGGCTGGCTCTCGTGTTGTACACGCTTTGGAAACGTTTGCCGGCCTCGCAAACGGTTGGCGAGAAAAAGATGCTGGTCATTTTACCGTTCGAGAATCTCAACGCTGACCCGAGTCAAGATTATTTCAGTGACGGATTGACCGAAGAGATGATTACGCAACTCGGACGTTTGCAACCGCGACAACTCGGCGTGATTGCCCGCACGACGGCGCTCACCTACAAGAATACGGCCAAAGATATTCGTCAAATCGGGCAGGAGTTGAAGGTCAACTTCGTGCTCGAAGGGAGTGTGCGCCGCGAAGCCGACCGCCTGCGCATCACTGCGCAACTCATTCAAGTAAGCGACCAGACCCATTTATGGTCGGAAACCTATGAACGCAGCGAGCGCGATTTACTGCAAATTCAAAGCGAGGTGGCCAATCGCGTGGCCAGCGCCTTAGCCTTAGAACTATTTCCGAACTCCTCCAAAAATTCCGCCTCAGCTTCGACCATTCCCGAAGCCTATGATGCCTACCTCAAAGGGCGCTATCTGGTAACCAAAGATACCTTGCCGGATTTGGAACGCAGCATTGCCTACTTTGATGAGGCCACCGAAAAAGACCCGAATTTCGCCCCGGCTTATGCGGCTGCGGTTGAAGCGCGGGTGCTGTTAACCACCTGGAAAAATTCGCCGTCTACAGAGGTGCTGGCGAAATCGAAAGCCGACGCGGAAAAAGCCATTGAACTCGACCCGACGCTGGGTGAGGCCTATAGCGCATTAGGCGCGGTCAATTTCTGGTTTGAATGGAACTGGTCAGAGGCTGAAAAACAGATCAAACGCGGCGTTGAACTCAATCCCAGTAATCCGAATTCGCACATTCTCTATGCCAATTATCTGCTGTCGCAAGGAGAGACCGAACAGGCCGTCAGCCACCTTCAACAGGCGACGCGGCTTGACCCGGTTTCACTTTTAACCAATGGGCTTGCCGCCTTTTGTTACTTGCGCGCACGCCATTATGAGGAGGCCATTACGCAGGCAAAACGAATGTTGGAGTTGGAGCCGAAATCTCCGGCGGCGCATGATTGCCTGATTAGCGCTTATCATTACCAAGGCCGTTACGAAGACATGCGCGAAGTTATGGTCAAGCGAATGACGGAGCAAGAGGATGCCAGGTCGCGGGTTAAGGCGCTCAAGCAAGGCAATGCCAAAGAAACCATCGAGCGCCTGGAAGGCGAGCAACTGAAGCGAGTGCGGGCGGCGTTCAGCAAGGGTGAAAAAATAAATACCTTTTGGTTCGCCCAATTTGCGGCGCGATTAGGCGAAAAGGACCTGGCTTTTCAATCGTTGGAACAGGCTTTGACCGAGCGCCTGCCGTTTTGTGTCTTTATCAATATTTATCCTGACTGCGACACTTTGCGCGAGGATCGGCGCTTTATAGACCTCGTGCGACGGATGAAGTTGCGGCCTTAGTGGAAGCCCGTTATTTTCACTTGAAGAGATAAGTTTCGCTACGTTTCATTCAAGGTTGTTCATCGGCTGACCGAGTAAATTTATCAAGAGGTGATATGCGCAAGAGTTTGCAAATAATTCTCGCACTGGGCGGCGCAGTCGCTCTATTCATTGCGCTTTTACATATGGTTTTTGGTCCCGCCTGTATTCCCGGTTCGATTCCGGTCAATGCCACGATGGATAGCGAAGACCGTTTCTATGCGACGATGTTCGCCGCATACGGCGCGGCCTTGCTCTGGTGCGTCAGAGACATCGAGCGCAAGGGAATGGTGGTCAAACTATTAGCCATCGTATTCTTCATAGGAGGATTGGCGCGCATCATTTCTATTTTAGCCGTTGGCTTGCCAAACCTCTTCTTTATTACCATGACAATTTTGGAATTGACGCTTCCGCTGATTATTCTGTCTCTTAATTCGCGGGTATCCAGCGCCTCATCAGGCTAACGCGGTATTCGAGATTCTTCTATGAACAGACCCTCTATCTACTACCGCGATGATCTGGCTCGCGTCCATCATCTGGGCTTCGGCTTTCACGCAGACCGATGCGCGCCTGGGATACTCGCAAGGCTTGCGCCGGTTCGCGACCGGCAAGGGCTGGTGCTTGAACTCGGATGCGGCGGCGGGCACCTGACCCGCCATCTCTTAAACGCCGGACATCGAGTGATTGCCAGTGATGCGTCCCCATCCATGCTCGCTATTGCGCGAGAAAATGCCAAAGAAGCCGAGAGTATCGAACAAATTATTCTGCCGGATGAGCCGCTTCCCGAAGCCGACGCCATTGTCGCCATTGGACACATCTTGAATTATCTGGAAGACGAAGCGGCGGTTGAGCGAGCGCTTTTACAAATTGCTCGGGCGTTGCGTCCCGGCGGCCTGCTCGCCCTGGATATGCAAGACCTGGCGTGGGGTAAGGCTTTTCAGGACGAACCCGCGCGCGCCCGCGTGATGGATGATTGGGCGCTTATCTCCGAGTTTTAGGTTCCCGAACCTACAAGATTTGTGCGGCGGCATATCTCCTTTATTCGCACCGAAGCTGATACCTGGAGACGCGATGAAGAAATTCATCGCAATGTGCTCATTGACACCGCGACCATTCCGGCACGGCTCGCTGAACACAAAGTTCTGGCGCGGGTTGACCATTCATTTGGCGAAGAAGAATTGCCTCAAGGTCTGGTGTCCATCACCGGATACAAAACTCTCTAAAGATGAACCGTTGTTGAGTCGTGCCCTAATCCTGTGGTGCTGTTCCTAAGCCCGCTTGGCGGGCGACCAGCCTAAAGCCACCGCTGTCAGCCCGCGCACCGTCGCCCAGCGAGATGCTGAGCCCGCAACGCGGGTGATAGAAGACGCGGAATGGGCTGCTATGGCCCGTTTCAAGGGCTTGAACCTTGATTTGCTACGCCCATTCAGGGCTGACGCACGGGGCTTTAGGCTGTCACCGGCTTTGCGGGTTCTCTCAAGACATCACAACTTTATGACAATACCTGTTGTTGACCAAACCGGCGATTTCATCAAAGATGCTATTGGCACTTGAAAGATGATATGGGCAACTGCGGTAGCCATTTTTCCAGTAACCGATGATTGATGTTCGAGGCTTGAGGTGGGGCTTCACAAACCTTTGTGGTAAGGCTTCACAAACCTGGTTCGCTCGATGGAAAGGATAATATATGAATGAAGAACGAAACATCATCATGGCCTCCGAGGCCGGACTTGTTATTCGGTCACTCGGCGATATTTCCGATGCGATTAGCGCCTGTATTGGCACACGGGGTCTGGTGCTTGCGGAAAGCGACTTAGGGGAGGAATTTTTCAATCTCCGCAGCGGACTCGCTGGTGAATTTTTTCAGAAGTTTATCAACTACCGTGTACGCGTAGCGCTGGTGTTGCCCAGTCCCGAAGTATATGGCGAGCGCTTCAGCGAACTGGCCTTCGAGCATTCAACCCATAATATGATTCGCTTCGTGCGTTCCAACCAGGAAGCCCTCGCCTGGCTTGCGACTTAACCTGAATATGATGAGTAATTTTTTTAATAACCCCTCATTTGTCTTAAGCTCTATTGGGCTACAGACAGGGATATATAATTCCGAAAATTTGGCGCACGACACGAAGCGGAATAGACGGCATTAACCTTGCCGCGCCAAGGTCTGCCCAGAGGATAAGCTGAATGAAACGAATTCTTGTTACAGGAGCGACCGGAACAGTGGGTCGCGAGGTGGTCTCTCAACTGCTAGCCACGAACGCCCAAGTCCGTGCGTTGACTCGCAATCCGGAGGCCGCCGCATTGCCACTCGCAGTTGAGGTCGTGCGCGGTGACCTCACCACTCCCGACACGCTCGATAAAGGTTTGGACGGTGTGGATACCGTGTTTCTGGTGTGGACGGCGGCGGCCGACGCTGCGCCAGCCGCCGTGGAGCGGATAGCCAGGTACGCTCAGCATATTGTGTTGCTTACCTCTCCGCATCAGACACCCCACCCTTTCTTCCAACAACCCAATCCGCTTGCGCTGCTGCACGCAGAAATCGAAGGGTTGATCAAAGCTTCGGGGCTTCGCTGGACGTTTTTGCGACCGGGAATCTTCGCGGCCAATTCTCTCTTCTGGTGGGCTCCACAAATCCGCGTCGGCGATGTCGTGCGCTGGCCCTATGCATCCGCTTTGACGGCCCCGATCCACGAACAAGACCTCGCAGCCGTTGCCTGCCGTGCCCTGCTGGAAACCACACACGATGGGGCCGAGTACGTTTTAACCGGACCGCAGTCCCTTAGCCAACTTGAACAGGTGATGACGATAGGCGAGGTAATTGGCCGGTCGTTGCGCTTTGAAGAGATGTCGCCGGAAACGGCGCGGCGTGAACTGCCCTTTCCGGCACCCGCCCTGAACATGCTGCTCAATGCCTGGGCTGCGGCCATCGGTCAACCGGCACTGATTACCTCTACGGTCAAGGAGGTCACCGGAAAGCC
Source organism: Blastocatellia bacterium (assembly GCA_044868105.1). GTDB lineage: Bacteria > Acidobacteriota > Blastocatellia > UBA7656 > UBA7656 > JBFMDH01. The sequence goes on from JBIOWC010000141.1 coordinate 10,659, forward strand.
GGCGCAAACCTTTCGCGACTGGGCAACCCACCACGCCGAAGCGTTTCGCGCTTGACCACTTGCACCTCTGCTCTTTCAATCATCCAGAGATGGTTTGCACGCTCACACGCAGCCAGCTTTTAACTGAAATGTCTAAGCCTATTGAAAAGCGGGAATAATGGTTTTCAGCTTGAATAACCGCTGTGGATTGGTGCAACATCCTCTAGTTTATAAACAGGAGCGAATTCAGGATGAAGCGAATGCGGCGACTTTCTTCGATGCTCTTTTCCCTTTCATTGCTTATGACCACAACCTCTGCGCAAACGCCAAAGACCTTTGATGAAACCTACAAAGGCTTCAAAACGATTTACGAACAACAACTGAAAAAACACGGCATCGTCGGCAGCAGTTTCTTTCTGATTCACGACAACCAAACCATCGCCAAAGAGTTTTACGGCACCGCGAATCTTGAAAAGAAACAAGCGGTTGATGAAGACACGATTTATCACTGGGCTTCGATTACCAAAACCTTCACCGGCCTTGCGATTATGCAACTGCGCGACCGTGGCTTGCTTAAACTCGATGACCCGATTGTCAAATACCTGCCTGAACTGCGCGCCGTGCATAATCCCTTCGGCGATATGCAGGACATCACGCTGCGTCATTTGATGACCCATAGCGCGGGCTTTCGCGATGCGACCTGGCCCTGGGGCGGCGACAAGGATTGGCATCCCCATGAACCGCAACATTGGGAACAGCTTGTGGCGATGCTGCCTTATACCGAGATTCAATTTAAGCCGGGAACGAAATGGAGTTATTCAAATCCGGCCATCATCTTTTTGGGTCGCGTCATTGAACTCCTCACCCATGACGATTTTGAAGTCTACATTGACAAAAATATTTTCAAGCCGCTGGAAATGTATCGCAGCTATTTCGATGCCACGCCTTATCACCTGTTGAAATATCGTTCGCACAGTTATTACCTTGAAGACGGCAAACTCACGCCGGCCCGGTTCGACGTGGATACCGGCATCACGGTGTCAAACGGCGGACTCAATGCGCCGCTTACCGATATGGCAAAATACCTCAACTTCCTGATGGGCGACGCGAAAAAACAGGCGATTTATGACGGCGTGTTAAAACGCGCGGCGCTCGAAGAGATGTGGCAGCCGCAAATTAAAATCGCACCGCAAATCACGGATGGCGAAAATCGCCAAGATGCGATGGGTCTCACCTATTTCATTGAAGATAACTTCGCCCAACATTTTATCGGGCATAGCGGCAGTCAGAACGGCTTCATTCTGCATTTTTATCTATGCCCAGACGCGCGCACGGCATACATTGTGGCGTTTAATACTCAGGCCATACCTTCGGAAAAAGACGCCAGCAAAAACAGCCGCGAAGCCGACCGGGTGATTAAAGAGTACCTGTTCAAAAATATTTTTCCGCTCTTTCAGAAGTCGGAAGCCCGAATAAGATGAACGAAGCGTTAAAAAACCAGGCCCTTACGAAACTTGCCAATACGCCGCGTTTGAATATTGGTTTTTATCCAACGCCGATAGAAGAACTGCCGCGCTTTCGCCGCGCGCTCGGCACGCCCGCGCCGCGCCTGCTCATCAAACGCGATGATTACACGGGCGCGGGGTTTGGTGGCAATAAGGTTCGCAAACTGGATTACGTGTTAGCCAAAGCGCTCAGCGACCAGATGGACATCGTGATCACGGTTGGCGGCGAAAAATCGAATCACTGTCGCGCGACCGCAGCGATGTGCGCGCGCGTTGGTCTGCGTTGTCTGCTGGTGCTCAATGCTGCCTTACCAAACCTCGACGTTTTGAAGCCCGCAAGTCTAGCGGTTGATGAACTGGTTGGCGCAGAGATTTACCACGTCAACAGTCGCGAAGCGCGCCAGATAACCATGCAGGCTATGGCTGAAAAATTGAGACAGGACGGCAAGCGCGTTTTGGAAATTCCGCTTGGCGCTTCGATACCGCTGGGCGCGCTCGGCTACGTGCAAGCGGCGCAAGAAGCCGCCGCGCAACTCGAAGCGATGAACGTGCAGGTCACCCATCTATTCCATTCCAGTTCGTCGGGCGGAACCCAGGCCGGTTTGCTTGCCGGTTCCGCGCTTTGCAGTTTACAAGGGGCGCAAATCATCGGGGTCAGCCCGGATGATTCAAGCGCAGAAATTGCCGACGAGGTGCGCGAGATTATTCTGGGCCTAAACGAAGCGCTTGACCTTCCGGCGCATACGTTTCCTGACGAAGCCACCGTCCTCGACGACTATATCGGCGAAGGGTATGGCCTGGCCTCGCCTGAATCTACCGGGGCGATTGAGTTGCTGGCGAAAACCGAAGGTATCATCCTGGACCCGGTTTATACGGCAAAAGCCATGGCGGCCTTGATGGATTGGGTAAAGCAAGGCCGGTTCAGCAAGACCGACACGGTTCTCTTCTGGCACACCGGCGGACAACTGGCGCACTTTTATTCACGCTGAAATTTATCTACCGTCATTGAGCCGGTTGCGAGCCAGCCTTCGCGACACGGGGCTGAGGCCTAAAACATATGGGGACAGTCAAAAACGACTGCTCCCATAAATTATTAGTCCGTCTGTAAAGACCTAGACGGTTGCTGTTCGGCGCCTCAATTGCGCGATGCATCTTGCCAGCCTTTGCAAAACTAAATGCGGGCTTTTGATAATTTTTCAATAAATCTGCGTTCCGGTTCCCCGAATCGGGAAGACCAACCTTTTTTTCGGAAAAAATATGCGATTCGGCATTTTGTTTAATTGACATCGAAAACGGTGAAGCGACGTAAACTGCGAGCTTTTGCTAAGTATTCGATGGGAATTTTTTGAAATTTGTGGCAAACAGCGACAGACAAATAGAGTTCCTTGATTTGGCGCATCTCCCTTCATTTCAATTGAAATATTCTTCATTTTGCGAGGACAGGTCTCCTCGCCTCGTCGAATACGGCTTTCCCGCAAGGGTTTAGCCGACTCTTGGTGCAGGGAATTTCGGACTCTGATTGCAAAGCTCAGAGGCCTATGATAGGTTGACCGCGTAATGTAATTGAGTGGTTAGGCATTCAATTGGGCATTACGTTCGCTGAATTTAAGCGACTTCGCGACAGCAGATTGCGCGATCATACCAATGGGTTTGCGAATCGTGGGTTTTGGGTTGCAAGACAAGGACAAAATTTCATTCAAGTCTGGCTGCTATATGCTTTGGAGATAGAAAGCCTGCCGGCTTTCTAGACGAATATTGATACTGGGACTCGTGAAAAAATCATTGCCCCTTAGTAATTCATCGGCCCCGGAAACCGCCCTGGCTGCCTGGATACGCATCCAGGAATTGCTGGCGGAACGCAACAACGTGGCTTTGATTACCCTGACCGCAGACAACACCTACATCGGGCAGATTGATAACGATAATAGTATCTGCCAGAGCATGCAGCAATCTCCCGAACACGCGAAATTATGTGACCTCGATTGCGGCACCGCTTATAGTCGAGCGGTGCGCGCCAGTCGCCCGATTGAATACCTCTGCCATGCGAGTTTGAGATGTTTCGGGTTGCCGGTTCAACATTCGGGCACGCCGTTCGTTATCCTCGGCGGCCGAACCTTTACCTCTTCAGCAACCTATTCGCAATTCTTAAAACGCTATACCGATTTTCAAGGGTTGCAAACTGGCGAAGCGCTTCAGAATGTCAAATTCACAGATGTTCGCGAGTTGACTGAAATTACCGAACTGGTTTCCTCCACGGCCGACGCGCATTTCAAGAAAGCCGTCCACTCGCCGGCGGCGGTTGAAGAGTTCGATTTGTCGCCAAACCTCTTGGATACTCACCTGGAAATCATTCGCTTGTCGGGCGAGTTGGAAAGCAAGAACCGCGCGCTGACGCAATTCCAGGATTTTCTCCGCGAGGTGGCGCCCAGTCTGGATTCCAAAACCGTTTATACCGAAGTCTTGAAAAAGTTTAACGAGATTATGAAGGCCGAGCGCAGTTCACTCATGCTCTACCACCAGGAGGCTGAGGAGCTATCCCTGGAAGCGGCTGTGGGAGCCGATTTCGAGATTCCGAGCAAAATCAGAGTGCGGATTGGCGAAGGCGTTTCCGGTGCCGTGCTCTCTAGCGGACTCCCCTTTCTGGTGCGCAATGTTGACACCGACCGTCGCATCAGGAGCCTGCGCGCTTCCAAATATAAAACCAAATCCTTCATCAGCTATCCCATCACGCTCGGCAACCGAAAATTCGGCGTGCTCAATCTGACCGACCGCCAGGATGGTTCGCCCTATAGCCAACCGGACCTGGCGATTCTGGATATGATTGCCCCGCAACTGGCGCTCATCATTGACCGCACCGAATGGTTTAAGAAAGCCGAACAATATCAGCAAATGTCTTTGACCGACCCGTTAACGGGTTTACCGAATCGGCGCTATCTCGAAGAGCGATTGTTTGAAGAGGTCGAACGGTCAAAGCGCCATCACACGCCGCTCGTCGTCATGCTGATTGATGTGGATTATTTCAAAAATTACAATGACTGCTATGGCCACACCAATGCCGATCGGGTGTTGATTCAGGTGGCCCAGATTTTCCGTCGCGGGGTGCGGACGATTGATCTGCCGGCGCGTTATGCCGGCGATGAATTTTGCATCATTCTACCTGAAACCGATTTGCCATCCGCTACGCGCATCGCCGAACGGTTATGCACAGAAGTGCGCCAAACCGAATTGAACACCGAACAAGGCGGCGCCATGAACCGCGTGACCTTGAGCATCGGCGTGACGGCGCTCAACATCTCAAAACCGACACCGCTGCATCTCATACAGACCGCCGACCGCGCCCTGTATCAAGCCAAAACTCGCGGACGTGACCAGGTTGTGGTGCTTGAGGAATAAATCCATAAATCCTGCGGATTCGCCGGGCATTTGACATTTAATAAAGTGAGTCTACTTAATGTGAGGATAAAGTAGGCGGTAAGCCAGGCGTGGGAAGTTGAATTTCCGGTCGTTTCAGCAACCGACGACTGGTAACTCGAACGTGGGAAAACAAGAGCAGGGAAGAAGCCCCTTTACTATGCAAATACTGAGTCGCCTCACAGACGAAGAATTTTTTGATCGCGAAGCCGAGCTTGCTCAACTCATCTCTCTGGCAACTTACGGGCAGATCAGGCCGATTCAACCCCATCTCTTTAGAAATGCTGCTGCAAAAAACTTACCGGCCTACCCATCACCGATGGCGGCAATCGTCTTGTTGCTGGGCGCGCCTCGGGTCGGCAAGAGCGAAATTTTACGCAAGACTTTTGACCGTTTATTTGCCGAAGGCGGCCGGGCTTTTCCCGTCTATTTCGCGTTTCGTCCTTTTCATACGGAGATTGATCAATTCGCCAAAGAGTATCTCTCGCGCTCCCTGGCGTCCTTTATAGCCTTTCGTCACCACAACGCGAAATTGCTCTCTTTAACCACGGAACCGCTCGCTTCGCTTCCCGAAAAGGCGTTGCCCGATGAGCGCGTCTGGCTGAAAGCCTTAGTCGAGACCTTCGTTCAGGCAAAACAGGCAAATGACCGATGCGCCATGCTGCGCTGCGCCCTTTCCGCGCCCGCGGTGATAGCGGCAAAGACCGGGCTTGCGCCGTTTGTCATGCTCGACAACTTTCATTTAATTGCCGATACCCTGAGTCGGGATGTTGAAAAGGAGGCCGTCAACCTGCGCCGCGAAATCTTCAGAGCCTTCAATGCTCAGGATGATTTCGCCTGTTTCACAAACGCTTCTCAAAGCGCCGCGCCCAGTTATCTGTTATGCGGCTTGCAACGACTGATCACGGAACTGATGCCCGCCGATGAATCACTATTTGAAAAGCTTCATGTGCTGCGCATTGACCCCCTGGCGGAAGAGGCCATCGAAGCGCTGATTCGCGCCCGGGCTGCAAGACTGGGAATTGAGATCAGCGATTCGACCACCGAACTCATGGTGCAACAACTCAACAGCGACCTCTTTTACCTACATGCTTTGCTCGATGCGGCGGCGGCGCAAAGCTCACGGCTGAAATCCTTCATGGAGTTTGAGCGTATCTACACAACAGAAATTTTGCGCGGACGAATCAGTTATTATCTTGATGCGGTCTTGCGCGACATTGCCCCCGATGCGCATTCGCGGCGCGCCGTCATTGAAGGTTTAGTGACCGCAACCGATGGGGATGCGGTGATGCCAATTGATGCGGTGCTTGAACGCATGCGGATCTTCAGCGCCGATGCGGAGCGCTTACTCAGGCGCATGCACGGGCGCGAACTCTTGCATATCAACTATGGTTCGGTGAGCGCTTCGGCGGATACGGCGCTTGCCGATTATGTGCGCGCCAAATATCGCATTGAAGTTGCCGGCGCGCGTCGTCCGGTTGCCGGTGAAGAACTGCTCGGCGAAAAACTCAAACATTCTTATCGTTTGATGATGTCGCGCTATCATCGCTCCATCGAATCCCAGGTGGTTGATTTGCTTTCGAGTTTCGATTTTCAAGCCATCCCCGAACATTTATTCAATGAAAAGTTATACGAAAGCCATTATCGCGGCCTGAGTCGCGCTCATATTCGACAGGCGCTCGATGAAGAGAAAGAGCGCATCCGGCTTCCGCAAATCGTGCTCGTCAACGATGTCGGTGACGGCGCGGCGGCGGGCGCGAATTGGCGTTTGTTTACCGCCAGCGGGTTTGAAGGCGGCATCTACAGCGAATCAAATGAAGCGCTGTGGATGGTGGCGCTCATTAATTCCAAAGCCCCGGTGGATACCGATTTGGTTATGCAACTCGAGCAGAAACTGGAAGCCGCTTCCCGCCATTCGCTATTTGGCCAACCGGCAACAGCGGCGCGGTGGTACATCAGCAAAGAGGGCTTTACCAGCGATGCCGCCGAACTGCTGAAAACCTTGCGCGCCTATCATTCCAATTACGCGCAACTCGATGCCTTGTATGAATATTTGCTCAAAGGAGCGGCGCCGGCCGGCAGTCCGCGTTCGACCAACACGGTTGAGTTGATTATCCCGATTGAAGATGAAGCGGAACTCATTGCGGCGCGTACCGTTGAACAGATCGCCCGCGCCGCCGATTTTGATAAAGAATCCATCAATCAAATCAAAACCGCTTTAATCGAAGCCTGCATTAACGCCGCAGAACATAGCGACAGCCCCGACCGAAAAATCTATCATCGCTTCGCCATCGAAGATGACCGACTGGTGATTACCGTGTCGAACAAAGGCAAAAGCTTTGCCGGAAATGCAACAGCGGTTTTTCCTAGCCCCTCGGCGCCTTCGCGCGGTCGTGGACTGAAGATTATTCGGCGCCTCATGGATGACGTAAAATTCGAGCCCACCGAAGACGGCACAACTTTAGTCATGACGAAGTTGCTAAAACGCCCCGTGAAGGAGTAAGATGTCGCCTGCTTCGTTCGATAGCTTTAAATCACATCCCGATTTCAAAAAAATATTTAAGTAGTATGTGTGCGCTTGCCCCAAAAAAGAGCGATTCCCCCAACGTGTTTGTTAATCGCAGGACATTAGGCTGTCTCAATCAATTATGCCTGTTCGCCGTATTTGAAAACCTCACAAAAACGCCGATTGACAATCCGCAACGGAAAGCAAAGCGGCGGTTTAATTTCAACTGCGGGGCGGGTAATAAGAGGGGATTTGAATGAGGACGGTAACAATAAAATCAAAAATAGTTGACGGCGCAGTTATCCTTTATCCGGGTATTTATCTCAATCAATTACGCGGAGAAGTCATCGAGCATCACTGCCAGCAACTGCTCAGTCAAGGCGTACGACGGTTGGTGATTAATTTTGAAGAGACCGAACTGATTAACAGCATCGGCATTTCGATTTTGCTCGAAGTCATGGAAACCATCAAAGCGGCGCAAGGCACCTTGTTGCTTTCGAATCTCAACGATTCAAATCGTGAATTGTTTGAGATGTTGGGGCTGCTTTCGCACGTTCGCGTTGAAGAGACCGAGCAGAGCGCCCTGGCAAAATTGCACGCCTATTCATAACGAACAAACGGACTGGATTTCAGTTCAGCATTTATCCATAAACGGGAAACCTGTTTTTGCGTCAGCCTCGGCTTTGCCCTGCCGCTTGGCTAGAGGAGTCTTTCGATCAAAGTGATTTAGGAGATGCATATGAGCCTAAACAATCTCGCCGTCAGAAAAATGTTACACACGCTTGGAGCGCTTACCGACCTCGGCGCGGAGATCAACTCACAAGAGAACTTCGATGAGTTGATTCGCGCCTCGCTGCATACTTGTCTGGGAACGTTGGCGATTCCGAAAGGCGCTATCGCGCGGTTTAGCGAAAAGCCTCGCCAACTAAAAATCATCGCCGCCAAAGGCTTGCACGGCGCGCTTGGACAAAAGATTGAACTCGGTCGCGACGAAGCCGAAAAAATCGCCCACCACAGCAAACCCATTAACCTGCACACCGAAAACAACGGGCTGGCACATTTCGTCCGGCGCAATGGCGAACTCCTGAAAAAGCTTCGGGCATTTTTAGTGGTGCCGATGACCGTGCGCCATGAACTCATAGGCGTGATTTATCTCTCCGAAAAAATTTCCGGCGTGGCGTTTGATGCTGAAGATTTAGACATTATCAACACCATCGCCCGGCACATCGGTTTGGCGTTGTACAATCAACGCCTGATTGTTTCACTGAAGCGCCGCGCTGAAGAAAATCGCCGCCTTTATCGCGAGATGCACGCGGTCTATAAAGACACGGTTGCCGCCTTTGGCGCCGCCATTGATTTAAAGGACACTTACACCAGCGGGCATTCCGAGCGCGTGGCGCGTTATTCGGAAGCCATCGCCAAAGAGATGGGGGTAGCAGGCGAAGAGCTTGAACACATCAGCGTCGCCGGCTACCTGCACGACATTGGCAAAATCACCGTCGATCGAAGCATCATCAATAACCCGCGTCCGCTTACGGACCGCGAATACAAAGAGTTGAATAAACACCCGATGGCCGGTTACGAAATTCTTTCGCACATTCGTCGCCCCTGGAAAGAGATTGCCTATATGACCAAATGCCATCACGAAAAGGTAGATGGCACAGGCTATCCAAACGGCCTCAGCGGCGATGAAATTCCTTTGGGGTCAAAAATCGTGACCTTCGCCGACGCTTTCGACGCTATGATGACCGACCGCCCCTACCGCGTGCGCTTACCGCTTGAAGTCGCGCTTGCCGAAATCGAAAAACATACGAATAAACAGTTCGACGCCAAAGTCATCACGGCCTTTTGCCGATTGTTGTTAAAAGAGATTCAAGGCCTAACGCGCGACCGCGTTTTTATTTCAAAAATCGGTTTGCAATTTGACCGCGAAGCCGTTGTTGAAAATCTAAAACGCTTAATCGAAGCCTTCGAGTTTATTCAGGCTTAAGAAGCATGCTTCAAAATATTCGATGAGTTGAATGAGTTCAACTCATCGAATATCCGCGAAAACAAAATTTCTTGCCTTTTCTCAAGTAAGCTTTAACCGCTACAATTCGCCATTCAATTTTTCTATTTAAGGACTCAAATGCGAATACTGGTTTGCGATGGCTTGGAAAAAACCGGCGTTGATATTTTAGCCGCGGCCGAAGGCTTGACGGTTGATGAGCGGCCGAATATCAAAGCCGAGGAAATCGCCGACATCATCGGCGAATATGATGGCTTGATTGTGCGCAGCAAAACTCAGGTTACCGCCGAACTTATTGAACGCGCCGCCAAGATGCGCGTCGTCGGGCGCGCCGGAACCGGCGTTGATAACATTGACGTAGCGGCCGCCACGCGGCGCGGCATCGTGGTGATGAATGCGGCAGCAGGAAACACCGTGACGACTGCCGAACACACCTGGGCGATGCTCATGGCGCTCGCCCGACAAATTCCACAAGCCGTGGCTTCGACGAAAGCGGGTAAGTGGGAAAAGACCAGATTCCTCGGCGTTGAACTGCTGCACAAAACGCTCGGCGTCATCGGTCTGGGGCGCATCGGTTCGACGGTTGCCGCGCGCGCCCGGGCTTTTGGCATGACGGTACTAGCCTTTGATCCTTATTTCACTAAGGAAGCCGCCCGCGAACAGGGCATCGAGTTATCGGGGCTCGATGAAATTTTCGCGAGCGCCGATTTTATTACCATTCACACGCCGCTCACCGATGAAACGCGCGGACTCATCAATGCCGAGTCCATTGCCAAGATGAAAGACGGCGTACGCATTATCAATTGCGCGCGCGGCGGACTGGTGGACGAAACCGCGCTGGCCGCGGCGATTGGTTCAGGCAAAGTTGCCGGCGCGGCGCTCGATGTCTTCGAGCAAGAACCCGTCAGCCCGGATAATCCCTTACTGCAACTTGACCGCGTCATCTGCACGCCGCACCTCGGCGCTTCAACTCAGGAAGCCCAACTCGGCGTGGCGACCATGATTGCTGAACAGGTTTTGGATTACCTGCAAAACGGCGCGGTGCGCGGCGCCGTGAATATGCCCGCGGTCAGCGCGGAGTTGATGGCGGCCATCGGCCCATACATCACACTTGGCGAAAAACTCGGCTCGTTTCAAGGGCAGGTCTTCGGGCAGGATTTGCGCGAAATCGACATTGAATATTCGGGTGATGTTGCCGATTATGATGTCAAGCCGATCACCCAGGCCATCCTTGCAGGTTTTCTCTCTCCGGTGATTATGCGTGTCAATATGGTCAATTCGGTAATTGTCGCCGAAGAGCGCGGCATCAAGGTGCGCGAATCGCTGTCAAGAAAAGCGCGTGATTTTGCCAGTATGATTCGCGTGCGCGCCGTTACCACCAAGCAAGAGAGCGAAGTCGCGGGCGCCTTGTTCGGGCGCAGCGATGCGCGCATTGTGCGTATCAACGGGTTTAACCTTGAAGCCATCCCGAAAGGTCACATTCTGTTTTTGTTCAACCGCGATGTGCCGGGCGTGCTCGGCAACATTGCGACTTACATCGGCAGTCAAAATATCAACATCGGGCGGTTGTATCTGGGGCGCAAAGTCGTCGGCGAAAACGCGCTGGCGCTTATTCAAATAGACCATGAAATGAGCGATGAAGTATTGCAAGGTTTGCTGGCCTTGCCCAATGTCATCTCGGTTCAACAGGTGAGGTTGTAACTTCACCTGTTGAACCATCGGGTATCAGCAAATTCAAACCCAAGGTACGGAATAATGAAACGGTTGATTTCTGGCATCACCATTTTTCTGGCACTATTGCCGGTCTGGTTCTCGCAGCGTTCCGCCGCCCAAACAAAAAACCCGCCTGACAAAATCTATAATGAATGGCGAAGGTTTGGCGGCGCTTCGGATAACACGCATTATTCAACGCTTTCACAAATTGACCGCCAAAACGTTCATCAACTTGAAGTCGCCTGGACGTTTGACACCGGCGATGCCTTTCGCGGGTCGGAGATGCAATGCAATCCCATCATCGTTGATGGCGTGATGTATGCCACAACGCCCAAGGTGCGCGTCATTGCGCTCGATGCGGCGACCGGAAAATTGCTCTGGAGTTTTGACCCGAACGAAGAAAAAACGGCGGTCGGCAAGATGCGCAATCGGGGTTTGAATTATTGGGAAAACGGCACAGACAAGCGCATCTTTTTTGGCTTTCGCCATTGGCTTTACGCGATTGATGCAAAGACCGGAAAGCCGGCTCAGGATTTCGGACAAGGGGGTCGCATAGATTTACGCGAAGGGTTAGGGCGCGCGCCTCAAGGGATGACCATCACCTTAACAACACCCGGCGTGGTTTTTAAAGACCTGCTCATCATCGGCAGTTTAGTGAGCGAAGGTCTGCCAGCCGCGCCCGGTCACATTCGCGCCTATGAGGTGCGCACCGGCAAACTCCGCTGGACATTTCACACCATTCCGCAACCCGGCGAATTCGGTTACGCGACCTGGACGAAAGCGGCCTGGAAATATATTGGCGGCGCAAACAACTGGAGCGGGCTGACCCTGGATGAAGAGCGCGGTTTGGTCTTCGTACCAACCGGTTCAGCGGCCTTCGATTTTTACGGAGCCAATCGGCACGGCGACAATCTCTTTGCCAATTCCCTGCTCTGCTTGAATGCGGCGACGGGCCGGCGAGTCTGGCATTTTCAATTCGTCAGGCATGACGTTTGGGATCGCGACCTTCCGGCTGCCCCGTGTTTAATCCGCCTGAAGCGTAATGGACGGATGCTTGATGCGGTTGCCCAAATCACCAAATCGGGTCATGTCTTCGTTTTTGAACGCGCCACCGGAAAACCGGTTTTTCCGATTGAATATCGGGAAGTTTCAACCACTGGGGTTGACGGAGAAAAGCTCGCGACAAGGCAACCGTTGCCGCTCGCGCCGCCGCCGTTTGCCAGACAACACCTCACCGAAGAGATGCTCACCGAGCGCACCCCTGAAGCGCATCAGGCAGCCGTTGAACGTTTTCGCAAACTCCACAGTCGCGGACAATTTACGCCGCCAAGCCGCGAAGGCACGATTATCTTTCCAGGTTATGATGGCGGCGCAGAATGGGGCGGCGCAGCTTTCGACCCACAGACCGGCATGCTTTATGTGAATGCCAATGAGATGGCGTGGATTTTGCGGCTTGTGGAAAAAAAGCGTCCGCAAACACAGACCAGCGCAAAAAATTTGTATGAGAATAATTGCGCCAGTTGTCACCGTAGCGACTTACGCGGCACGCCGCCTGAGTTCCCGGCTCTGCTTGGCATCAGCAAAAAATTGAGCGAGGCGGAAATCGCTCGTTTCATCCGTAACGGGGCTGGCCGAATGCCGGGCTTTGCCAAACTTGGCGACGCGGCGATTCAAGCCATCGTTCGTTACTTAACTACCGGAGAGAATGCTGAAGGCATCGTCGTGCAGCTGCCGTCTTCACCGATTGATTTGAAATATACCCACGATGGCTACAATAAATTTTTAGACCCCGACGGCTATCCGGCCGTTGCGCCGCCCTGGGGAACCTTGAGCGCTATAGATTTGAACGCCGGCAAAATCGTCTGGCAGATTCCCTTTGGCGAATACCCGGAACTTGCTACGCAGGGGATAAAAGATACCGGCAGCGAAAATTACGGCGGCGCCATTGTCACCGCCAACGGTCTGTTATTTATTGGCGCGACAAATTACGACAAAAAATTTCGCGCTTTTGATAAAACCACCGGAAAATTATTATGGGAAACCCTGTTGCCTGCGGCCGGCAACGCCACGCCTGCGACTTACGAAGTGAACGGACGGCAGTTTGTGGTGATTGCTGCAGGCGGCGGCAAATCGAAAGACCCGTCGGGCGGAACCTATGTGGCTTTCGCCTTGCCGAAAAATTTAACCCGTCAAAAATGAATAAGCGCCCAGGCTTTTTGAGGTAAACCGGCTTTTGCGATAGGATTTTTTCAATTATTTGTTGCGGAGATAAACCATGGATTACACGCCGAGAAAAGATTACTGGTTGCAGACCGCGATTCAACGACTGACGACAGACGGGTTTGCCGTGAGGCCCGACAATCTGTTCAAAATCGTTGCCCATCGCTCAAGATTTGAACTCAGCAAATTTGGCAACGCGGAAACTTTTTTCATCTTTCACGAATTCGATTACACGGATGTCAATCTGCTGCGACGATTTTCGGCAGACGCATTCAACCATGCGATGCAACTTAAAGTCAGTTCTCTGCCTTGCGGAATTTTTGAAAGCGTCTGGTGCTTTGCCGTAGCCGTATCGCACAACGTAGATGACCAGACGGCGCAGATGTTGAAGACCGAAGCGCCGCCTTCACATTGGTCAGCGGGCGAAATGCGCGTCTGTTACGACGCGCCGCGTCACGGGTTGTATTATTTCGAGCAAACCCCGCTCTGGGGCGCGGCTTATTATGCGGGCTTTAGAAATCAAATTAAAAAATATCTCGGTTAACCGGAAAAAGTTTGAAGCGCGAGCATCAAACTCGCGCTTCTCTATTCATCATTTGGTTTCCTGAATCATTCGCCTTGCGTCGCTGACGCGCTTTTTGATTTACGATTTTTTACGCGTAAATCAATGCCATAAGCATAGTTCGAGATCGAGTCAAGAAAATACTGGTCCCCATTTTGTTTGAAATTCACCTTAGTGTTGGTGCTTTCAATTTTAGAGGCGGCTTTGCGCGTCGGCACAATCAGGCTGGTTTTTCCATCCTTGCTTTGAATAAATACCATTTGATACTGGCTTGTCGTTGAGAGGGGTCGAAAAGAGTAATCGCCCGCCGGAAGCGTCCGGTTGGCAACCGTGAACGAAAACGGCACGCTGACATAGACAACATTTTCCTGCTGCGCCATTGCGGTTTGTGCGGTCAAGGCGACCATTAAAGCTAGGCTTGCTAAAGCGCCAATAAACAATCTACCCAATCTGTTCTGTTTCATAATGCACTCTCCTTTTAAATCCTGTTGAGGAATCATTCATCATTATCCTTCACTCGATAACGCGGGATTTTTTTCGAAAATCAATCACCGGTGAAAATATTTTCCCTGTTTATTTTTTGTAGGCAGAAAATTGCAGGAGGAGGAGGAGGGTTGCGAGGTCAACCCTGGTCTTGATTTCTGGGCAATGATTAAGACAACTGGAATCGCCGTTTAAATCCGGCTAATACCCGCAAGGCTTTTTTCTTCCAGCCTTCGTCCAAAACAGCGGCGCATTGGTGAATTCCCACGGGTAGATGATTCCCCTTAGGGGATTATATTCCCACTCTGCCGCCTGATAGGTTTTCAAATAATCCTTATAATAAAAGACGATTTTCCAATTTTTCGTCGTTGTTTTCTTCGATGCAAACCAGCCTATCGGAAGGATGTTGTAATCACCCTTCTTCGTGGAGTAATCCTCAACCAGTTCAATCAGCCTCCTGGTGGATTTACATCCATTTACTTCAGGTCTCATTTTTTGAACCTGTCTCAATAGCTCTCGGCCTTCAGGCGTCGTGCTGGCAATCTTCTCCAGCGCCGCCGTTACCCTTTCGTCATCTTGCGGCTGCGCTTTCAAAGCCCCGGCACTGAAAAGCAATAACCACAAAAAAATGCTGAGAACTTTCATAATTTTTCCTGCAATGAAACAGCGATCACGATGCGCCCGGCTTCAATCAACGTGTCGCGTGACAGGCTGGGGAAATCGTAGCGCTGGTCCAGTATCTGCTCGTGCATGTAAGGCAAGTGAATAAAGCCGGCGCGGGTTGGCGGTTTCTCTTCGGCGAGAAAATGCATCACCTGGTAAAAAAGCCGATTGCACAGATAAGTCCCAGCGGAATTTGAAATTTCGGCGGGAATATTCGCAGCTTTCAAATGTTTGACCATTGGGTAAATGGGCAATGTCGAAAAATAGCCGACCGGCGCGCCTTCAACAATCGCTTCGCCTCGCGGTTGATTGCCTGCATGGTCGGGAATGCGAAAATCATCTACGTTAATGGCGACCCGTTCCGGCGTGATGCGAAACCGCCGCCCGGCTTCGCCTAATAAAATAACCACGTCGGGCGAGCTTTCACGCAAGCGGTTGAGGGTCATCTCGACGGCGCGAAAGCGATCAACCGGAAGTTCCAGACGCTCAAGGGTGGCATCGTTGAACGCCAGGTTAGACAAAGCGCGCGCCGTTTCAAGCGACGGATTCAAGGTTTCGCCGTCAAAAGGTTCAAAGGCCGTCAGCAATACTTTTTTCATGCCCTGTATTCCACCTACTTCTTTGAAAGTCTGGACCATACCTGTTCGCGTTCAAGACGGCGAATCACCTCAACGGCTTTCAGCAGATTCTCTTTGGTATCCGCCCAATCAGGATAGGTCTCGGTATCCATAGCGATTTCAACTTCGATAATCGTCGAACGCAACAGCGCGTGTAATTTCTGTAAATCTTCCGAAGCCATTTATCAATGCCCTCCTCCGTCTAAAGCGATGCCTTTTTCAAAGGCCCATGGGAATTTCAGATTATGAATATTCTTGCCACATAGTCAAACCGGCTTGTGCGCGGATTCTGTTGCTTGCCAAGCGATAGGTAAGATGTTAATAAATTTCTTTAGTTTATCGTGTCCACAAACTTTAAATTTTGACCTCACGAAAGGAATAGCATTATTAATGCGAACAACGCTTTTCATCCTTCTGGGCAGCGCCATACTGTTTACCGCCTGCCGCAATGATAACGCCAACCTCAATGCGAACCTGAACACCAATCGTTCGACCGGCAACACCAATGCGTTACTCACGCCAAAGATTGAGCCGTTAAAATCGCAATCAACCCCTGACCCGAATTTCAGTTCGTGCAATCCTTTTTTTCCGCTGAAACCCGGAGCCGAACAGAAATACATCTTGCAATTTTCAAGTGGGCTGGTGGCCGATGTCACGGTTGTGGTTGATGAGGCGGAAGAGAACGGGCAAAAGGTTTTTATTGAAAAAACCCAGATTGTTGATAAAAGCGGCGGCTTTGAAAAGAATGAACTCTCAACCAGAAAATATGTTTGCGAAAATGGACGCATCAAAATCCTGAGCGAAAAAACGGCGAATCAGGTTCGGGAACAGAGCACCACCTTTGAGAATTCTTTCCGAGGCGTGCCGTATATCATCGTTGACCCGGCCGCCTTTGAAAAGAAAGGCACAACCTGGTCTTACTCTTTCACGCAAACTATCCTGCAAGCAGGCCAGCCGCCGGTTAGCCCCAGCGAACCCGTGATTATTAATTGCGAGATGCAGGGCGAGGAAGAGATCAAGGTTCCCGCCGGAACCTTTAAGACTCAGAAACTGGTGAAGAAAATCAAAGAGAATGTGGTGACCGAGTATTTTGCAAAAGGGTTGGGGCTGGTCAAGCGCGCGGCAAAAGACGGAACGACCTGGGAGTTGAAAGAATACAGCGCCTTGCAACCCGATGTGAAAGCGGTGGCCGGAAAATAGATTGAGCTTCGGGAAAGTTCACAAAACACCGAACTTTCCAGTGTTTTTGATGGGTGAACTTATGACCATGAACTTCATCAACCCGGAAGCCTTAGGGAAACCGCGAGGCTACAGCAACGGCGTAAAAGCCGAAAGCGGGGCGCTGCTCTTTGTCGCAGGGCAAATCGGTTGGAATCATCTTCAAGTGATTGTCAGCGATGATTTCGCGGCGCAATTTGTGCAGGCCTTGGAAAACGTCATCAGTGTGGTGCGCGAAGCCGGAGGCGACGCCATGAATATCACACGGCTTTTGATTTTCGTCACCGATAAACAGGAATATCTCGCCAGCGTCAAGTCTATCGGCGAAGCCTATCGTCAACTTATGGGCAAACATTTTCCGGCGATGACCCTCGTCGAAATTAAAAGCCTGCTGGATGACCGCGCCAAAGTCGAAATCGAAGCCATCGCGGTTATTTGATTGCTCAAATGAACGGAAACCGCCGAGACACCGAGATTGATATTTTCTTCTCGGTGTCTCGGTGTCTCGGCAGTGAAAATTAAATTTTCGATGAATAAACCCAACCCTCAAAATTTTCTCTATGATGAGCGCGACGGTATCGCCTTTATCACCTTCAATCGTCCAGACAAGTTGAACTCGTTAACCTTTGAAATTTACCGGGAACTCACGGACACCTTTGCGGCGCTGCAAGCGAGAAAAGCGGTGCGCGTCGTGGTCATCACCGGCAGCGGGCGGGGTTTTTGTTCGGGCGGCGATGTGAATGACATCATCGGCGAACTCTTTGCTCGCGATATGCAAGGGCTGTTGGAATTCACGCGTATGACTTGCGCGTTAATCAAAAACATCCGCGCTTTGCTGAAACCGGTGATTGCCTCACTCAATGGCACGGTGGCTGGCGCCGGCGCCGTCATCGCCCTCGCCGCAGATATACGCATCGCTTCGGAAACCGCGAAGATTGCTTTTTTATTTACCAAAGTCGGACTTGCCGGCGCAGATATGGGCTCGGCCTTTTTGCTTCCGAAGGTTGTGGGACTCAGCAAGGCGACTGAGATGCTTTACACGGGCGATTTCCTCAGCGCTCAAGAGGCTCTCAATATCGGCTTGTACAATCGGGTCGTAAAGGCTGAAGAACTTGAAACCGCGACCTTGGAAATGGCGGGCAAATTAGCCGCCGGCCCGGCCTTTGCGCTCGGTATGACCAAAGACGCGTTGAATCGCGAACTGCACATGAGCCTGGAACAGGCTCTGGATACGGAAGCCACGGCGCAAGCGATTTGTATGCTCAATCCCGATTTCAAAGAAGCCTATCAAGCCTTCGTCGAAAAACGCGCGCCCAAATTTATTTGAATCCAAAAATAGATTGAGCGTTTAAGAAGTAGATTAAACCTAGCAGGTGAATTGGAGATGGCGTGAACACAAGAAATGTTGTGAACTGTGCTTTGATAGCTATAGGTCTACTTCTTATTTATTCAAATTTTCATCCTGCTGGAGCTCAGGATAAAAGAACTCGAATAAATACCGAAGCCGAAGACAAAAAGCGGTTGATACTAGATGAAGTGGAAAAAATTGATGACCATCCCTGGGCAGGTTCATATTCGAGTTATCTGGGCCTTGGGTATGCTTATAGTTTAACCCTTGCTCCGCAATCGGGTTTCGTTGCTG
>JBIOWC010000142.1:0-7158 GCA_044868105.1 Blastocatellia bacterium
GTATTGATATCTGGTCATTAAATATTTATCGCGGCAACACCTTTGGCAATCTGTACAATCAATGGGCCAGCATCAGTGGTAAGCCGATGTTTATCGGAGAATTCGGTACCGATGCTTTTCGCTCGACAGCTCCGATAAATCCTCCGCAAGGGATGGTTGATGAGGCGATGCAAGCGCAATGGGACTTGTCTTTGTGGAATGATTTGTTTGCCAATTTGTCGGCTAAAGATGCATCGA
Organism: Blastocatellia bacterium; assembly: GCA_044868105.1. Classification (GTDB taxonomy): domain Bacteria; phylum Acidobacteriota; class Blastocatellia; order UBA7656; family UBA7656; genus JBFMDH01. Next base: position 238 of record JBIOWC010000142.1, read on the forward strand.
AAACCGCTCTGGGCGGATTGGTATTTGAATGGTCGGATGAGTGGTGGAAAGTATCGCCTGCCGGTTCTCAACAACCTAATGGTTTCCCATTGCAGAATGGGCACCCGGACAATTTTGCCAATGAAGAATATTTCGGCGTGGTGGATATTGACCGCAATCCGCGACAGGCTTATCGAACGCTGACCACGGCCTTTGAAGCGGCGCACCGATTGCCGCCCGAAATTACCACTGCAAATTTCAATGGCGCAAAAAAATTGATCATTTCCGGCAACCGTTTCGGTAACGCGCCAAGAGTCATTATCAATAACCTCGACAAAAGCGAATTTGTGACTTCGTCTTCTGACACCACCATTCAACTGAAAGCCAAGAAAAAGAAACTCGGGTTGGTAGATGGAGATAATAGGCTACAGATTATTGACGCAAACACCGGCGCATCGAATGTATTTACCCTGAGGGTTTAAGAAAGTACGCCCTTAAATTTTTTGACCAGGTTTCTCTGGCCAACCGAGTTCCGGGCGAGCCCTTACCAGACTAAACCAGTGAAGGTCAGGGCTCGGCCCAGAACTTCACTTCTTCGCCCATGCCGCGCTCTTTAGCTAAATGGTAAACGCGAAGCGCGGTTGAAATATCTTCAAGAGCAATACCGTTTGATTTAAACAGGGTGATGTCTTGGTCGCTGGTTCGCCCGTTAACGCGACCGGCGATGATGTGTCCCAGTTCCGTGACGGTATCCCAGCTGATGACGCCGCGTTCAATAGCCGGCAGCAAATCGCCCGCTTCAATTTTCGATTGTTCGATTGAATCAACGGCGATGATAGTTGAACGGCGCACCGCTTCAACATCAATTTCGGCTTTCGATAAATAGTTCGACCCGGCGGCATTGAGGTGCGCGCCTTCACCAATCCATTCGCCCCGCAAAACCGGTTCGCGTCCCGAAGTTATGGTGATGAGAATGGCTTGACCGGCGGCGGCTTCAGGCTTTTCGACCGGCACAACTTCCACGCCGAGCATCGCCGTCATCTTTTCGGCGAATTTTTCGCGGTGTTCCGGTTTACGACTATAAGCTTTAATGGATTTGATTTTTCTAACCGCGCAGACGGCCGCGAGTTGACTTTCAGCTTGCCAGCCGGTTCCGTAAATGCCAACGGTGTCAGCGTCAGCGCGAGCCATATATTTGGTCGCCACACCGGTGGCCGCGCCGGTTCGCATCTGTCCAAGTCGGTCGGCTTCCATCATCGCCAACAAATCGCCGGTTTCGGATTCGTAAAGCAGGACGAGAAACCGCGCGCCTTTTCGCGAAGCGGTGTAAGTTTTCAACCCATAGATGCCTTGTCGCCTATCGCCTCCTGTAAGCACGTGCAATTGTGAAGTCGGGAGGATGACGCGCGAGCGCGGGCGATTGGTCGCTTTACCTTCGGCTTGGTTGCGCAAGACCGCTTCAACGGCCTCAATCGCCGTTTGCATATCCAGGAGTTCATCTACGTCTTTTTCTCTGAGTAGTAGTGCCATAGGTTATTCCGCAAGGTTTTATTTCTGGTAAGAACAAAAATTTATTTTAACTTCAATTTTTTCGTTCAAATTCTAAAGCCAGTTCTAAAGTAGGAGCTTCGATAGAAAATAACGATGATTTATTTGTCTCAAATATGCTTGTCCGTTTTATCCCTTTATTATTTGGTGGAAAAATTACGACAACGCGTTCACCCACTTTTTTACCGTTGTCATCTACACTCGCAACGATTTGTTGCGCGCCTTTTATCTTTTTCTGTAATTCTTTACCGGCACGCCCAACTGAAAAATAATCATATGAGGTGCGAGATAGACCTTCACCCGTAGAGGCTCGATAAATCTGTGACGAAAAACGTCCATGATAACGATTAACGACTCCACAAAAAATAGGCCCAGGCGTAAATCGCTGGGGATTGGGCGGAGGCGCAAGGGCCATACACTCATCGCCTATCTCAACATCTTCTGAATTTTTACTTTGAAAAATAGCCCACGTCCAAACAACTGCTGTCAAGATAATGACATTGATTGCGATGGCAACAATAATGATTCTCCGTCGCATAACCGCGGTCTCCAAGAAGTTGATTCGCTCAAGCTATTTCGCCCAATAACCGCTGCGGGCGCGAACCGTGCCGCCTTTTTTCGATTCGACTTTAATGGTTCGCCATTCGCCGTTGTGCTTATCGTTTTTTGAGTAATAACCGATGGAATATTGCGAACGCAAATCATCGGCGACCTGTTTATAAACCCCCGTCAAATCATTCAATGTTCGCACGAGGTATTCGCGTCCGCCGGTGCGCTCGGCGAGTTCTTTCATATCGTGGCGCGCCAGCTTATACAAACCTTTGTTGATCTTCTCTTTCACCTCTTTGGTCATTACTTCGCGCGGCAGATGGCGTTCAATCGACTCCGACTCGTATTCATCGTAGTAACGCTCAATCTGACTCTTCGAAAAATTCAAATAGGTTGGGTCGGTCTTCTCTTTCAAAAGTCCGGCCAGGGTCGCCGCTTCGGTGTTGAGTTCAAGCAAGTAAACCGAGGCTTCCGATTTTTCAACCAGCGGCGCAATGTCCGCGTAATTCATCTTACTGGCTGAATCCACGCCGTCCGACATACAGATAATGGCTTTGCGCCCTTCCGCGTCTTTTAACGGACTGTCTTCGACGGCCAGGTAAAACGCATCATAAAACGACGTGCCGGTCTTGGTGCTAAACCGATAACCTTCCTGCGCGCCGACGGGCGCCAGCCGGTCAATTGCCGCTTCAACGGCCGCGCGCGAATCTTTGAACTCGGCAATCATTTCAACTTCGCCGCTAAAGATAATCACCCCGACTTTATCCTGTTCGCGCAGCTCGGCAAGAAAATTCTTTGCGGCGTTTTTTATGAGCGCCAAATCGTTTTGCGTTGACCCGGAAAGGTCTAAGAGCAACATCAAGGTAAACGGTTCTTCGGTTGAGGCGAAGATTTCGATTTGTTGTTTGACGCCGTCTTCGTAAACGGCGAAATCTTCCGCCTTGAGCGATTTGGTGACTCGACCGGCGCGGTCAATCACCGAGGCCGTAACGGTGACCAAATTGCTTTTCAGTTTTATCGGTTCGTCCTGTTGATCCTGCGCCACAGCGACAGATGAAAACAACAAGAATACAAAAATTAAACTGATTTGATGAAATCTGAACATCTAAAACCTCACGCATAAACTGCTATAAAGTTCCAACCAGAGAGGCTTGTTTCATAATTTATGAAATTCTCACACCATTCATTAAACAGATGATTCATTATCGCGTTCAATAAATACACCCGACAAATTTTCGCAATCGTAGTCCGACGAATCGCCGCAGGGGCTGACTAATTTTACAATTTCTTCCAGGCTGATTGCGGTCTTCTCAGTTGTTTGCAGCACTAATTTTGGAAAGTTTTTTACAACGCCAAATCCCGCGTACCATAACTCAATTCTCTGGTCTGAGAAACACAGATAGACCGCTCCGGGTTTATTAAACGTCCATTCAAAGCTATCCAGAAGTGCAAATAACCTCCGGCGATCTCTAATCAAGTACAAACTTCTCACGCTAACTTTTTCGTCCATCTTCAATCTTTTAATTGAGCCCGAAGAATCATTGGGTCTTCGACTTAATCCTACCGTTGTTTCAATAGGGTTGCCAATAACCCTGCGGACAAAACTGCCTGACGAATCAAGTGCCCGTATGCTATGGTGTTTTTTTGCAGGTGACACGGGCAAAACACCATGTTGCTTCAACCGGTACAGATCAAATTTGGTCTGATATTAAAACCAAGGAGAAACCATGACAGTCAAAGAAGGAGACACCATTACCATTCATTACACCGGCAAACTCGATGATGGCACCGTGTTTGATTCATCCGAAGGCGGCGAGCCCTTGAACTTCACGGTTGGCGCGCACGAAGTCATACCGGGATTTGAAGCCGGCGCCATCGGTATGCAGGTCGGCGATAAAAAAGATATTGTCATCCCACCTGACCAGGCTTATGGTCAATATTTTGAAGAACTCGTCAAAGTCATTCCGAAAGAAGCCTTCCCGCCAAACGTCACCCCTGTGCTTGGCATGGCTTTCGATATTCAATTGCCATCGGGCGAAGCGATCCCCGTGCGGGTGATTGATATTGACGGTGAAGAAGTGACGATTGACGCCAATCACCTGCTCGCCGGCGAGACCTTGTATTTCAGTGTGCAACTGGTCAGCATTGATAAAATGGCCTCTTCGCTAATCGTTCCTTAAAAAAGAGGAGAGTATTGGTCCAAAAAATCCGAATCGGCATAGACACGGGCGGCACCTTTACGGATTTCGTTGTTGCGTGTGGCGCGCGCCTCAGCGCTTTTAAAGTTCCTTCGACTCCGCACAATCCGGCAGAAGCAATTCTCGCAGGCATCCATCGCGTTCTTGAAGAGACGGCGCAACGGCCGAGCGAAATTGTTCATGGAACAACGGTCGCAACCAATGCTTTATTGGAGCGCAAAGGGGCGCGGACGGCGCTTGTTACCACCGCAGGCTTTGAAGATGTTATTGAAATCGGCCGGCAGGCGCGACCGGAAATTTATAACTTCATGGTCACGCGCCCCGCGCCTCTCGTTGCGCGCCATCTCAGATTCGGCGTTGAAGAACGGATTGCCTCCGATGGCCGCGTCATCAACAAACTCACGCCAGCACAAATCGAATCTATCGTTGAACACATCGCCAAGAGCCAGGCTGAATCTGTCGCCGTCTGTTTGCTCTTCGCATTTGCCAATGCCAAGCACGAACAACAGCTTGGCAAAGCCCTCGCGCCTCTCGGCATTCCGGTTTCCCTCTCGCATAAAATCTTGCCTGAATATCGCGAATACGAACGCACCTCAACCGTTACCATTAACGCTTACCTGGTGCCGAAGATGTTTCAATATTTACATGCGCTTGAAGCTGAACTGTCGTCTTTGGTCACGGGTCAGGGGTCTTTAGCAAACGCAAAGAACAATCAGCAACCCAGGGCCACGGGCAAAGGGCGACCGACACCCTTGAGGGTCATGCAATCAAACGGCGGGTCGGTTTCTGCAAGCGTCGCGGCCAGCGAACCGGTGCGCGCTATTTTGTCTGGACCGGCGGGCGGGGTGGTCGGGGCGCTCAGGGTTTGCAGCGCCGCGGGATTTCCGAACATCATTACCTTCGATATGGGCGGCACTTCGACAGATGTCGCCTTGTGTCGCGGCGAAGCGCGAACCACGAATGAGGCTTCTGTAGCCGGTTTGCCGGTTGCTGTGCCCATCATTGATATACACACAGTCGGCGCGGGCGGCGGTTCAATCGCCCGCCTTGATGCAGCCGGCGCGTTACGCGTGGGGCCTGAATCAGCCGGCGCAGACCCCGGACCGGCTTGTTACGGCAAAGGTGAAGCCGTAACCGTCACGGATGCAAATTTAGCGCTCGGCCGATTTGGCGGCGCGGGACTGCTGGGCGGCGAGATGAAACTCGACATCGAACGCGCCCACTATTTCCTGGGGAAACTGGCAAGTGAGATGTCGCGGTTTACGAAAGAGAAAGTCTCTGTTGAAGGCGCGGCGCTGGGGGTGGTGCGCGTAGCAAACGCCAATATGGAAGGTGCGCTGCGTAAAGTCTCTGTCGAACGCGGTCAAGACCCGCGCCTGTTTTCGTTAGTCAGTTTCGGCGGCGCCGGCGGTCTGCACGTTTGCGATTTAGCTACGGCGCTGCGAATTTCTCGCGTCATTATTCCGCGTTCACCGGGGACGCTTTCGGCTTTGGGCGTTCTGCTGGGGGATGTTGTAAAAGATTATTCGCGCACCGTGATGCTCAAGACCGCAACCTTGAACAAGCAGGCGATAGAAGGCGAGTTCGCTCAGCTTGAGCGCGAAGCCCGGAAAGATTTATCGCAGGAAGGTTTCGCCAAAGAGCAGATGCGTTTGCGGCGCGCTGTTGCCATGCGATATGTCGGGCAATCATTTGAGATTGACGTCAGTTGGAATGAACGATTCGCGCCCCGTTTCCACGCCTTGCATAATGAGCGTTATGGGTATGCTGACCCGGCGCGGCCGACCGAGATTGTCTCGCTCAGGTTGAAAGCGACCGGGGTAACCGATAAACCGCGACTAAGAAAATCGCTGGCGACCCAATCAGTCGCTCTACGCCCCGCTTACACGATGAAAGTTTTTTTAACCGAACGCGCCAGCCAGGTTCCCATTTACCGGCGTGAAGATTTGCGCGCCGGGGCGCAATTTACGGGACCCGCAATTGTCACCGAATACAGTTCAACAACGCTTATTCCGGCGCATCGTCGCGTCACAGTTGATGCGTGGATGAATCTGCTTATCAGTTCGTTTTAAATTCGGTTTAAAGTCGTGGCGGACAGTATCGTTGGAGCGCCGCTTTTAAATCGCAGTTCTCGCCGATTAGATATTCCGAATAAATGCGGCGCTCCAATATGGGTTGAGTTGCCGTCTTTGACGGCAACTCATTATTGATAGGTTTCAAATTTGATAACCGGAAGAAATTTCTTCGCTAGCTTTTAGCCATGGGAAGAGATAAGAAATTGGGTGCCATCCGGGTCAACAAACATCGCGAAAGTTCCCCAGAATTCTTCTTTGGGCGGTTGGGTAAATTCCACGCCGCGCGCCGTCAACTCGTCGTAGGTTTTGCGCACATCGTTTGACGTAAAGAGGATGTTTGAATAGCCGCCGATCTTATCACCTTCGTGCTGCGCTAAAAGCAGAGCGAGATGGGTGCCGCCTTCGGGAGTTTCGAGTTCCAGCCAACGACCTTTGTCGCCCATTGGCGCATCGGTCACCACCTTAAAGCCGAGTTTTTCAGTGTAAAAAGCTAATGCTTTATCTTGGTCGGTTACGGTAATACAGGCGATTTTAATTTGCGTAATCATAATCTTGGTTTCTCCTTTGTTGTT
>JBIOWC010000143.1:0-7366 GCA_044868105.1 Blastocatellia bacterium
TCATCGGGGGAGCCTCTCTTGTGGTCATTATTTCACAACTTTTCCGACAATTAGAATATGGTCTGATACGCCCAAGCCTTCTTCTGTCCTTGCGGTTTGTTCAATCAAATCCAGCCCAGCCACCCTCTCATATCATCCAACTCGTGCAGCCGGTGTTGCCGGGAGTTGGCGAATGATTCTACGCCGAGCAGAACAACTTCTGAAAACCTTTCTGCGAATAAGGCCCGAAATTCTCGCGCGCTTGTCAAATGTGCAGAGCCCAGCGAGTGAATCGTAATTTTGCCTACGTGGTTTTCTTTGCCTTCCAAGCTCGTTACCCTATCAGCAAGACAAAGGTTCAGGAAAACAAGTGCTGACCAAATAGGCGAAAATAACAGAACAACCAAAAATATCTAATTTCTCAAACAGAAAAATATTTAATTTCTCAGGCCGTTTCTTCCGAATTCCACCTGCTCTTGCAGCCTATTGATAGAAGGCCATAGGCGATTCACTAAATATCTGCTGTAGATTAACGTCCCGCCGCCGCCGCCATTGCCGGACGCTTTAACACCTTTGTCGAGGTGAGGTGCTTCAAAAGTTCCGGCTTATCCAGGAAATAACTCGGATAGGCTTTGCTCTTGCTGAACAGTTTCTCTGCCTGGTCGTCCCAATGCCCGCTCTCTTTGTGGTCGCTTTCGCCGAGCGGAATAATCGCATAGGATTTCGGCGGATTGGTCAGCACAACAATCTGCGTTGAGGTTTGCCCGGTATGTCCGACCATCTCTTTGCCAGCTTGACTGAAGCTGATGGCGCGCGGCGTTGCCATGCCTGCGGCTTGCAAAGAGCCGCCGCCGACCGGGTAAGTTCGGTCGCCGCCTTGTCGACCGACACGAAAGTATTTTCCGTAACTCGCGCGCACGGCGCCGAAGTTTGCTTTTAACCATTCAACCGCTTTGCCCAGGGCCTCGAATAATTGCTCATCCGTTAAATCAGCCGGCGGGTTAACCTCGCGCGCCAGTTTATCGCCTAGCCCTTTTTTGAAAGCGTAAAAAGCCAGGGCGCCTTCCGAATCGGCATCACTGCGACGATTCCAATTCTGAATCAGGGTGTATACATCAAAGGCATCGCCCGGTTTCATCAGAGCTTTTGCCGCCGCATCTTTCAATCGCCTTTGCCAAAGTTCAGCGTGATAAACGCCCGGGTAAAAGGCCAGGTCGGTCACTTTTGCCAAATCTACTTTTGTGGCTTCGTCCAACATCTGGGTAGCCATCTCGCCGCGTTGATGACGCGGGGCTGTGCGACTGGCATTGTATAAATAAGGGCGTTCCGCATAAGTTTCCGGCAATAACTCTTTGGGCGCCTCCTTGATCATCGCAAACGGCGTGACATTGCAATTGTGCATTTGCCCGCTCGCAGGGTTTTTAATCTGCACCAGGTCTTCGAGTTTATGCAGACCCTGCCATTCATTTGCCGAGGTATTTCCGGGGATGGGTTTGCTGGGATCAACTCCCTTTGGACGAATCGGAACCCGCCCGTCGCGGACGTAATAAATGTCGCCCTGCACCGTACCGACCATTACATTTTGCTGCATCAACTGCAGGTGAGAGAGCGCCTTTTTCATCTCGTCGAGATTTTTCGCCATCATCATTTCATAAATCTGGTCGGTCAGTCCGACCTCTTCCGCATAAGGAATGGCAAACGCATACCCTTTGCCATCTTTGTGCGCGACAACCGGACCGTGATGGGTATATTCGACTTCAACCTCTTTAACCTCGAAACCTTTGTCGCTTCTCACGCCAATCTTGTAGCGCCGCACACTCATATCGCGCCATTTGCCGTCATATTTATATTGTCGAGGGTTTTGCGGATTGAGTTCCTCTTCATAAACATCTGAGGTATCGGGCCCGCCGGTCGTCATGGCCACCGAAGCGTAGCGGCTGTGTCCTAAACTAGGAAATGGGGCGCCGAGAATCGACACTCCTGAAACATTGAAATCGCCCGCATAGATGCGAACTTGATAGAAACGAAATTGCCCGTACCAACTGAGGTGCGGGTCAATGATGGCAACCGGCGCGCCAAGGCTAGTGCGAGATGCGGCTATCAGCATTTGATTTGACCCTCGGTAAGCTGACGGGTCAGGTTGAATACCGGCGCGTTGCAATTCGCCGGCGCATTCGCCAAGCGGCCAGCCAAAGATGATGTAACGCGACAGCGAAACCACATCCCAGGGATGAATCTCCTGCGCCCAGGCCGGCACCTGTTCCGGGTGTTCGCGCATAAATTGCTTAATGCCTTCCTGATAAGCTTCAATCACGGCGCGCATTTTGGGGCTGACCTGATTGTATCTTTCACGACTGACCTCTTCGTGTCGCCACATGCGCTGAATCAAATCCTCTTGAAAATTTTGCGCTCCGAATACTTCGGACATCGTGCCGTTGGCGCGACGGTAATTTTTCAACAACTCTTCCAGGCGGTCTTCAGCCTGCGCGTAACCGACGCCGTAAGCCGCGTCTTCAAGCGTCGCCGCAAACACATGCGGAATGCCGAATTCATCGCGATAAAGCGTTGCCTGACCATTCGCTTTAACGGATTTGGTTTTCGCCGTAGATAAATCCGCAAACGGAAGAACCAGTGAGACGGTCAGGAAGACCAGAATCAATCTTTTCATAGCACACTCTCCTAGAAAGATAGTTGATGAAAGCGGAATGCCAAACGACGAGCGCCTGTTTCAGACGAGTGCCTGTTTCAGGTGATTTTTAGTTTGTTGTCATTCATCATTTTTTATTCCACCGGCGAGTGCAGCGATAATATGTCAATCCAAGATGAAATGTCCATTGCTGGAAATGGGTCAGTTTGAAATTAAGGGGATGAAATTATTTATCGTTAAAAGAACGGTGGTCTGTCGTCAGCGACAAGGTCATCTTCTTATGGGGCGGAAAAGACGGATTGCGATTTATCCGCCCCAGCCGATGGCGCTTTATCCGCTTTTTCCGTCTTATCCGAAGATCACTGTTTACTTGTCCAGAGATCACTGTTTACTGGTCGTTGGGCGAGACTTTACTTATTTAGCGCCAACCGCTGGCCAACCTCTTTCATCCTGACCCACTACTCCATAGCTTGATTCGCTCATCAGTCATTTGTCGGTGGTGAGGCTTAATTCGTGGCTGCACCCTAGTAGCCTTGGCGCCCCAGTGACCCTGAGTGGAGACCGCTTCTTCGCTCCTGAACCCAGTCACCGAGACCGCACCCGACTAATTTCAAAACTTGCTTGTTCAAGAGCCAAAAATTTTATATTCTTGGCAAGGCACACCAAGTCCAATTTTAATCAGAAGCGCGATATGAAAAATAGACCGGGCAACCTCATCAGCAGAAGACAAGCTATTTTTTCACTGGCTGCCATTACGGCAGGAGCCTTTCTAAAACCGACCTCACTTTTAGCTGCAGACGAACCGCCAGCGCCAAAATTCAGATTCGCCGTAATTGGCGATTGGGGAACCGGCGACCCGGAAGAGTTCGATCTCGCCAAGCGCATGTTTGAAACCTATCAAAAGAACAGTTATGAATGCGTCCTGACGGTCGGCGATAACATCTACCCGGATGGCAATCCCAAGCTGATGAAGCAGAAATTCGAACAACCTTTTGCCCAATTAATTGAAGCGAAAGTGCCGTTTTATGCGTCGCTCGGCAATCACGATGTAGAAAAAGGGCGCGATGCACAAATCAATTATCCGCTCTTCAATATGAACGGCAAAAATTATTATGTCGTTAGCAAGGCAAACGGGTTGGTTGATTTTTTCATGCTCGATTCAACTAATTTTGATGAAAAACAAGAGGAGTGGCTGGTTACTTCACTTACCGCATCTACCGCTAAATGGAAGATGGCATTCTTTCATCACCCGCTCTATTCATCCGGGAAAAAGCATGGTTCGCAAGATGAATTGCGCAAGATTGTCGAACCCCTATTCGTTCAAAATGGCGTGCGAGTGGTCTTTCAGGGTCACGACCATTTTTATGAACGCTCAAATCTCCAAAAAGGGATTCAATACTTTGTCACAGGTGGCGGCGGTAAATTGCGCAAAGGCGGACTGGATATGAAGAGCAGCATGCGAGCCGCAAGCTTTGATATAGATAATCACTTCATGTTGCTCGATGTTGATGAAAAAGAATTTTGCTTCAAGGCCATCAGCCGCACCGGCGGGATCGTAGACGAAGGAACGGTTAAAAAGGTCTTGGCGGCAACTCAAACTGCCGGAACTCAGTAAGGGTTACCAACGCGACGCTTTATTCCAATTCAAATTATCAAACTTAATCCCCGGCAAGTTGGGCGGTTTTACTGAGCCGCCGTATCTCTGTGCTGCGGACAATCTTTGCGCCTTTGCGGGCTAATTCTTGAAGCGCTTTTTCGCCGTCGCCTTCCTTGACCTCAACAGCGCGAACCGCATCTTCGATAACCAAAACTTCGTAGCCCTTTTTCAGCCCATCCAGGGCGGTCGCTTTCACACAATAATCGGTCGCCAGTCCGGCAATGAATAATCTTTTAATCTTTAAATTCTTCAAGGCGGCATCCAAAGAACGCCCCGTGCTATCTACACCGTCGAATCCCGAATAAGCGTCGGTGTCCCCGGCTGAAGCTTTACGGAATATCAAATCAATTTTGCTCTGCTCAAGCTGGCGAGGAAACGCCGCGCCACGGGTGTTTTGCACACAATGCGGGTTCCATAACCCGCCTTGGGCTTTGAAGGAACTATGATTCGCCGGATGCCAATCTTGAGTCGCCACGACGAGTGGAAATATTGGCAGTAATTGATTGACCACGGGAATAACCGCGTCACCATCTTTGACGGCTAAGGCGCCGCCCGGACAAAAATCGTTTTGAATATCCACTAAAATTAAGGCGGCATCTTTATTCTTCTTCGACATCTTTCACTCCTAAACTAAAACCGCAGGTCTTCAAATCCTATTGTAACGAAGCTCACGGATTCGCTTAACTTCAAGCGCGCCTCTCTCACCTGAAAAATCTCAATGGGCCTTGAGAAATTCCAAAATCGTTTGATGGCTGACTTCGGGTTTGTCAGTTACAAAGATATGACTGGCTTCCGGTAACAGGACAAGCTCGGCATTCGGAATTAACTCGGCAATCATCCGGCCATTTTCAGGCGGCACCAGTTCATCAGTCTCTCCGTGAATCACCAGCGTCGGCGCTTGAATTTGCGGCAGTCGCTCGCGCGCATCCCAACTGAATATAGCGCCAATCTGTCCGAAATACCCTTCGACTGTCGGAAACCATTTCATGCGGATGGCAATGTCTTCTTCAACCCGCTCACGCGGCGTGGTCTTATCATAAATATGAGGCACCATTGCCCAGGCGGCTTCATCGGGAGCCATCATTCCCCGCGCTCGCAAAATCTCCAGCACTTTTGGCGTAGCGGGTTTCACATTTCGCCCGCCAAAATTCGTGCAACCGAGAACGAGCGAACGCACCCGTTGCGGGTAATTCAGCGTAAATTCCTGAGCAATCATGCCCCCCATTGAAATACCGAACAGGCGCGCCGACTCAATGCCTGCCGCATCCATCACCGCCACAACATCCGAGGCCATTGTCGCAATTGAAAAAGGCATCTGCGGAACATCGCTTCGCCCAACGCCGCGATTATCTATCAGAATGATGCGGAAATGCTCTTTCATTATTGGCAAGGTGCGGTGCCACATATCCAGCGTTGAAGCCAACCCCATCACCAACACCAACGGATCGCCCGCGCCGTGTTCTTCCCAATATATTTTCGCGCCTTGATTTTCTATGATTGGCACATTGACTCCTTTAACGTTTGATCTGCTCGCCCCAGGCAGTTTCCTCTCGAAGTTTCGGTTTTAATATTTTGCCGTTCGGATTGCGCGGCAATGGCGCCTGGCTGATGGTCACATATTGCGGCACCTTGAAATCGGCAATCAGGGTGCGCGTGAAGGTTACGAGTTCACGCGGGTCAATCGTTTGTCCGGGTTTCGGAAAAACGATGGCGCCAACCTTTTCGCCCATTACATCATCAGGCACGCCAAGCACCGCGACTTCAAAGACCGCAGGGTGCGCGGCAATGGCGTTTTCGACTTCGACACAGTAAACATTTTCACCCCCGCGACAAATCATGTCTTTTTTGCGGTCAACGATTTGCACAAAGCCATCTGCGTCAATCTTCGCCAAATCGCCGGAATGCAACCACCCGTTGATAAACGTATTCGCCGTTGCTTCCGGCTTGTTCCAATACCCTTTGACGATATTCTGTCCGCGAATCAACAACTCGCCGACGCCCGTTTCTGAATCCACCTCGAATAAATCCACATCAACCACCGGCGCGGCAAAACCAACAGTCTCAGGTCGCGTGTTGGCGTATTCGTGTGGCAGAAAAGTCGAAACCGAAGAGGTTTCCGTCAGCCCGAATCCATTGCCTAACCGGGCATTCGGATAAGCCTCCATCAATTGCGCCACAAGTTCAGGCGCCGTCGGAGCGCCGCCATAGGTCACCCAACGAACGTGCGACACATCCATAGTTTTAAATTGCGGTTGATTGATGGCCAGCCAATGAATCGCCGGAACCGAAGTCACAATCGCGATGCGTTCATCAACGATGGCTTTGAGAAAATCTTGTACATTAAACGCGGGCATGATGACGACGGCGCCTCGTCCTTCAATCGTCGGCAACAATTGACTGTTGCATCCCGTGACGTGAAAGAGCGGAACCGAAATCAGATTTCGCATACTTCCATCTTTTGGCATTCCCAGGTTGATGCGAAAACAGGTTTCGACATTTGATAAGAAATTCTCGTGCGTGGTCATCGCGCCTTTGGGAAACCCGGTCGTACCGCTGGTATAAAAAATCGCCGAGACTTCATCGCGTGTTAAATCGTCAATCACAAAGGGGTCGCCATCGGGTAAGGCTTCGCCGGGTTGAAAGATAAATTTTGAACCTGAATCTGTGATCACATATTCAACTTCCGAATCGCTGAATCGGGTATTCACCGGCACCGCGATGGCCCCGGCCATCTGGGCGCCATAAAATGCGAGACACCAGTCAACGCCATTCGCAAGGCGCACCGCGACACGGTCGCCGCGTTCCACGCCCAGGTTTTTCAATCCACCGGCAACGCGCGCTGCCTCTTCCCAAAATTCACGATAGTTCAAACGCCGACCGCCTAGTTCAACCAAGGCTTCGTTATCAGGCACTTCATCAACCGCCGAGCGCAGCATTTCAACTATCGAATTTTTCAAATCCGTATAACGAGCAATTCCCTGCCCGTCACGCTCTACTCCACTTCTATCAAATGGATAATTCATAATAGCCTTTCAAAAAGTATGAAGTCGGAACGCTGAACGATGAAGTAAGAAAAATTTGTT
>JBIOWC010000144.1:0-4853 GCA_044868105.1 Blastocatellia bacterium
ACCGTCGGCCTGAGAAACCGCAATCAAACTTACCTGGGCAACGGACAATATAAGTTTGCGCCCAACTTTATCTTCGCCGTCGAGTTTCGCCACATCCGCACCGACTGGTTTAATCAACCGGCGGCGCGGCAGCGATTGAACTGGGCAAACGCCGCTTTCTTATTCTCGTTTTGAAAGTTTGCGCCGGCCTGCAGGCCGGCGCGAAAAATTCCCCGCAAATCAATTGGGAGTTATGGGATAACCCGCAAATGGCCTGTCTGAATCCCTCAACAAAGCCTTAAAAATCGGCATTTTTTCAAACTTTTTGTGTGGCGCGGCGTTTGCACTAATGGTTCTGATTTTATTAACTGTCGCACATTAAAGGAGTGTGAATATGAAAAACATCAGAATCATTCTGGCGTTACTGCTAATCGTGTTTTGTGGGGCCGGCGGAGGCGCCTTTCTGACCTTCACGGATACGAGCTTGCTTGGCACATTCCTCTATACGGCCTTTCCTTTCGCCGTCGGTATATTATTCATGGCGATCCAGATGAATATTTTGGGTGACCTGAAACGCGTTGAGAAACCCGAAGCTAAGGTTTTGAAACCGGCAGAAATCAGAGAGCCGCTTATGGGACATCGTCCAAAAGTCGCTTGATGCCGAGAAAGATGAAACGCCATGAGTTCAAAGGTAGTTCGCCTCCTGCGTTGCAAAGCGTGTGGAGCCGTTAATCGTGTTCCCGAAGAGCGCTTGCAAAAAAACTTGGCGCCGGTTTGCGGGCGTTGTGCCAGTTTTTTATCGGTTGGCGCAGAACCCCTGACCATCAGCGAAGGGACTTTCGCGGAAATCGTCGAGCGTTCGACGGTCCCTGTGCTGGTTGATTTCTGGGCCGAGTGGTGCGGGCCGTGTCGCCTGCTGGCGCCGACGATTGAACAACTGGCCGGCGAATTAGATGGGCGCGCGCGGGTTGCTAAATTGAATATTGATGAGCATCCGAAAGTTGCCAACCGCTTTAATGTGCGCAGCATTCCAACTCTGATTATTTTCAAAGACGGACACGAAGTTGACCGTCTGGTTGGCTTGATGGCAAAGGCGCAAATCCTGCAAAGACTCAATGCCTGGTTAGGCGACTAGCGGCCAAAACTGAGGATGATTGAGTTCTCGCCAGAGAATAAAGGCGAAAGCTTCCTCGGTTCTCGCCAAAAAATACCGGGTGAGCAATCGGCCGGTAAAGGTCATCTGCGGATTGGGCAGGTGAGGCAGCTTCATCTGAAGCCGTTGGCTTGGCCGCCCGGCAAGAAGATGACCTTGTCCCTGTGTCCAAGACTCATTCTACCACCCCTCAAGCTGATTCCTCTTCAATTTTAATAAGGCACGACACTTGCCAACTTTCTAATTTGTCCGGCGAGCCATTCATCTCATCAAGGGTTAAAGAAAAAAGCCGGACACGGATTATCTGACGAACGCCAAGAGTTAGCTGAGTTTCCGCGCTTTTCATAGCCCGTGCAGCCTATGTAAGACCGGGGAAATTTATTTGACTAGTGGGAGGAATTTCGCAATGCGTGCGAAATATTCCACGGCGTTTCAATGAGTGCATAGTTATCAGAGTCGTTTAGTTTTCTCATCCGTCATTTTCTTATTTTATTTTTTCTGCAAAAAAGCAACCGGCTGAATCCGCGCAGGCTTGCATAAGAACCGGTGAGCAGATGGCAGAACCGATTAACCCGACTTCGTCACAGCATTCAGGAGGCAGCGAGGAAACTATGAAACGCAACTTAACTCTTCTCCTTATCAGTGCGGTGGTTGGCACAGGTTTTTTCCTGTTACAGCCAACCAGCAACGCCAGCAGTAAATCTTCAAAGGCGGTTACTTTCACCAAAGACATCGCGCCCATCTTGAACAAGAACTGCGCTGAATGTCACCGGCCGGGTGAAGGCGCGCCTTTTTCAACCTTGACTTATAAAGAGGTGCGTCCCTGGGCGAAATCCATCCGCGAAAAAATCTCGCTGAAGACCATGCCGCCCTGGCACGCCGACCCGCATTACGGCGAGTGGGCGAATGACCGCCGTATGTCGCAAACCGAAATAGATACGATTATCAGTTGGGTTGAGGGCGGCGCAAAAGAGGGTAATCCGAAAGATTTGCCGCCGGCGCCGAAATTTGTTGACGGCTGGACGATTGGCAAACCCGACATCATCATCTCCATGCCGGAAGCCTTTACGCTCGAAGCCAGCGGCCCGGATGAGTATCAATACTTTGTTGTTGATCCGGGCTTTAAGGAAGATGTCTATGTGCAACGCGCCGAAGCCCGCCCCGACAATCGCAAAATCGTGCATCACATCATCGCCTTTATTCAAGCGCCTAATGCGAATGGCAAACCGCGCCTTGACCTCAGCAAATTGAGCAAAGAAGAGATTGATAAACTGCGCGCCCAGATGGAAAAGAATTCCACGACCTATCGCGAAGGCTTTTTGGTTCGCACCAAGATGGAGGCGCCGGTTACCGATGATGGTTGTGCGTCACCCACTGGCGGGCGATTAACGCGCGCCGACCGCGGGCAAGATATGGAAAACGGGCAATTGCTCGCCGGCTATGCGCCCGGCATGAATCAGGCAATCTGGGAACCGGGCACCGTGAAAAAGATTCCCGCCGGCGCGAAGATTGTTTTTCAAATGCACTACTCGAAAGTCGCCGGTTCGGTGCAAAAGGACCGCTCAAGCATCGGCTTGATTTTTGCCAAGGCGAAACCGGAAAAGCTGGTGCAGACGTATGGCATTTCAAATAACGCTTTTTTGATTCCACCAGGCGCAGACCATCATCGGGTTACGGCGTGCTGGACAGCGCCGGACGATGTTCACCTTATCAACTTCATGCCGCATCTGCATCTGCGGGGCAAAGCGGTTGAGTACAAAGCGTTCTACCCGGATGGTCGGTCGGAGATTTTATTGAATGTGCCGCAATATGATTTTTCGTGGCAGACGGTTTATTACTTCAAACAGGCGAAAGCGCTTCCCAAAGGCACACGCATTATGGTCACCGCCTATTTCGATAATTCGGAAAAGAATAAGTTTAACCCTGACCCGAAAAAGGCTGTGCGGTACGGCGAACCAACTTACGATGAAATGATGATTGGCTGGATGGATTACACCCTGGATAAAAAGAGCCTGAGTGTGGAATCAGCGGCCATCAAAAATTGAAATTGCGCGAAGCGCGCACCGTTGACGATAGACGGAAAAGCTCAATGGCCAGGAAAAAAGTTTAACCTCTGAGGTGATGGAAAAGGCCGATGACGCGCCGCATCGGCCTTTTCCGCCCAATCCGAGGTTAAATCACCGGCTCAGGTTCGCCGTCATTTTGTTTGGCTGGCGAAACTTCCAGACTCCAGGAAGCGGGCCTTTTGCAAACCGGGTTAGCGGCGAATTAAAAAACCACCAGCACGCTTAATTTATGGATTGCGCGCTCAACCTGCTCGTCTCATCTAAAAAGGAGTAAAACTTATGAGGTGTCGAAAAGCCCAGATAACGGCCGGGTGCGTTATCGCCATTCTGAGTGCTGTTTTTGCCATCGCCATCCCACTGAACGCGCAGATTGAAAGTAAACCGATAGGTCGCGAAGAGGCGAAAAAACTCAAAAACCCGGTGCCGTTTACCAAAACCTCCATTACCCAGGGGCGCACGCTTTTTACGCACCATTGCACAGGCTGTCATGGCAGTGACGGCAAAGCCCTGATTGATGTGATTGCCGATGCCACAAACCTGACGGAACCGAAACTCTGGAAAAGCGGCATCTCGGAAGGCGAGATTTATCGCAGCATACGCGACGGCGCCGGACTCAATATGCCGCCTTATAAAAATCAGATTCGCAAAGATGAAGAGTTGTGGCATCTGGTCAACTTTATTCGCAGTCTTTGGCCCGAATCCCAAAGACCAAAACTGGAAGAAGAAAAAGCCGACGCAACAGCTTCCAAAAAGAATCCCTGAAAGGAGGATCTATGAAAGAGAAGAGCAAAGAAAACCGCACCCCTTCGGTTGATAAGACGCGGAGGACGTTTCTCCTGAAATCGGCTGCCGGAGCCAGCGCCCTGGCCGCAAGCGTTGGCGCAAACCAGAAGGTCTTCGCCGGTTCAATAACCGATATTCCTTCAATTCGGATTCCTAAAGAGATTCCCGAATCGTTAACGCAGACGCCCAAGCCCGGTTCGTTTACGGGAAACGGGATGTCGGGCGCCGAAGTCTTTGCCAAACTCTGCAAGGAAGAAGAACTCGCGGCGCTGTTTTGTTGCCCCGGCAATTACACGGTGATTAATGCGATTGCCGCCGCCGGCGTGCCGGCTTATGGCGGACGAACCGAAGGCGCAATGTGCGCGGCGGCTGATGGCTTTTCTCGCGTGACCGGTGAAGTCACAGCGACTTCGGGCACCGAAGGCCCCGGCTTTACCCACATGATAATGAATATTGCGGCCGCCCATGCCGCGCGCACGCCGCTTTTAGTGCTCGCCAGCAATATGCAGCTTGCCGGCGAAGACCGCGAACAGTTCATTCAAGTGGCATATCAACAACCGACCACCGAAGGCCTGAAAAAATATGGCAAACGTATCATTGCGCCCAATCGCGTGTATGAATATGGCGCTTATGCGTTTCGGCATTTGAAATCGGGCGTTCCCGGGGTTGTCCATCTGGACTTTCCTGCGGAAGTGGCGAGGGCGCGGTTTACCGACGCGGCGAATTTGACCGATTACTATGGCAAAGGCCGATATCGCAGCGAGTCGCGAGCTTGCGCATCAGCAAAAGAGGTGGCCCGGGCTGTGGAGATGATTATGAAAGCCGAGCGCCCGATTCTCATTGCCGGGCAAGGGGTCTTTCAACGAAAAGCC
>JBIOWC010000145.1:0-6832 GCA_044868105.1 Blastocatellia bacterium
AGTCTTGAACTCAATCAGCAGGAAGTAAAGATTTGTCGCGACGGCAAGGTTCAGAGCATTCCAGCCGAACAGATTAAAGAGGTCAAAAGCCGACAAACTGCGATCCAACGGTTCAGGCATACCGCCCGCGTCGTCGGGCTGACGTTTGCCGCAATCATTGTCTTTGGGCTCATCCGCGCCGCCCAGGAAAAATGAGGGGGCCGGAGTTTATTCAGTCTAAACGCGGTTTCTCTTGGTTGGCGCGCATCAGGTAGATGGCCAGCCCAATGGCGTTTCCAAACACCACCACGGAAACGATTTTTGCGGCATACACTAAATGATTTTGCACTTCGATAATCGGGAAGATAGAAAATGCGATA
Source organism: Blastocatellia bacterium (assembly GCA_044868105.1). Classification (GTDB taxonomy): domain Bacteria; phylum Acidobacteriota; class Blastocatellia; order UBA7656; family UBA7656; genus JBFMDH01. The sequence continues at coordinate 360 of JBIOWC010000145.1, forward strand.
AACAAAGTGACGACCGCCAGGCCCGAAAACGCTCCGGCTTTTAACCAGAGGGGAAAGACCACGCCACGCAAACCGAAAAGCGGAATGGCGAACATCACCAGATAACCCAGGCCGAAGAACACGCCGGTCGCTCCTTGCAGGAGTTGAAAGGCCTCTTGATGGTCAACGCCAATCAGACTCGTCAAACTGATACAGAGAATCAGCACGCCGGTAAAGAGAATTGAATTGATCGGGGTTTTGTATCGCGGATGAATGCGGGTGAACCATTCAGGGATGAGATGGTCCCAGCCGGCAACCAGCGGAAAGCGCGCGTTACCGGAAAAAGTAAAACAGACTTGCGCCATATCACGCGCCAAAAGCAGCAAGATGGCGAGCGGCGCAACATAGCCGGCAATGGCAAACCCGCGCAGACCCAGCCCCAACGTCTGCGGAATCGGCGCAATTAAATCGGCATCTTCGGGGCGAACAAAATAGAGTACGGAATAGGTGCCGAGAATATACATCAGAGCAATCATGGGCGCGGCAATCATGACCGATTTACCAATGGCGCGCGCCGGGTTGCGACTTTCGCCGGCAAAGATGGCGACGAATTCAAAGCCCGACAAACCGAAGACCACGAGTTTGGTGAAAATCGTCAGGTTCACCAGCGTAAACGCAGGCCTTTCAACGCGCAGAGAAGATTGCGCCGCGCCGCCCGCGGCCAGATTCACCAGCGGCAAAGCGAGAAAAAGCGCAAACACGGAAAGCAAAATGATGCCGCCGGCGTTTTGCACCGTTTTACCAACCCGGAGTCCGTAGCGCGCCACTAAAATGAGCAGACTTACGCTCGCCAAGGTGGCCAGCGCAATGAACCATTTGCTCGAGGCCATCCACTGGCCGCCCTCTCCGACCGCATAGGATAAAATCGAAGCGACATTCAAACCGGTCCAGGACATCAGCAAAACCAGAAAAACCCACATATTCCAGGCCACCAGAAAACCGGTGAACTCGTTGAAGGCGAGCTTGGCCCATTGATAAATGCCGCCTTCAAGCGGCATCAAACGGTTCAGATGGGTGACCACAAAGGCCAAGGGCACATAATAAATGACGATGCCAACCAGCCAGAAATACAGACTTGCGCCGCCAAGTTTCGCGGCTGTGCCAACCCAATTTGCCCCCAGCATGATGAGCAGTTGCCCAAGCACCAAATCAAATAAGCCCAGTTCTTTTTTGAAGACGGCGCTGTGTGATTCGACCTGTTTGCGCCCTTCGATTAACGCGCTATCGGCTCCAGTAGCCGTTTTCACGGTTTCATCCATCATCGTTTGATTCCTGTAATGAGGCTCCAATAACCAAAAGTCGGCTTCACTTCTACCTCAACGAATCCGGCTTCGGCAAGCAGGTCGCCGAGTTCTCGCCCGCTATATTGCTGTCCTTCGCTCCATAACAACATCGCGATGCCGGAAGCCGCAACCGCGAAAGGCCCGCATTTATCGTCGCTGAGCAGCATTTCATGTATGATGATGCGTCCGCCGCCCTTGAGGCTGGCGAAACTCTTTTGCGCCAGCTCCAGACCTTGTTCAGGCGACCAATCGTGAAAGATATCGGAATAAAAATGCACATCGCCGGGCGGCAATTCATCTTGCCACATGTCGCCCGAATGCGTGCGGATGCGATGGGATAAACCGCTCTGCTCAATGTATCCTTTTGCCAGCCTGCACACTACCGGCAGTTCAAAAACCGTGGCGCGCAGGTTCGGCCAACGCCGGGTTGCCGCAAGGGAATGGGCGGCCGAACCGCCGCCGACATCGAGCATCATTGCGTAACCGCTGAGGTCAATTTTTTCAACCCAGGCGCTGGCCGGCGCCAGGCTATGAGCGTGCATCATGGCGGTGAACTGGTCGGCCATGTCCGCTTGCTCCTGATGAATGGCGAAGATTTGCTGGCCTTCATAAGCCTGTGAGTGATTGGTCAAGACGGCGCGTTTGATATGGTCGAATGAATAGAGAAAACCATTTTGTATGCAGTCAAAATCAATCAAGGTATCGGCATAAAAAGGACTGCTTTTGACCAGATAGTCTTGGGCAACCGAAGTCAGCCGGTAGCCCTCATCGCTTATTTCGATAAGACCAAGCGCCGCGCAAACCGTTAACAGGGCTTGCGCGGGACGACGGGCAATGTTTAAGGCTGCACAGATGGCCTCAAGCGTGAGCGGCTTTTCGTGAAGCCGTTCAAAGAGATGGAGGTCATGGGCAACGAGAAAAGCCTGATAACCGGCAATCGCCGACAGGATTTCAGTGATGGTTTTATCATCGGTCTGAGGTTTACGAATCTGCATAACGCTCCTCCAAAAAAATTGACTGAGCCCACTGACCCGGTCAGCCCTAGACTGAAATTCCTAACCGTGGCGGCGGATTAACGGATTGGCATAGAGGCAAACGGGAGTCCGTAAAAAGCGCCGCCTCGATGGGGAGTTCGCTTCCGGTTATCATCCGGCAAGATTGCTCTTTTAGAGTGGCAGAACTTTCACGCGTTTCCCGGTAAACGGGCCGGAGCCGATTTCAGGAATCACCGTGCCATCGGGTTCGATGAAATCAACTTTGGTATCGCCAACCAGATTGTCCTCGCTCAGGATACGAATGGCGCAACGCACGCGAATTCGGCCAACCGCATTACCGTCCGGGTCGAAAGCAAATAACTCAAAAGTTAATTGGTAATCGCGTTTTTTGCCCGTCCATACGCCATGCGCCGGGCCTTCGGGCAGGGTTCCCAGCAAACTCGAAGTCTCGACAAAAGTTCCGTCACTGCCGAAGGTTTGATAGGCTTGAAATCCCGGCGCCCCGTCGCTTCCCGGCACATCTATAAACCAGGTTCCGACAATCAGCGGGTTGCTGGCCTCAGCCTGTTGAGCGGTTTCGCCTTTTTCAACAAAAGCCGCGTCCTCGGTTTCGGACTGAACGCGCAGTGCGTGGCGCGCCTGATTGCGCACGCTGGCCCAACCTCTGTTTCGCTGATTGGATTGGCTTTGAGCCGGAACCGAAAGGCTTGCGATAATCACGAGCGCCATAACGAGTATTGAAATAACCAGGTTTCTTTTCATAAATCTGAGTCTCCTTTTTTAATCTGCAGGTTTATTGTTTTAAGCGCCGTGATACAATCGGCGCGCATTTTCAGCTTGAGTTGTATTATTTTTTAACCCTTGCTTCGTAAAAGAAGGTAATCGGAAATCCCTGAAGAAGTCCTTTAGCGTAGGTAAAAGAACAGTAAAAGATTTATTAAAGCGAGATGACTAAACCGACCGGACAAATTTTTGAATTTGGCGCTTTTCGGGTGGATTTTGCCGAGCGCGAGTTGCGCTGCGCCGGAAAACCCGTGCCCCTTACGCCAAAAGCTTTAGAGGTGTTGTTGCTGCTGATTGAAAACCAGGGTCGCATTGTTGAATCGGGCACCCTGATGAATCGGGTCTGGCGCGACAGTTTTGTTGAAGAGAACAATTTGAAGGTCACGATTTCAATGCTCAGAAAGACCCTGGGTAAAGAGGACAACCGGCAAGAGTATATTGAAACCGTGCCGCGACGCGGCTATCGCTTCATTGCCGAAGTGCGCGAGGTTGACGAAAAAAACGCCCCCGCGGTCGCCTTGCGCATCCAGGCCCAACCTGCGGCCATCGCGCCGCGCGCCAAGACCATTGCCTTGCTGCCCTTCAAATTTTTGAGCCCGGCTTTTGCAGATGACTATCTGGGACTGGGGATGGCCGACACCTTAATCACGCGGCTCAGTAACATCAAACAACTTATCGTTAGGCCGACGAGTGCGGTGTTGAAATACGCCGACGCCGCGCAAGACCCTTTAACGATTGGGCGGGAGCTCCAGGTCGAAACGATTCTTGAAGGCAGCATCCGGCGAACCGCCGACCGCGTGCGGGTCACGGTGCGCTTGCTCGATACCCAGGACGGCGCCTCGCTGTGGGGTGATAAGTTCGATGAAAATTTCACCGACATCTTTGCGGTCGAAGATTTAATCTCCGAACGGGTTGCCACGGCGCTGGTCTCTAAATTAACCGACGAAGAAAAAAATTCGCTCACCAAACGCTACACGCAAAGCAGCGCCGCCTATAAAGCCTATCTGCAAGGTCGTTATTACGCCGATCGCTTGACGCAAACCGGATTCAACACGGCTATTGAATGTTTACAAAAAGCTCTTGAACATGACCCGGAGTTCGCGCTCGCTTACGAAGGCCTGGCTTACAACTACGTTCAGGCAATAGATATTTTTCTTTCTCCCGCCCAGGCCCTGAGCAAAGCTCGCGAAGCGGTTGAAAAAGCCTTGCGCCTGGATGACACCCTGGCCGAAGCGCATGCCACATTGGGCAGTATTCATTTCTGGCACGATTGGCATTGGGCGGCGGCCGAACAAGAGTTCTTACGCGCCATTGAGTTGAATCCGAATGCCGCGTCGCCGCGTCAACTGTACGGCTGGTTTTTGATTTTTATGCAGCGCTTTGATGAAGCCTTCGCGCAACTTGAACTCGGTCTGCAACTCAATCCGACTTCCCTGGAAGCCGATTTATATTACGGCCCGAGCCTCTATCTGTCGCGTCAGTACGACCGGGCTATCGAGCATTTTCAAAAGCTCCTGCAAAGCTATCCCGGGCATTGGTTGATGTGGATAATGCTGGGGCGCGCCTATGAACAGAAAGGCTTGCTGCAAGAGGCCATCAATTGCTATGAGGAAGCCGCCCAAATGGAAAAAACTGTTCCTGAAATCCTCATGGATTTGGGGCGCGCTTGCGGGTTGATGGGCCAGCGCCCGGCCGCTTTGCAAGCCTTAGCCGAACTGCAAGCGCGCAGCGATGAGTGTTATGTTGCGCCGTTTTGTTTGGCCATGATTTATGTCGGGCTGGGGGATAACGACAGGGTTTTCGAGTGGTTGGAAAAAGCTTACGAGACGCGCTCCTGGTATATGACCTGGCTGAAGGTCGCCCCTGAACTTGACGGGTTGCGCCAAGACCCGCGCTTTGCGGATTTAATGCGGCGGGTCGGATTTACCGGTCCGGCGGCCCGCTGATTATTTGAGATGTTGTTTTTCAGGCGGTTTACCCGGCGTCTTTTCATTACTCTTTTTGGTGGCATCGCTTTCTAATTTTTTCGCCTCTTCGGATGCCGGGTTATAGGATAACGCCTTTCTGGCATCGCTTAAGGCCTCATCAAAATTTCCCATCAATAAATAGACGTTGCCTCTTTCATAATAAATTTCCGCACTCTTCGGACTGAGTTCAACGGCATGATTGAAATCTAAAATGGCATTTTCGTAATCTTTGAGTTCACGAAAGGCGGCGGCTCGCAACTGATAGTGATTGGCTTTTCGATCGAGGCCGATGGCTTCCGTTAAATCGTTAATTGCCTCGTCATACATTTTCAACTGGTAGTAAGCGTTGGCGCGGTTTTCATAGGCGGGCAGCGATTGCGGGTTTAAGCGGATGACTTCCGTGAGGTCGCTTACCGCATCGCTATACTTTTTCATCAACCAATAAGCGTTGGCTCGCCCGCTATAGTAAAGGGCTTGATGTTCTCCTAACTTAATACATTCCGTGTAATCACTCGCGGCTTTTTCAAAATCCTTTTTAGCGAGATAAATTTTTGCCCGTTCAAAATAGGCGGATTCTTTGTTCTCGGAATAATCCAAAGCCCGCGTAGCATAATCAATCGCCTGCTCGAAACGCCCTTTATTGGCCTCCGATTTCGCGCTCTTTAACAGTTCGGTGGCGCGCCCGGTGTTGCGGCGCACTTCCGCATCTTTGAGACTATCTTGAGCCTTTACCCTTAATCCGCCGATTGAAAGTGTAATGAACGATACCATCACCGAGAGAATCAAAAATCGTCCGGTGAGCACAGATAACTGATGTCGCATGGTGGGTCCTCCGGAATGGCACATAGATTGACTTGGATTTTTACTTCTCGCCGGTCTTGGCAAACCATAAATCTTTCGGCGTAACGAACGGGGAAAGCAGGTGCAGGGCTACGCCTTCAAGGTCTGCGCGATGCGCCACGAAACTGCGGCGATGGGCAAGGAAAACGCACGGCGCGTCTTCAATCAAAAGATTGGTCACTTCTTTGTAGAGCAGTTCTCGCCCGTCGCGATTCATCAGCGAACGCGCTTCATCGGTCAACCGGTCAACATCTTCATTGGCATAGGTGCCGATGAATAAATCCCGATTGCGCGAATTAAACAGGACATAAGTGAAATTATCGGGGTCAGGATAATCGGCATACCAATCGCGCCCGACAATCGGCGCGGCGCGCATTCTGAGGGCGCGTTGCAATTCCGTCAGTCCGACATAACGAAACTCGGCGCGAATGCCAATGGCGGCGAGGTCATCTTTTAAACATTCAACCGTCGGGCTGACGGAATCCGACCACCAGATTTCGGTATCAAAGCCGCCATCGTATCCGGCTTCTTTTAAGAGTTCCAAGGCGCGCTCCACGTCGTATGAA
>JBIOWC010000146.1:0-2879 GCA_044868105.1 Blastocatellia bacterium
ACACGGTACGCGGATTTATCAAGCAACGATTTCGCTGGATGTATGGCACCTTGCAGGCCGCCTGGAAACATAAAAACGCCCTGTTTAATCCGCGTTATGGTTCGTTAGGGTTTATTGCCTTGCCGAATATTTTTGTCTTTCAAGTGCTCTTTCCACTCATTTCGCCGTTGATGGATCTAGTTATGCTGATTTCACTCGTCAGCACCATCTGGTATCGCATACAACACCCGGCCGACACGGCAACCGATACCTTGATGCACCTGACTTTTTTCTATGCCTTGTTTCTGGCCATAGATTTCCTGGCCGCGGCTTTGGCCTTTACGCTGGAAGAGAAGGAGAACAAACGCCTGCTGGTCTGGTTGTTCTTGCAGCGATTTTTCTATCGCCAGTTGATGTATTATGTCGCCATCAAAGCAACCCTGGCATCCTTAAAAGGGATTGCCGTCGGCTGGAATAAGGTCGAACGCAAGGCCACCGTGAAGGTTTGAGAGAAATTAGCGAACCGGTTTTCAAAGCCCCGAAGGGGCGCGGGTTCAATAGCCCGGCGCATGGCGCCGGGGATCTTTAGGGCAGCAAACGAAAAGCCCTGAAAGGGCGAAATGTCTCACTGACATTTCGCCCTTTCAGGGCTTGAGAACGGTGTCGGTTGATTCTTGGGGCGATGCCCCAAGCTATTAAATTGCGCCCCTTCGGGGCTTCGGCGTAGGTTTCACAGGTTTCTAAAATTGAAAACCATTGCCCCATCCATTGTTATGCTGCGAATTTTATTTTGCTGATTTAATCTTTTCGTAAACCTCCGCGACACGGGCGCGGTGTTCTTTCGATTTTAACCGTCGCCGAATCGAGTCGTTGATTTCCCGGCGCGCCCGCGCCATATCATAATCAATCAATTCGCGGGTCAAGCGTTTCGTTTCAAATAGGGCCCGGCGCGGTTTTGCGGCCAATAGGTCAGCTAACTTGCCGGCTTCAGCCATCAACTGTTCACGCTCGTATAGGTGATTGATCAAACCGATGCGGTAGGCTTCGGCAGCCGGAATGTTCTGCCCGCTCAGCGCCAGTTCTTTGGCGCTGGCCAGCCCTATCGTTTTATAGAGCGGGTGGATGATTTGCGTCAGCCCGATATTAATTTCCGCTTGTCCGAAGATGGCTTCCTGCGCGGCTAAACGAATATCGCAAAACGCCGCCAGGTCGAAGCCTCCGGCAATCGCGGCGCCGTTGACGGCAGCAATCACCGGTTGCGGCAGTTCCCAGATTTGCCGAAAGATGCGGGTAACGGTTTTTAAATATTTTCGGGTCTCTTTCTTCGTCCAATTGATTAAGCAATCTAAATCGAGTCCCGCGCAAAAATGTTTGCCGGCGCCGGTGATAATGACGACATTCACACGGTCGTCGCTTTTTACTTCTTTCAATTTTACGGACAATTGGTTGACCAGCTCAGGGTCTAGCGAATTGCTCTTTTGCGGGTTGTTCAACGTGATGGTTAAAACTGCGCCCCGTTGTTCCGTTAATATAAATTGATGGTCTTCATTCATAAACTAGCTCTCCTTGTTATCGCCTGGAAACTGAAACCCGTATCATAGAGCAGCAAAGGAGAGGCGTAAATGTTTTGTGCACCACCGAGCCACCCCTCCACCCGCTCACGCCCGCCCCTGATCTTACTGAACTGGCGATTTCACGCAACGCCGTATTCATCAAAGCGCTTTTCAGCCGAAGCCTGCCTTTATGCAGTGGCCGGTTGAATTGAGGTTTGCGAGGGATCAGCTTTTCGGCAGGTGGGGTGGGTTAGCCGGGGTGTTAGACCGGCAAAGCGAATAGACAATTCTCATCACCCTGCGTTGACATCCACTGGCTTGCCGCATAGCATTTCCATTCATTGAAAATATTATAACGGAGAGAAATGATATGGCCACGATTCGCCCTTTTCGCGCTCTACGCACCTTACCGGATAAAGCCGCAGAGGTCTCCGCTGTCCCTTATGATGTTGTCAACACCCAGGAAGCGCGCGCCCTTGCCGAAGGCAATCCGTTCAGTTTCCTGCGCGTTTCGCGCCCTGAACTAGAACTTGCCGACGAAGCCAATCCGTATACGGACGAAGTCTATGAACGCGCCGCCAGGAATTTTGAGAAATTGAAAAACGCCGCGCCGCTGGTGGTCGAAGACGCGCCAAGCCTCTACGTCTACACGCTGCAAATGGGCAAACAGGTACAAACCGGCATTGCCGCTTGTGTTTCGATTGACGAATATGACAGCGACATCATTCGTAAACACGAGCGCACGCGCAAAGACAAGGAAGATGACCGCACGCGTCATATGATTGCGCTGCGCGCGCAAACGGGACCCGTCTTTTTAACCTATCGCGGACGCGATGAAATCAACCGAATCGTTGAAGAAACCAAACAATCCGCAGCGCTTTATGATTTCACCGCCCCGGATGGTATCCAACATACAATGTGGAAAATGTCGGATGCCAATACTGAAAAATGTTTGCAAGCTTTTGGTGCAGTGCCCTTGCTTTACATCGCCGACGGGCATCATCGCGCCGCCAGCGCCGCGCGCGCGCGCGCGGCACTACAAGCTGAAAATCCCGGTCACACGGGCGCCGAAGAGTACAACTATTTCCTCGCCGTTTTATTTCCTTCCGAGCAGGTTCGCATCATGCCCTACAATCGCCTGGTGAAAGAGTTGAACGGACACACCGAAGGCGAATTTCTCGATGCCTTATTAAAGGAGTTTGTCCATGTCGAACCGGGTTCTCCGACGCCTTCGCACAAGGGTGAAATTTCGATGTACATCGGTGGACGCTGGATAACTTTGCGGGCGCAAAAGGTTGACACCAGTGACCCGATTCGCTCACTTGATGTCAGCATCTTGCAGGAAAA
>JBIOWC010000147.1:0-22801 GCA_044868105.1 Blastocatellia bacterium
AGTCAGCGGACCTTAGGACTACGCGCTCCCAGTATCAAGGGTCGCCTCAATTTGAAAACCGCTATAAAGGTGGGGTTTTTGGTGATACAGGCGCGCCTTGATAAGTTATCAATTTCCAGGGGCTGTGCGGTTGTGCGATAAGTCTCAGACTCACCGCACAACCAGTATAAATTATCCGGGTTGTTCGTTGTGGCCACGAAGTGGCATTGATAAGCAAGTTGAATTTTTAGCCGTCGTCTCTGTACTTAAATTCTATTCGCTTCTTCTTTGATGACGGCGTTCTGCGGGTCGAAGTCACGTTTGCCAATGGCGGGAACCAACATCGGTACGGAGCGACGATAAGCTTCGTAGGTTTCTCCATGCTCGCGGATTAAATCGCGTTCCTCAAAGCGAATGGCCAGCAAGATATAAGCCGTCGTGGTAAGCGAAAAGAGCAGATGCGCCAGGGTCATCAACGGGGTCATCCAGAAGGCGAAGAACCAACCGACATAAAGCGGGTGGCGCACGACGCGATAAAGCCAGGGAGTTGCAAACCGCAAGGTGCTGTAGGGGCGGTCGAGCAGGTAGAGCCAGACCTGCCGCAGTCCGAACAGGTCGAAGTGATTAATCAGGAATGTCGAAACCAGCACCAATCCCCAGCCGAAAGCGAATAACCCACGCAACACCAGCCGCCCGCCTGCATCTTCAACCGACCAGACCACCCCGCCCAGCGGTCGCCACTGGGTGAATAACAGGATGAGCGCCAGGCTTGAGAAGAGAACATAGGTCGAGCGTTCGATGGGCTTCGGGATGATTTGCGTCCACAGGTCTTTGAACCACTTGCGCGCCATGACGCTATGTTGCACGGCGAAGAGTCCGAGCAGCCCTACGTCAATTGCGAAGCTCAACCCCAGAGGCTGACTGGCGGCGCCGTCCAGGGTTCGCGGGACTCCGAAATTGCCGATGAAACCGATGGCGTAAAGAAAGGTGCCCAGGAAGATTAGGTAGCTGAACATTCCGTAGGCAAAGAATAGGATTCGTTTGAGCATGATAATTTCTCCTTTTCTGTTGATTGTTGGTGGTGAGCAAAATGACTCCGGTATAGTAAATGCCCCCAACGGGCGATGGCTTCGAACGTCACATCTATATCCTCTTCAGCTGTGCGGTGAGAGCAGATTGACAGGCGAATTGCTACGCGACCGTGAATGCGTGTGGTCATCAGCAGCGCCAATCCGCTCTGTTGAATCGCCTCGACAATCTCCTGATTCAGGCGGTCGAGTTGAGCTTGAACCGCTGGCTCGTTCTGACGCTCGGCCAATCCGTTCGGCACATAGCGGAAGCAGTAGAGATAAAGGATGGGTTCGTGAAGCACCTCAAAGTCAGGATGGTCACGAACGAGATGGTGCAGGCGTTTGGTTAAGCCAAGATTTTTCGAGAACAGGTCACGCAGCCCGCGCGCCCCGAAGAAACGCAGCACCATCCAGACTTTGAGCGCCCTGAAAGCGCGCGACATCTGCGGCCCGTATTCCAAATAATCGAGCGCCACATCCTGGCTGTCGAGACTGCCGCGCAGGTAAGGCGCAGTAATTGAAAAAGCGCGGCGCAAGCGTTCGGCGTGACGCACCAGAACGACGCCGCAATCGTTCGGCACGCCTAAGAATTTATGCGCGTCGAATGAAAGCGAGTCGGCGCGCTCTATACCGCGAAAGCGTGCGCGGGTTTCCGAGATGCCGGCTGCAAGCAATCCACAGGCGCCATCCCCGTGCAGCCATACGCCGTGTTTGGCGCACACGTCGGCAAGCGCGTCGAGCGGTTCGATGGCGCCAACATTGACCGAACCGAGTTGGGCGACGACACAAAATGGATGGTCGCCTCGTGCGCGGTCAGCCGCGAGCAGGTGGTCGAGCGCCTCAACGTCCATTGTAAAGTCGGAGAGACTCGGAACCAGCCGAACGGCATTCCGGCCGAGATTCATCATGTCAGCGACACGGATAATCGAAACGTGTCCTTCGTGATCGGCCATATAGATGAGGAAGCGTCCGCTGCGTGCAGCATCTTGAAGCCCGTCGCCGGTTGAGTCATAAGGCGCCGTGTGGCGCAGCGCCGTCAACAGCGCCGTATAGTTTGCCATCGTCCCGCCCGAAACCAGCAGGCCGCCGGTATTCGTCGGATAGCCGATAAAATCCGCAATCCAGCGCACACACTGGCGTTCAATCTCTGTGGCCGCGGGGCCGAGTTTCCACGCCCCGGCATTGGTGTTCGTGCAGGCTGCGAGCGCTTCGGCAACTATCCCTATCATGGCGCCTGAGCCGTTCACATATGCGAAATGTCTTGGCGAACCGATTGCCGTCAGTAGCGGAACGACCCGCTCGCGCCAGTCTGTGACCAGGGCTTCTGCGGATTCGCCGTCCTCTGAAAAATCACCGGCAAACTGAGCTACAACTTCCTCGGGTGTAGTGTTCGGCAGAACACGGCGGCGCGCGAGGTTGGCATGGTAATCCGCTATCGCTTCGATGACCTCGCTGCCAATTCGCCGGAACTCGTCGAGGTCTATATCACCAGGGTTGGTTTTCTGCTCTTCTGAAATCATCAAACGGTCCTTTCTGCTAGCGCCTATCATGAAATTTTCGCCACTTTTATGCTATGGGAGTTTCGTCCCGGTTTGGCTATACTGTGGAGCATTCCTACGGGACATTCGTCCCATTCGGGTGAGGAAAGTGAGTTTGATGATGAAGAGGAATACCCAGCGAATCCGCTATGTGCGCACCAAGGATGATGTTCAAATCGCCTGGGCCGAAGCTGGTACGGGACCCGTGCTCATCAAGGCTGCGAACTGGATGACCCACCTGGAGTACGAATGGGAAAGCCCGGTCTGGCGGCACTGGATGCGCTTCTTCACCGAACACTTTCACTTCATCCGTCACGATGAACGCGGCTGCGGAATGTCCGACTGGAATGTCGGCGACCTCTCGCTTGAGCGTTGGGTTGAAGATTTGGAAGCCGTCATTGCGGCCGCTGCGCCGCAGGAACCCTTTGCCTTGCTGGGGATCTCTCAAGGGGCGGCAACCTGTTTGGCCTACGCCGTGAGATACCCGGAGCGCGTCTCACACCTGGTGCTCTACGGTGGTTATGCCAGGGGAACCTATCGCCGTGGCGATGCCGATAAAGAGCGCTTGTATCGGGCGCTCATTGACATCACTCGTCTTGGATGGGGCAAGGATAATCCGGCCTTTCGCCAGGTCTTCACCTCGCGCTTTATTCCCGGAGGGACTGACGAACAGATCGGCTGGTTCAACGAACTTTGTCGCAAAACAACCTCACCGGAGATTGCGGCCCGGCTTCTTGAATCGCGGGCGACGATTGATGTTTTAGCCTTGCTCGACAAAGTTCGGACGCCGACTCTGGTCTTGCACTCGCGCGACGACGATGTCATCCCCATTATCGAAGGTCACATTCTCGCCGCCGGAATTCCGGGCGCTCAGTTCATCGAGCTTGATTCAAAGAATCACGTCCTGCTTGAAAATGAACCGGCTTGGACGCGCTTTTGTGACGAGGTGTTGGAATTTCTCGGGCTTAAGGTTTCGAGTCACGACGAAGACCCGGCTTTTGCCGCGCTCTCACCACGCGAGCGCGCCGTGCTCACGCTGATTACGGAAGGTTTGGGTAACGCGCAGATTGCCGAACAGCTTTCAATCAGCGAAAAGACGGTCCGCAATCATGTATCCAATCTCTTTGACAAACTCGGCGTGTGGACGCGCGCTCAAGCCATGGTCTTGGCCCGCGACCGCGGCTTTCGGGGCTGATAGTCCGCCCTGGCGCCCAGCGGGAGGCAGAAACTTTCTGCGCTCCCGCTGTCTTTGTGCGGCGAATCTTTCACTTCTACAACCTCGCCTTTGAACCCTATAACGATTGACTGACTTTTCAGAAATGCTCTATAGCGTTTGTGCAAGCGTCACCAGCGTTGTCGCCCTTCTTTGGGTTAAGGTCCGGTGAATTTGCTCGGCCACTTCATTCATATAAAGTCTGAGGAAGCGCCCCTTTTTCTCAGTGTCGCCGTGTTCGGCAGCGTTTTTGGCGACGCTTAACCTGGCGCACAAATGATTGGCGAGGCCCGGTTCATTGATATAGAGCCGGGTTAGGCTGCAAAGCCCGTCAAAGCTGAAAAGCTCAGCCGGATGGCCTTGAAGATCTGCCAAACCAACGCCGATCGCTCTTCTCTGTTCGGGGCTGAGCAAGTCCAGACGCATCTCTCGATTCACCGTGTCCAGCAGTCCGTCGAGTGAGATATCGGTGCCGCTATTGAGATGGATAATCTCGTCAAGGCTCACCACTCCGTTGTGATGGTCGTTATCATTATCACTGCTATCGAGCAGGTTGAAGATTGCCTGGGTGGTCTCAGGCGCGGCGACAAATTCGCCGACCGCAGGCAGAGCGGCTCTATCCATCTTGAGTAACTCGGCTATCTTCTCATCGCCGGCGGCGCGGAGCTTATCGAACATCTGTTGACGTGCCTGATCGGCGCCAGGAGTTGGAAAGGCGGTGAGGTTACCATCCTGGTCAATGACCAGGGTGTCGGCACCGGTAATGCCAGGATAGACTGGCTCCGCCCCCAGGGCGAAACGATTGGCTGCAGATGTTGAGGTTGAAATAAAGTAGAAGTAACCCTGCTTTTGTCCGCCGGTCAATTCCGCATCAAGCGAGCAACTCCTGGGATGTGTGGCACAGAAGGCGGCGAGAGTTGCGAGGTTTTCGGGGAACTCGCCATTTTGCTGGCGGAACGCCAGTGCCGCATCGAATAAGTTTTGCAAATTGCCCTGGGCTTGCATTCTGGCGGCCGCCTCACGCACTTTTTGAACCGCGGGCACCAGCAGCCCAATCAAAATAGCGATGATGGCGATGACGACGAGCAGTTCGATTAGCGTGAAACCGCGGCCTTTGTTTATGACTCCCTTTATTGCCGATGGCCCTTGTTTAGTTGGTGTCTGTGAAGATGTTTGTGTGTCGATAGTGTCTGTTACTCCTGGGTGATTCATCCAATTGTCTGTCATTGTAGCTCTCCTTTCTGAAGTTGAATGTTTGATCATTCGGCTTTGCCTTCAACCCTGCTTAACGATTCCGGGTTGGCGGTTTCTGCTTCAATTCTTCGGTTTGCTTGGCGTGCGCCTCTTTCATCTGGCGCATCATCTCCGGGTGGCGCGCCCACTCGACGCGGCGCTCTTCCGGTTGGTTGAAGGCCTCAGGGTGCAGGTAGAAGCCGCGCTCCTGCTCTGGTTTGTTCTCTTCCACCTTGATGCGATGCTTATTGGCATAGGCGTCCCGGCGAATGCCAGTCACCTGCCAAGAGACTTTCACCCCCGCCGCACTGGACTTGATGCGGAAGCGGTTGTCCTTGATTTCGTCGGCAATGATGGCCTCAGCAAAGGTGCCGATAACGGTGAGCTGATAGCGGAAGTCACGATTCAAAGCCTCGAAGTAGTCGGGCAGGGTGACGGTCGCTTCGCCGTTCTGGTCGGTGATGACATTGCCGTCGTAGATGTTCTTCATGTCGGGCGATTCGACAAATGAGTGGTAGAGGTATTTGTTCTCGGGGTCGAGGGGATGGTCAATTTTGAACGAGCCGCCGCCCTTCGAGAGATTGCCTGATACCTCTACATTCCCCGCAAAATGGCCCGCGTCACCCGTGGTTGCGCCCTCCTCGCCCAAGCCTCCCTGGGCAAATAGTCCGAGACCGCCCTTGTGGCCGGCGCCAATGCCAAGACCCCCGACGGTTCTCACACCAATGCCGCCGAAGCCAAAGACGGTACTATCACCCCCTCTGGCCATCACCCCGTCACCGCCAATAGCGCCGCTGCTGTTGCCGCCAGTGGCCGTCACGCCTTCGCCACCGTCAAGGCCATCGCCGCCAATGGCCGTCACCCCATCGCCACCTTCGCCAGCATTGGCCTTACCGCCGATGGCCTGCACGCCTGTGGCCGCAAAGCCCGCGAACGAGATGTCGCCGGATTTGACAACTAGGCCTTCGTCGCCGCCGAAAAAGAGCGTACTGCCGGTTGGCCCGGCGAGCGCCAGCGGAATCGCGACGCCCAGCGGCGAACTGCTGGTGCCCTCACCCCGAAGGGTCGCGTCATGAATGATGGATTGCAGACCGCTCACCGCCGCCGTCGTTTGCACGGTGCCGTCCGGGAACTTCACCCCGCCGAGCGTCGTCTCAATCATCCCCGCGACCGTCAGTTTGGATGTGGGCGCCGTCGTGCCAATGCCGATTTGGTCATTCAACTGGGTGATGATTGAATCGCCGAGTAGCGAACTTCCTGAAGGGCTGCTATCAACCCACAGGGAAAGCTTGCCGACCGTCCCCGTGCCATGTACGGCAGGCGAGCTGGCCGCGGCAAGGCTGGGTTCACTCGTCACGCCGATACGGGGTTGTCCACTTGATGGAATCAGCGAGAATCCGGCTCGGCGCGGCCGACGCTGCCCTAAGAAATCTAATAAGCGAAACTCTGCCTTACTTCCCGGGTCGCTGATTGCGTCACTTCGATTCGCTTTTGCGGAAGATGGGGTTTGGGCTTGAGCAAATGCCGTGATGAAAACTATCCCCAATAGCAGGGCGCCGCATCGCACGGCCCTCAATGGATTATTTTTATAGGCGTTCATGATGGTTCTCCTTGGATTGAATGGGTAGACGAAGGGTTAGCTTAAGCAGATGCAGGGAACATTGCTTCGGCTTTCCGTTTGAATTTTCCAGACCTTTTCTCGTAGGTAGAATTCACTCACAGGTGGGTGGAATGTCTCTACAACCACCTGTGGTTAGATAATAAAAATCATGTCGCGGATATTTGGCGGGTGGCGAAGATTTTCTATTTAGAGGGTGCCTGAAAAGTCTATGAAAGCCCCGAAGGGGCGCGGGTTCAATAGCCCGGGTAGCGCGACCCTCGATACCGCAGCCCTGAACGGGTGTGATAAAGCTATCGCGCCCTTGCAGGGCTGGTTTACCGGTTGCCCGCGATTCCTGGGGCTTTGGCCCCAGGCTTTCGAATGGCGTCCGACTTTTCAGACACCCTCTAGTACCCGCAGAGGCCTGCAATTCCCGATAGCCGGTAAGATAATGGCCCGCACGGTTCAGCTTAATATGAGGATCGCATTGAGGTTTATGAGCGGATGATTCTCAGGAAATAGCGATTGATCTCCTGGCCGTCGCCGGATGAAAGCGTCAAAATATAATCGCCGGTCGCCAGCCGGTTTGCCGGAATGCTGATGGAGATAGATGAACTGTTGTCAGTTTGCGGGCGCGCTTTGATGGACGTTTTACTCCAGACCGCTGTGCCCTCGACGGTGCGCACATTGATTTGAAAATTTTGGATCGCCGGCGCTTCAACCGTCATGCGTAAAAGAACGACTTCCGCTTGTTTGGCAAGCTTCAAGGGTTGCGGTTCGCCGCCGCTACGCATCAACATTTTGGGTGATAAAAAAAATGCAGCAATGGCGGGTCGGTCATTTTGCGGGAGCGGCGGCGCCGGCTTTTCAGTATTTTGCACCTCTTCCTGCAAACGTTCGACTTCGGCGGCGAGCTTATCGTTTTGCTCGCGTTCACTAAGCATCTGGCGTTCGAAGGTTTCGGCGCGTTGGAGTTCACTGGCGCGTTGCTGTTGAAGTTGATTGACCTGCTCGCGCAAACGCGCCCGTTCACTGAGCAACCACATGCTGCCCGTAGCCAGTAACAACAGGGCAGCGGCCATCGCCCAGCGCCAGGAGTTGCCCTTAAAGGAAGCTAAAAAAGAGCGCCAGCGGGAAGGCGAAGCTTGGCGAGTGGGTTTCGCCTGTTCTTCTTTCACCCCCGTATCGGCAACTTCGATAAGCGTTCTCGCAAACGCCACACGCTCGCGGTGCACGGGAGAAACCAGATAATTTTTCTCAAATAAATTTTGGTCATTGAGCGCCAGTTGGCCGCGCACATAGGTGTCAACCAGGCGGTTTTCAATTTCCCACACCTGTTCAAATTTTTCGCCGTCGGCGAAAAACTCCTGCTCCAGCCGAAGCGCTTCGGCCTCCGGCAAGTCGCCAAGCAGATAGGCATATATTCTTTTTTCTTCACTATCTGGTTTCATGACCTGTTCGCTCATTTACGACTGTGCAAATGAAATTCCCTCGCTCTACCCTTAAGTGATAAACCTGTTGAATCCATGTCGGCGAAACTTAATTAATTTTATGAAACTTAATTAAGTTTATCGCTCGGCTTTTCCCTTTATACATTGTTTAACGCAGGCTTCCAGTTTATTGCGAATGCGTTGCGCGCGGCTTCGCAAGGCATTGAGCGGAATGCCCAATTTATCAGCCTGCGCCAGCCGATTATCAATCTTGTCGCGCTTTTCATCTTTGTAATATTCAAGAATTAACTCGCGGCTTTCGGCGGATAAGTGGCGCAAACAATCTTCAAAACATTGCTCTCTGGCGGTTTTCTCTTCGCTTTCAACCTGGGGCGTCGCCACCAGAGCCAGTTCATCAAGGCTGACTTTTTTCTGGTCGGGATGTTTCAGGGTTTCCAGAAAAATCATCCGCGCAATGCCGTGACAGTAAGAAGCCAGGTCGCGTATCTCTTCGCCCGCATCAATCTTTCTGATTACCCGATTGAAGGTTTCATCGGCGCACTCTTCAGGAAAATGTGCGCCGCGCCAGTCGAAAAACTTTACCAGGGTCAAGCGCAACTCGACATAGCTTTCGCCGGCGCGCTCCGCGTCGCTGTCGAGTTGCGCAAGAAATTTGGCGAAGGCTTCCCTGGTTAATGCCCATTCGGATTTAGAGACTGAAGGGCTGTCCATGTCTTTCCCCCGCCAAACTCCTTGACTCATAGTTGACTCGTTAGTTGAGATGAATCTTGGGTCGCGCTAAAGCGATGGACTTTGCGCGACCGTAAAACGCTTACGCTTTGGCCGCTTTTTTCTTTCTATACTCCGTCGCTTTGAGGATATAGGTGGCGGCATCGGGAGTTTTGCAGCTGGTGTCGCCGTGGTCAACCTCCACTTTGCCGATTTTTTTTGCGGCGGCGAGCGCCAGCTTTTGCAAGTGGTCGCTGCGTTTGCCAATGGCAATCAAGGCATTGTTCATCGCATGACGAACGCGATTTTTACGCCTGTGAATGTCGCGTTCGATGGTTTCAACAAAGGGTTCAAAATAGCTATCCGGCAACTCGGCCTTCTCTGTGGCGAGCCCCAGCATCGTCCATCCGGCTTGCCCTAAGAGTTCGCTCTTTGCCGCGCACCACTTTTCGTATTTTTTCTGCGCGGCGGGCGATTGAATGGCAAACAGCGAAAAGGCACTGGTAATCACCTGGTCGTTTAAATCCTTTGCCCAGCCTTCCAGTTCGCTGGCGTTAAAGGCGGCCGGGTCGGCAATCATCGTCGCCAACACTTTGGCATCGTGATTACCGGTTGCCCAAAGCTTTTTGGCAAGCGCCTGGTCAATTTTAATCTGCTTTCTCAGTGTGTAGAGATTGGCGTAGCTGACGCCGAACATCTCATCCAGCACGCCATGTCGTTTATAAGTCTTGCGGGTTTGCTCACTCCCCCAGTCCTTGAGTTGCTGCATCACTTCATCAAACTTCATTCAAACTCTCCTTATCCTGAAATTTGGGTACGGGATAAATCAATGAACCTGACCGCCTCATTATTGATGACCGAGCGCCTCACGCGCTACGGCATCGTCAACCTCAATCTCCAGGCGCAGCAAGGCGGCGCTATACGTTTTGCCCTGCGCGTCGGTCTTCAGGGAAATTGTGCCGCCGCCATCCAGGCTGTTATGCAAAAGAAAATTCAAGGCTTCGAGATTCGGCACTTCAAAGCGTTCAACTTCGCCAAAACAGATGCCTTGGAAATGTTCTTTGACGCGCTCGGCGGTCACTTGCTCGACGAGCAGCGGATAATACTCCGGTTTGAGGGCAATCAATCCGACATTTGCCGTGTCCCCCTTATCACCGGAACGCGCGTGCGCCAGATGTACCAGTTGTATTTTTGCCATGAGTCCTCGCTTTAAGCTTCAATCACTGAAATCTTGGCTTCAACTTCCGACTTGGGAATCAGTGCCGGCCAGTAAGCAATAATCTCTTCGACCTTCGGACGACCACCGGCAAAACCGGTGACAGTTGGCGGACCGTTCAGGACGAGCGGCGCAATCTCGCGGGTGAACCGTTCAATCGGCGCTTTATCATTGCCGCGCACGCCAATGCGAAATTGCACTTCGGGAATATCCGCTGACGGCTCGCCCGCCAGTTGTCCGTGACAGGCATTGACGCCGACAAACTCGGTCATCACGGTATCGAATTTAAGTCCCAGCCGATCGAGTCGTTCCCGCATAATACGGTCGGCGGCTTGCGCTTTTTTATACGCCTCAGGCCAGGCATAGACCAGGGTGCCGGCGGCTTTCCAGCCGGCCGAATAGCTGATGCTCACTTTATAAAAATCGGTCGCCGGGCGGCCTTGGATACCTGAAAAACGCACGCGGTTTTCGCCGGCCTGTTCAAGTTTGATAGTCGTGAAATCGGCAATACAATCGGGCGTGATATAGGCTTTCGGGTCGCCCATTTCGTAAAGCAATTGCTCTTTGATGGATTGCAGGGTGATACGTCCGCCGGTGCCTTCGTGTTTGGTGATGACAAAGCTTCCATCGCCTGCGGTTTCGATAATCGGATAGCCGATGTCAGCCATATTGGGGATGCTGTCCCAATCGTACAGACAATTGCCGCCCGTGCATTGTGCGCCGCATTCGACGGTGTGACCGGCAATCGTTCCCATCGCCAGGTTATCCCAATCATCAGCCGCCCAACCGAATTCGTGAATCAGCGGACCAAGTGCCAGTCCGGTGTCCGTTACGCGCCCGCAGATGACAATCTGCGCCCCTTGATTTAAGGCTTCGGCGACCGGACGACCGCCAAAATAGACATTGGCGCTTTGCACCTGCGAACGAATCTCTGAGAGCGGTTCGCCGGTTTCCATATTCTTCAGTTCAACGCCGCGACTGAGAAAATCATCAAGCTTATCTAAGATGTCGTCGCCATCGACGATGCCAATCCTGAGGCGACCGCTGAAACCCTCGCGCCGCGCCACTTCAATGACCGCTTCGCGACAGGCGACATTATTGACGCCGCCCGCATTGGCGACCACTTTGATGTTATGTTCAGCCAGGTCAGGAAGGATGCGCTCAATCATTGAAACGAAATCACGGGCATAACCACTTTTCGGGTCGCGCGCCCGCTGTTTCTGCATGATTGACATGGTAATTTCCGCCAGATAATCCAGCGTTAAATAATCAATGGGCCCGCGGCGCACCTGTTCGACCGGCGCTTCCAGTGAATCCCCCCAAAACCCCTGGCCATTTGCAATTCTTACGGTTTTCATTAACTCCCCTAAATCAGAGAAGGGGAGAAGAGAAGAAGAGGAGAAAGGGAGATAAATTTTTCTCCCCTTCACCCATTCTCCCCTTCACCCGTTCTTGCAGTTTATGCGGTTGGTTTCGGCGGCAGGTCGCGGGCTTCGACGACGGATTGAAATCCGACTTTTGCGTGGCTGCCGTCGCAGAACGGTTTGTTCGCTGATTGTCCGCACCGGCAAAGCGATATGGTGGTGCGCCCGCCAAGTCCGAACACGTTGCCGGCGGCATCTTTCAGTTGGATGTCGTCAGCGGTTACGCGCAACGGTCCGTTGTTATTACAGATAATTTCTACTTTGTCGCTCATTTTACTCTCCTCTTGATTATTTTATCCGCGTCTACAGCACGGAGCGTGATTTTAACCCACCGGCTGGCATTGTCGAAAGTTATTGTGCTAAAACTGCAATTCAAGTTCGGATGCCTGAAGGGTCATTCGGTTTTCGTCATCCAGGCAAAATTCTGACAGAATGATTCCGGCATACCTGAAGCCGATTTCAGAATCTTATTTCAACTCAGCCTTTCAAGGAGATTTTATGAAGCGCACGTCTGCTATCTCGCTTATAGCTATGTTGTTGGTGATTTCCTGCGTGCCAACGCAAGCTCAATCAACTTACAAACCGTTTACCATTAACGACCTCATCCCGATTCGCAGAGTTTCAGACCCGCAACTGTCGCCCGACGGCAAATGGATTGCCTATACCATCACCGACACCGACAAAGCGGCCAATCGTCGGACGACGCGTATGTATCTGATTTCCGTGAAAGGCGGAGAGGTGCAGCCTCTCTTAAACAATGAAGCGGCCAGCCAGCCGCGTTGGTCGCCCGACGGCAGCCACCTCGCCTTTATCTCGGCCAAGAGTGGCGCGCCGCAAATCTGGATGTTTGAGGTGGCGACCAGGAAAACCACCCAGGTATCCAACATTGCGCTCGGCGCAGATAACCCCGTGTGGTCGCCCGATGGCCGGATGCTGGCTTTTACGTCCGATGTCTACCCGGATTGCCCGGACAATGATTGCAATGCCCGGCGCGATGACGAAGCCTCAAAGAGCAAGGTCAAAGCCAAAATCTCCGACAAACTTCTCTTTCGCCATTGGAACTTCTGGAAAGAAGGCAAACGCACACACGTCTTCATCGTGCAAGCGACGGGCGGCGCGGCGCGTGATATGACGCCGGGCGACGCCGACGCCCCACCCTTTAGTCTTGGCGGTCCCAACGATTACGCGTTTTCGCCCGACTCGAAAGAGCTGGTCTATGCCCGCAACACCGATAAGGACGAAGCGCTCTCTACGAATAGCGACCTGTTCACGGTTCCAGTTGAAGGCGGCGAAGCCAAACGGTTGACCGGCGATAACAAAGGCGCAGACCTGTCGCCGCAATATTCCCCTGATGGCAAATACCTCGCTTATCGTTCACAGGTGCGCGCCACCTTTGAAGCCGACCGTTGGCGGTTGATGCTCTATGACCGCGAAACCGGCAAGAGCCGCGCCATCTCGAACGCCATTGATAATTCGGTTGAAAGCTTCGCCTTTTCGCCCGATAACAAAAAGATTTATGCGGTGGTCTTGGAACGCGGCCAGCAGCCGGTTTATGAACTCTCGCCCGATAATGTCTCCGTCAAAAAGATTATGGCCACAGGTTTCAACGATGATTTGAAAGTCAGCGGTGATGGCAAGACGTTCATCTTCACGCGCAACAGCGCGACCCGACCCGTAGAAATATTCCGCGCCAACACCGATGGCACAAGCATCGCGCAAATCACTCGCACCAATGACGCCACCTTGTCCGAGTTCGGTTTGCGCGCCGCCGAAGAAGTCTCCTGGGAAGGCGCAGGTAAAGCCAAAGTGTTCGGCTATTTGGTTAAGCCCGCGAATTTCGATGCGACGAAAAAATATCCGCTGGTGGTGTTGATTCACGGCGGCCCGCAAGGCGCCTGGAATGATGCCTGGAGCTATCGTTGGAATCCGCAGGTTTTCGCTTCGGCAGGCTATGTGGTGTTTATGCCCAACCCGCGAGGTTCGACCGGATACGGGCAGAACTTTACCGACGAAATATCCGGCGATTGGGGCGGCAAAGTGTACACGGATATCACCAACGGCGTGGCGAATGTCATCCTCGCTCCTTATATAGATAAAGAGCGCATCGGCGCGGCGGGCGGCAGTTACGGCGGTTACATGGTCAACTGGATTATAGGGCATAACGACGACCCGCGTTTCAAATTCAAAGCCCTGGTGTCACACGCCGGCGTCTTCAATTTAACGAGTATGTATGGCGTGACCGAAGAGTTGTGGTTTGCCGATTGGGAGTTCAAAGGCAAACCCTGGACCAATCCGCAGATGTATGACCGCTGGTCGCCGCACAAATTCGTGGCGAAATTTAACACGCCGACTCTGGTCGTGCATGGTGAGATGGATTACCGCGTGCCGGTTGGCGAAGGGTTGCAGTTATTTACCGCTCTGCAACTGCAAAATGTGCCGTCGAAATTGTTGTATTACCCCGATGAAGGGCACTGGGTTTTGAAACCGCAAAATTCCCAACTGTGGTATGACACCGTGCTCGGTTGGTTCGATACCTATTTGAAAAACCAGGCGGAAGTGAAAGCCGCAGGAGGAAGTCAAAAGTAGCAGGTCGCGAATGTAGTTAGATAACCGAGATAAAATGAAAGTATAAAAAATTGTTAGTGTCGCGATTCTGTTGCTCGGTTGGGCGGTGCTCGCTGATGAAAGTCGCGCCCGCCCAAAGAACATCATCGCGGCAAATGACAACGCCGAGGTAAACGGTCGGTGGGTGGTGACTACCCGTCTTGACTCCAATGCTCCTCGACTCCCGCAACCAAACCGCGTCGCCATAGTTTGCCATAAAGTGCAGGGGATTTGTCACCAGGCAATCGCTGCGCTTTACACAAAAGGTGATCTCACTGCTAATAAGCGGTCAATACCTTCGAGGCGGCTGACTCGCTACGCTTTGGGTGTTCGCGCACTTTCGGACTTTACTTTCCGCCGCCCGCTGTCCGACTCTCTAGACCTTCCAAAAACGCCCGCAGTTGCTGATTAAAGGCCGGCGCGTCTTCCCAGAAAGGGGCGTGGCCAGCCTCTGTCATCAGGTGGATTTGCGCGTGCGGGAGACCTTTCTTGTGCTGCTCGACAATTGCCGGTTTAACGGCCGCATCAACCGTGCCCTGGGTAATCAGCACCGGCTTACGAATTTTCGGCAGCAGGTCGTCGTTATCGAATGAACGCGACAACAGCGCCTGACGAACATAGGGCGGGACGGCGAGATTGTATCCGAGCATCAGATAGAGCTCTTCGGTTGCGGGCTCGCGGGTCAAGCACAAGCGCAGCAGCGACTCAAGACTGCGCACGCTCGTTTCTACGTCCGTAGAGAAGAAACCGGGCACGAGGTTAAGAAATTCAGGGGTGAGAACCGCAAGCGCCGCGTCGCTGCCGAGTTTGGTAATGCCGCCAACGAAATGTAGGCCGCCGAGCCGGTCTTCACCGTAATGCCGGATGTAGTCGAGAATAACCAGCGGGCCATACGACCAACCACAAAGAACCGGCTGTTGCAGGTTCAGAGATTCGATGACCGCGCTGACATCATCGGCCCATAATTGCGAATCACTGTAGCCATCGCGAGGCTTTTCCGAAAGACCGTGACCGCGCAAATCCAGGGCTACCAGTCTGTAGTCTTCTGCCAGGTTCGAATTCAGTTGCCGGCTCCAGGCTAGCCAACACTGAGAAAAGCCATGGATGAATAGAAGCGCTCGACCGTGCGGATTTCCCGTTTCGACAACATGAAGCTTGGTGCCGCCACCACCGGTGATTTGATGATTTTTCATGACATTCTCCTTTTCAGGTGGGTTGGTGCGGAGCATTTAACGTCCGCTCACCTATTAGTGGTCATCCGTGTCAATGCATGTCGAAGCTTTTCCAGCGAGAGGGAAAATGTTTTGACGATGTAACCACTCCGCTACTCAACGCCTTACTTTTTTTCTTCGGCGCGAACGCGCAAAATAATGCGCCGGTAAGTGGTCAAAGCCGGTGAACCACTGTCGGTTACGGCAAGAATGATATGGGCAACACCGCTTGCACAGGGTCTGTTGGCGGCCGGTATCCAGTTCGGGCGACAGGCTTGCGTGACGGTTAGCGTAGCGCGCGCCACCTGGGCTTGCGAAATTCTGACGTCCGCCAGGTTTTGCCCGGGGACAAAACCGGCCTCCAGGTAATGAAACCATTGATAGGTGAGTTTGTCGCCGTCGGGGTCGCGGCTGGCACTGGCATCGAGGGTGATGGGCTGACCTACTTGAGCTTCGATATAGATAGGCGCCGTGCCGCCTTCGCCGTTCACCGTGACTAGAGGGTTATGATTGGCGTCCTTGTACGGCTTAATGGTCCAATCCATACGGGCGGCGAAATCGTGTTGATAGGCCGTACGCCAGCGCCAGATAGTCGCTTGATCCGAGACATAAACCTTCCCGTCGTAGCCGGTGACGGTGTCTTGCGAAGTGACTCGTCTAAAGAGATCACCTCCCTGTGTCCAGATGGCGCGCGTTTCGCCGTAAGGCTGCAGGTACAGGTAGCGTCCGCCCCAACCGCCCCAGCTGGGGTTACCCCGGCTATTCAATCCGTTATTGATGAGGCCAAGAAAAGAAGGTGTGTCGCCCTCCATAATAAAGGCAAACCTTGGATAGAGCTTACCGAGCGGGCCTTTGGCGCGAATGTTTTTTTCTAACCATTCATTGGTGATGGTTGTCGAATCAGCGCCCGCACAATTCCTGTAATAAGCGTCGCCGCTGATGCCTGTCCAGGTGGCATAAACATATTCGCTCCCGTCCGGGCCGGTGGGCTTAACGATGTAATGTAAATTGGGAAATTCACGGCGAATCCAGGGGCCGGCATCGTCTTGATCAGAAATGGCGCTGACTCTGAGTTTGAACAAAAGCTTATCCACTTCGGCCGGTGACTGCGTTGCGCGTATCTGCAACAGCGCTTGTGCCAGGGTGTTTGCGCCACCCCAAACAGTAATCCATAGCGGGCGTGGGTCGGGGCGCTCCAGGGCGCCAATGATGGCCTCGGCGCCGGGCGATGATTTGTCCATACCGACGGCCGCCATTCCATAAGCGGGTTGCCCGGCGGTGACCCGCGCCTCCAGCGTAGCCGCTTCCGGCCAGCCCGATGCGTGTTTAAGTAAGTTTGACCGCACCTCGGCGTAAGCGGCAATCAGCTTGCGCATGGTTTCAGGTTGAACTTTATTTTTCTGCCACGTCGAAGTCGTCGCGATTAACCCTTCGAGGTCAAGTTCGTTTGCATACAGCAGCAGGCGGACAAATGACATCTGGTCATCCGGTTCGTTACCCATATCGGTCAAGACGATTACCCGCGGCTTGCCCGTGAAGTCGTCAATATAGCCGGCCGCCAGCCGCTGCCCTTGAGCGGACTGGCTCATGGCCATCACTACAAGGGTTATGACAAAGAGAGAAAGTCGTGTGCGCCATTCGCGGCGCGCCGCGCGGCTCAGCAAAGATGAGCTTGAATATAGCTGGTTGAGCAAAGTCATGGGTGAAAAGCGCGGTTAATATACGCCCGACTGGTGCGGCTGACAATCCAATCAAGAAAAAGCTCAAGCGCTTTCGACGGAGTTTATTTTCCAAAGCCGCCAAAGGGATAGACCCAGGCGGTGATCTTTAAGCAGAAAAATCCGCCCAATCCGAAGATAAACCTGGCCCTTTGCAGGATGCGACCTTCGGCTGACCGAATGCCGAAGGGAAAGGGTGGCGCTTTACGCCGGCTTGCTTTCGCCAACGAGTAAAGTTGCGGCATTTCCCATGTGCCCGATATACTTGCCGTTCATTTCAGGAGGACCATATGCGCCAATCATCAACCAAACAAATTGTCGGACTTGTTTTATCGTTCATTTTCACCCTCAATTTCTTTGCGCCTGTGGCAACAGCGCAAGCAACCGCTAAGGCCTTGCGCGGGTATAGCAGTGAAAATGCCAAAGCGCAGATGAATTGGGAAGAGAAATTGCGAGCGGTTCCGAAACCCGAAAATTTACGCGAGTACATGCGCGTGCTCTCGGCCGAGCCGCATCACATCGGTTCGGCTTATGGCAAGAAGAACGCCGAATACATTCGCGACCTCTATCGCTCCTGGGGCATCAAAGCCGAGCTGGAAGAGTTCGATGTGTTGTTTCCCACGCCGGTTGAACGCGTCGTTGAAATGGTCGCGCCGACCAAATTCACCGCGCAACTCAAAGAGCCGATCTTGGAAGATGACCCCGATTCGGGCGATGCCAATCAATTGCCAACCTATAATGCGTATTCAGCGGATGGCGATGTGACCGGCGAACTGGTTTATGTCAACTACGGTATTCCCGCCGACTATGAACAACTCGAACGCCTGGGGGTCAGCGTCAAAGGTAAAATCGTCATCGCGCGATATGGCGCAAGCTGGCGCGGCATCAAACCGAAAGTCGCTTATGAACACGGGGCCATCGGTTGTTTAATCTTTTCCGACCCGAAAGATGATGGCTATTATCAAGGCGATGTTTATCCGCAAGGCGCTTTCCGTCCTGAGCAAGGGGTGCAACGCGGTTCGGTGATGGATATGCCGATTCATCCGGGCGACCCGCTGACCCCCGGAGTGGGCGCCACAAAAAATGCCAAGCGCTTAAAACGCGAAGAGGCGGAAGTCATCATGAAAATCCCCGTGCTGCCGATCTCTTACGGCGATGCGTTGCCGCTTCTGAAATCGCTTGGCGGTCCCGTGGCTCCCGAAGCCTGGCGCGGCGCCTTGCCGATTACCTATCACATCGGCGCTGGCGCCACCAAAGTTCATCTGAAGTTGAAATTTGATTGGTCGTTGAAAACGCTCTATAACGTCATCGCAAAAATCGAAGGCAGCACCTACCCCGACGAGTGGATTGTTTACGGCAATCATCATGATGGTTGGGTAAACGGCGCGGACGACCCGACCAGCGGACAGGTCACGGTGATGGAAGTCGGACGCGGGCTCGGCGAACTCCTTAAACAAGGTTGGCGACCGAAACGCACGATTATTCTTTGCGCCTGGGACGGCGAAGAACCGGCCCTGCTGGGTTCGACCGAATGGGTCGAACAACACGCCGAAGAACTGGTGCAAAAATGTGTTGCGTATCTCAATTCCGACAGCACCGGCAAAGGCAATCTCGGCGCTGGCGGCTCGCATACGCTTGAGCGACTGATGAACGAAGTCGCGCGCGACGTGCAACAGCCGAAGGGGAATAAATCGGTTTTAGAAGCCATGCGCGAACAACGCCTGCGGCAAAATCGGAACGAGGAAGATAGAAAAGAGGCGACGAGTCGTCAGGATTTGCGCATCAGCGCCCTCGGTTCGGGTTCCGATTATACGCCCTTCATTCAACATCTCGGCATTGCTTCGGCGAATACCGGGTTTGGCGGCGAATCGGGCGGCGGCATCTACCATTCGATTTACGACACCTTCGCCTGGTACACGCGCTTTTCGGACGGCACCTTTGAATATGGGCGCGGGTTGTCGCAGTTCAACGGCACGTTTGTTTTGCGGCTTGCCGATGCCGATGTCTTACCCTTTGAATTTTCTAATCTCGCCGAAACCGTGAGCCGCTACGCCGATGATTTGGAAAAACTCGCATCCAGAAGTAATGCGCCTAAACCGCTAGATTTTTCGGGATTCAAATCGGCGATTAATAATTTGAGTGAAAGCGCCAAGCGTTACGAAGCGGCGCTTGCGAAAGCCAGCGCGAATAATTTTGCCGGCATAAAAGACGCGAAAGCGCTGAACCGCTTGCTCTATCAATCGGAACGCCGGTTGACCAATGCCGAAGGACTGCCGCGCCGCCCGTGGTTTAGGCACCAACTCTATGCGCCGGGCTTTTATACGGGCTATGGCGTCAAAACGATTCCCGGCGTGCGCGAAGCGCTTGAAGAAAAACACTGGGACGAAATCGAACCCCAGATGAAAAATGTGAATGCGGCCTTGCAAGCCCTCGCGGCGCAGATAGATGCCGCAACCAGAATCCTTGAAGGAAAGTAATCAAATAATTATCCGCAAATTCGAGCCCGTGTTCTCAAGGTTACGGACCTGGATTTGCGGATAATTTTCATCCCCAGCCAGCCAAATTGATTCGGAGGCAACTGATTATGAAACGCATCGCACTCCTTCTTAACATTCTCTTTATTTTAAATTTCATCACCTCGGCACAGGAACATAAAATGTACCCAAAAACCCGAATGGATAATGTTACAGAGACAATTCATGGGGTTACTGTTACAGACCCTTACCGCTGGCTTGAAGACCAGGATGCGCCGGAAACCCGCGCTTGGCTTAAAGAGCAGATTGATTACACCAATTCCATACTCGGCGCGCGTCCTGAGCGCGAGATGATTAAAGCCCGTCTGGAAAAACTCTTCAAAATAGACACCCAGGGCGTGCCGACCGAGAAGGGCGGGCGGTATTTCTTCTCAAAGCGTCGCGCCGACCAGAATCAAGCGGTCATCTACATGCGCAAAGGACTGGCGGGCACAGATGAAGTTTTGCTCGATGCCAATACGGCGAGCGCCGACAATACCACTTCCTATTCACTGCTCGATATTTCCGCCGACGGCAAGCTGATTCTTTACGGCATACGACAAGGCGGCAAGGATGAGGTCGTCGTCAAAGCCATGAATGTTGACACGCGCAAAGATCTGTCTGACACCCTTGCCGAGTCGCGTTATTTCGGCATTTCGCTGAAACCGGATAAGAGCGGATTTTATTATTCAAACTTTGGCAAAGAGGGCCCGCGCGTCTTCTATCACGAAATGGGCAGCGACAGTCATCAGGATGTGAAAATTTTCGGCGACGGCTATGGTCAAGGGTATATCATCGGCACCGGGCTTTCCGAAGACGGGCGTTATCTGGTGGTCAGCGTGTTCTATGGCTCGGCCGGCGATAAAGTCGAAGTCTGGGTGCAAAATCTCGCTCAAGGCGGCAAACTTAAACCCATTATTAAAGACCTGGTCGGTAATTTTGCGCCTTCAATTGCCGGTGACAAGATGTATGTGCAGACCAACTGGCAAGCGCCGAATTATCAGGTGCTCGAAATTGATTTGCAAAGGCCGGAGCAAGCTAGCTGGAAGACGATTATTCCCGAACAAAGTTCAGTCATCAACAACTTCTCGCTTGCTGGCGGCAAACTTTTCGTTGAGTATCTGGAAAATGTATCCTCTCGGTTGAAGGTCTATGAGCCGTCAGGAAAGTTCATCCAAGAGATAAAATTTCCGACCATTGGCAGCGCCAGCGGCATGCTCGGCGAGTGGGCGAAATCGGAAGCCTTTTATACCTTCACCTCATTTGCGCAACCGACGACGATTTATCGTTACGATGTGGCGACCGGCAAACAAACGGTCTTTGCCCAAATTAAAGTGCCGGTTGATAGCGCGATGATCGAAGTCAAACAGGTCTGGTACAACTCAAAAGACGGCACCCGTGTGCCCATGTTTCTGGTTTATAAAAAGGGACTGAAACTCGATGGCAATAATCCGGTTTACCTGACGGGCTATGGCGGCTTCAATGTCAGTCTCAGTCCGAGTTTTTCAGCACTGGCCGCCTACTGGGCCGAGATGGGCGGCGTTTACGCCATACCGAATTTGCGCGGCGGCAGCGAGTTTGGCGAGAAGTGGCACAAAGCCGGCATGCTTGCCAATAAACAGAACACCTTTGACGATTTCATCGGGGCGGCTCAATGGCTGATTGCCAATAAATACACCAATCCCGCGAAACTGGCGATTGCCGGCGGGTCAAATGGCGGACTGCTGGTCGGCGCGGCCATGACGCAGCGACCTGAACTCTTTCAAGCCGTGATTTGCGCCGTGCCCTTGCTCGATATGATTCGCTATCAGAATTTTCTGGTGGCGAAATTTTGGGTTCCCGAATACGGCTCATCGGAAGACCCCGAACAGTTCAAATATATTTTGAAATACTCGCCTTATCACAACGTCAAAAAGGGGACGAAGTATCCGGCGGTGCTGTTTACGACCGGTGACAGTGACACGCGCGTTGCGCCTTTGCACGCGCGCAAGATGGCGGCCCTCATGCAAGCGTCAACCGGTTCCGATCGGCCGATTCTTTTGCACTACGACGTGAAGGCCGGGCATTCCGCCGGGCTTCCCGTGAGCAAACAGATTGACGACAATGCCGATAACCTGACGTTTCTATTCTGGCAATTGGGTATGAGCGCGAAATAGAAATACCTGGCGGTTAGCGAATGGGTTTACTGAGCAGACGGGGCGAACCATCGCGGTGCGCCTTATCGGAGTTAGCACGAAAGGTAAAGGGTTTTCGGCAAAATCAGCGAGTCAGCGGTTCACCTACTGGCAGATATCCGAGACAGGGCTTTACAGGTTCCTCAAAAGTTCACTTGGTCGGGGCTTCACCTTTGGTTGGGGCTTCACCTTGGGGTTTCCCGCTGATGGTGCGGATGCGGCAGATTCACGCAGATTATTATCCGCGAAGACCCGTTCGCTCTGCTTAATCAGCGGGGAAACTAAAATTTGATCAACAGCCCAGTTGAGTTCCATCAAGCCTTGCCGGTTTCCAGCACTTGCATTTAACCGACGCTCACTTTTTTCAGAGGAGAGATCAAAGATGAAAGCAATCATTAAGCGTGAACTGCTTCCATGGTTTTTCTATTTGACCATTTCTTTAATCGCAGATTTTTGCTCGCTGGTTTGGTGGGTAGCGAAACAAGCCGCAGAAGGAAATGAAGACATCAATTTTCTGGGCGTTATTAGGAAGAACGGAATATCGAGAATTTTTTACTGGCTTATCTTTTTTATGATTTTGAGTGGGCTGCGATTTTTATTTCTCTACTTTCAGCATCGTTTGAATCGCACCATTGCAAATAGCGCAATAGCCATTGGTTTATTATTTATTTCAATCACTTCATCATTCGCCCAAACCCCAAAGCCAAAGATGCTGCCGCCGCTGCGTGAACAGGCCGAGATTCAGCAAGCCTGGTTGAAGCTGAGGCTCGAACGCGTCTTGCCGCGCTTGATGCGTAAACATGGTGTGCAGATGTGGCTGGTCATTTGTCGCGAATACAATGAAGACCCGGTCTTTTATTCGCTAGTCGCGCCGACCATGTTTGCGGCCAGGCGACGAACGATTTATGTCTTCTTTGATAAAGGCGAGGAGAAAGGCGTTGAACGCTTAGCGCTCGGCGGCGGTTCGCAAGGCGGACTCTATACGGTCTATCGCGACCCCGAAGTTGAAAACCGCGAAATCTACGGCGAAGGCCAGTGGACGCTGCTCCGTAAACTCATTGAAGAACGTAAACCCGCGACGATTGCTCTCAACATTTCACACACCCATGCGTTTTCGGATGGTTTATCGGCGGGTGAACGCGAAAAGCT
>JBIOWC010000148.1:0-2018 GCA_044868105.1 Blastocatellia bacterium
AAGAAACGAAAACCAAACCGGCCGGTGTTGTTGATGTTTCTGAATTGGACGCCAAGGCCCCGGAAGAAGCCCGCAACGCTTTTGACAGCGCCAATCAAGCCCTGCGCGAAGATCGCGTCAATGATGCCGTAGAACAGCTCAGATATGCGATCAGGCTTTATCCGAACTTTTTTCGCGCCTTGAACGGTTTGGGGATGTTGTTAATCAGACAGGGAAAATATGATGAAGCGGTGACCACCCTTGAACACGCCATTGAGATTGCGCCGCACGTCTATTATCCGCGTTTAAATCTCGGGGTCATTAAAACGCGTCAGGGAAAATACAAAGAAGCCGTGGCGATATTAGAAAAGTTACATAAAGAATACCCAACGCTCTCTCACATCCGTATCGCGCTTGCCGATGCCCTGCTCGCCGATAATCGTTTGACGGAGGCCGAAGAGCATCTGCGCGCGGCGCTCGAAGACAAAAAGGTGATGGCTGATAAACAAGCTCAAGTTTTATATATGCTCGGCATGGTGCATAACAAACAGGGCAAGTATGAAGAGGCGGTAAAAGAGTTGGAGCAAGCCGTCAAGGGGTTGCCCAACGCCTCGCGCGTCCATCTGCAACTCGGCGGCGCGCTGTTATTAGTCAATAAACTGGATGATGCCGAACGCGAGTTGAAAGCGGCTTATAGTTTGGGCGGCGCCACCCTGGGAGGCGCGCAATTGCTGCTCGGGCAACTCTATTTCACGCAAAAAAGATATGACCTGGCAAAACAAGCTTTTGAACAATATCTGACCGATATACCGAATGCGCCAAACAAAGCTGAGGTGGCCAAAGTCATTGCGGAGATTAAAGCCGCCACCCCGCCCAAGTAAGTAATAAAGTCAAAAGTGCAGCCCCCGATTTACAGGTTGGTTAATCTTCTCTCGACGATAAAGGTTTGTTCGGTTATCTTTTTCCTTTGAAATATTAAATTTCTTCCCCCGCTTTATACTAGCGTCACGCTTTACGCTACAGACGCTTTTTGTGTAGAATTCTCGATTTGGAAACCGAGCCTGTTGGATAACGAGTGCCATGACCTTGCTCGAACCAACGGCTTGCATTCCTTAATCTTTAATCCATCTTTATAGGACAGGCAATATATGAGTTCAACTACTATTCTCAACAATGTCGAAGAACGTCACATTGCAGAGCTTGATGCCGTGACCATACGGTTTGCCGGCGACTCCGGCGACGGCATGCAGCTGACCGGCACGCAGTTCACCAATACCTCGGCCGTGCTCGGCAACGATGTTTCGACGCTCCCCGATTTCCCTGCTGAAATTCGCGCGCCCGCAGGCAGTTTGCCGGGGGTATCCGGGTTTCAGTTAAACTTTTCCAACCACGATATCCGCACGCCGGGCGATGAACCGAATGTGCTGGTGGCGATGAACCCGGCGGCATTGAAGGTCAATCTTCCTGACCTTGAACAAGGCGGCATCCTCATTGTCAACACCGACGCCTTCAATGAAAACAATCTCAAGAAAGCCGGTTATGCAAGCAATCCGCTTGAGGATGACAGCCTGAGCGCTTATCGCGTCTTCAAAATTCCGATTACCACAGCCAACCGCGCGGCTTTGCGTGATGTCGTCAAACTCTCGTCCAAAGAAATAGACCGCTGCAAAAACTTCTGGGCGCTGGGGTTGATGTACTGGCTCTATGATCGCCCGCTGGAAGCCACCATGCGCTGGATTGAAGGCAAGTTCAAAAAGAATGCGGAAGTTGCCAAAGCCAACGTCACGGCGCTCAAAGCCGGTTTTGCTTATGCCGATGCGACCGAAATTTTCACCACCCACTACCGGGTTAAACGCGCCGCGATTGCGCCGGGCAAATATCGCAACATCACGGGCAACGAAGCAACGGCGCTCGGTTTCGTCGCCGCTTCGACCTTAGCCGAACGTCCGCTCTTTTATGCCAGCTATCCCATCACTCCGGCCTCCGATATTTTGCACGCCCTCTCTTCATATAAAAATTTCGGCGTCAAAACTTTTCAA
>JBIOWC010000149.1:0-2677 GCA_044868105.1 Blastocatellia bacterium
TTTGTATCAGGGAATTATTTTTCCCTGCTCGGGATCAGTCCCCGGCTAGGGCGCCCCATCAACCCGGCCGACGACAGCGTACCCGGGAAAGGCGGGCAGGACGGGTATGTTGCGGTCATCAGTCATAACTACTGGGCTCGCCGTTTTGGACAGGATAGAGCTGTCATCGGCAAAGTCGTCTATTTCGGCAATGACCCGGTGACGATTATCGGTGTTACGCCCCCAGAGTTTTATGGACTCTTTCCTGACTCTGAAACCGACATCTCGCTCCCAATGGCATTTCAAGGTGCCAGGTTGCTAGCTGATAAAACGACCTGGTGGTTTCATGCCGTGGGGCGGTTAAAGGTTGGGGCTTCAGTCGAAACCGCTCAGTCCGAGTTGAATGTTATCTTTCAATCCTTCATGGATGAAACAACTATATCGGCCGACCTGCGCCGCGATGCTTTTACCCGCATCGAACTTGCTCCAGCTGGAAAAGGGCTGGATTCACTGCGGCGACAGTATTCACGGCCGCTGCAGACCTTAATGGTGATCGTTGGGTTCGTTCTCCTGATCGCTTGCGCTAACGTGGCGAATTTGTTGTTGGTTCGAGCGACAGGGCGCCGAAAGGAGTTTGCCGTTCGGCTGGCGCTTGGTGCAAACCGGCTGCGGTTGTTACGTCAGATGTTAACCGAAAGTCTGCTGCTCGTGAGCCTCGGCGGGTTGCTGGGGTTAGTGATTGCCCGCTGGGGTGGGTCATTTCTGATGAGCTTTTTTGCTTCCGGCCGTAATCAGATATTGATCAATCCAACAATGAATTATCAGGTCTTGTTATTTACCGCCGGAGTGGCGTTAGCCACGGGATTAATATTCGGGCTCACTCCGGCATTACAAGCGACGCAGATTGAACCGACATCGGTACTAAAAGAGAGCGCCGGAACAGGCGGTCGCGCGCGCTTCGGCAAGGTGCTAGTTGTTCTTCAGATCGCCTTCTCTTTACTCTTGCTCGTCGGTGCCGGGTTATTTCTACAAACGCTCCGCAACCTTAAAAACCTTGACGCCGGTTTTCGACCGGATGGCGTCGTCACCATGCGGGTCAACCCAGCGGTTTATAAGGATTTGCAACTCGCCAACCTCTGGAAAGACATTCTTGAAAGGGTTGAAATGCTGCCTGGCGTTCACGCTCTCAGTCTCTCATCACTCAGCCCGCTCGATGGCAGGGATCGCAGCGTGAGGGTTGAGGTAGAGGGGTTCACGCCACGGGCCGAACTCGATAAGGATATTCGACTGAACCAAGTCTCGCCGGGTTTCTTGGAAACCTTTGGCATTGACTTATTGCAAGGCCGCGGATTCACTAATAGCGATAGCGAAAATGCACCTAAAGTGGCTCTACTTAATGAAGCGGCAGTGCGGTTTTATTTTCCCGACCGTAATCCCATCGGCAGCCAACTCCATTTCAGGCGCAGAGCTAATGCTGCGCTCATGCCCTATCAAATCGTTGGCGTCGTTCGTGACTCCCGCTCCCAGAGCCTTCGTGAACCTGACACCCGGCTGGTTTATCTACCGATGTCACAATCGCTCGACCAAATGGGGCGACTGCTTTTGGCGGTTCGTGGCAATGGCCAGCCGACAGATTTAATTAACAGCATTCAAAACGAACTACGGAGCATCGGCAACGACATTCTGGTAACCAATATCACAACGCTCAACGAACAGGTAGATCAGTCCCTCTTACAAGAGCGGCTGCTGGCAACCCTGTCAATCTTTTTCGGGTTGCTAGCCTTGCTGTTGGCTTCGATCGGATTGTATGGCGTATTGTCCTACAACGTGGCACGCCGTACAAATGAGTTTGGCATACGTCTGGCCTTGGGTGCACGAGGCGGCGAAGTCATCAAATTGGTGATGAGAGAAGCGATGGCCGTTGCTGTGGTGGGCATTGCCATCGGGTTAGGAGCGGTGTTAGTAACCACTCGTTTCGTTTCAGGTTTGCTGTTTAGCCTGACGCCGAACGACCCGCTAACTATGGCATCAGCAGCCTTACTGCTTCTTCTGGTGGCGGCTATCGCCGGTTACTTGCCTGCCCGTAGAGCATCTCGTGTTGACCCAATGGTGGCCCTACGTCGCGAGTGAGGAAAATGCTTACACTGTGCCCGTAGCATCTGCTGCTTATCAAGGTCCGGTTAAAAACCTAGTTGCCAAAGACCAAACGGCAGATATATACGAATCGTTTCGATCTAAAACGCGTCCTTGTATATGCAATAACTGCTTACCAGCAACCCCGCTCAAATATTCATGAAGCTTTAGGGTTTGCCGGTCAGGTGAAAGGGGAATATCCCCGCTTGTCATTCGATCATTGAGCACCTATATTTCTGCCTCAATTGACGGATGTATTTTCATAATGTTTAAGGTGAATGAGATTTTCACCCTACTGAGGCTCATCGCATGGCAAGCGTGATTCAACTACCGGAATCAGAGATTTCAAGCGCCGGTGCGCTCCTCGCCCGCAGTTTCTTCCACGACGCCATTCTTAAATACATGCACCCGGATGCAAGCGAACGGGCAAGGCTGACGCCCTGGCATTTCACCGCCTTTGTTCGTTACGCACACCCATTTGGCGAAATCTATACAACGTCACAACTCGAAGGCGTGGCCGTCTGGTTACCGCCCGACGATTGCGAACTGACACCTGAACGCCTGC
>JBIOWC010000150.1:0-8202 GCA_044868105.1 Blastocatellia bacterium
CTGGTCGCCACCCACATAACATTTCGATTTTGCGTCGCTCCAAAGCAATTTATTATTAACGGTATCTTCGGGCTTGCCTTCATAGGCAATTAAAGGGTCTTTTTCAGCCCAACTGATGAGCCAGTCAACACAATCTTGTGGACCCTTTGCCATCTTCATGCCTTTGGCAGGAGTCTTTTTGCCACCCTTCTTGGTTTGCTTCTTCATTGCCATCATGGGCTTATCTTCCGTTTGATCTTGCGCGTTGGCAACCGTTACAGCGCCAAGCCCCAGTACGACTGCAACCAGAAAACTCAATAAAATCCTTTTCATCTGTTTAAAAAACCTCCGTAGGGGATTATTGGTAACACGAACTGTGCGACTGGATTCGTGCAGACAAAATTATACAGATTCAATGCTGTTCCTCACAGCGACAA
Source organism: Blastocatellia bacterium (assembly GCA_044868105.1). Taxonomy (GTDB): domain Bacteria; phylum Acidobacteriota; class Blastocatellia; order UBA7656; family UBA7656; genus JBFMDH01. The sequence goes on from JBIOWC010000150.1 coordinate 417, forward strand.
AAGAAAAATCTTCCGGCCATTCCGCCTTTTTCGCCTCTTCTGAAGACACCCTTTAACCTTCAGCTTGCCACCTATTTATCCCGAAGGCGCTGAGGGTTATGAATGGGCTTACACCATCGGCAATTTCCAAGGCTCGCGATAGGGTTTATTGACTAAGGCTTGCGCTTCCGCATCGCCCACAGCTTTTTCATTCTCAACATCCCATTTGATTTTGCGGCCGAGCCGAAAAGCCAGATTGCCGAGATGGCAAACCATGGTTGAATTATGCCCGGTTTCGACATCTGAATTCGGTTTGTTGCGCGATTTCAGGCATTCAACGAAATTTTTGACATGCAGAAAATGATACTCTTCATTGCCCGTTGCTTGTCTGGGCATTGGCATCATCTTGTTGGCCCGCGCATTGCCCTTGCGCTCAATCTCTGAATAGACTTCCCAACCGCCGCGGTCAACCACCAGTGTTCCGTTATTCCCATGAAAGGCGACCCCGTGGTCGCGCGCTTCGGGACCGCGCCCAATGGCGGTCGCGTGTTCCCAGAGCATGCTGAAATCGGAGAACTCAAATAATACCTGTTGGGTGTCGGGGGTTTCTTCGGCATCATCCGGAAATCCGTATTTGCCGCCAATCGCCATCGTTGAAAGCGGCGCTTTCACATTCATTCCCCACACCGCAATGTCAATCATATGCACGCCCCAGTCGGTCATCAGTCCGCCCGAATAATCCCAATACCAGCGAAAGTTGAAATGAAAGCGATTTTTGTTAAACGGGCGCTTGGTTGCAGGCCCCAACCACATATCGTAATCAACCGTGGGCGGCGGGTCGCTGTCGGGAACTTTCGGAATGTTGCCCATCCAATCCTGATAAGCCCAGGCGCGAACCAGACGAATCTTCCCGAGTTTGCCGCTTTTTACATAATCCACCGCTTGCGTGAAATGCGTGGCGCTGCGTTGTTGGGTGCCCATTTGCACAACGCGATTATATTTTCTTGCCGCGTTGACCATTGCCCGGCCTTCGGCGACGCTAATGGAAAGCGGCTTTTCAACATAGACATCTTTGCCCGCCTGACAAGCCATAATGGTTGGCAGCGCGTGCCAATGGTCGGGCGTGCCGATGATGACCGCATCAATATCTTTTTGCTCTAAAACCTTGCGAAAGTCTTTGGTGACGAGTTGCGGCTTTTGCCCGACCGGTTCGGTAATCTGTTTTTTCGCCTCAGCGCTTTGCGCATCATCTACATCGCAAAGCGCGACACATTCGATATTTTTAAGCCGGAGCATCTGACGCAAATCGCCGCGCCCCTGCCCGCCGCAACCAATCAATGCAACGCGTATGCGGTCATTAGCGCCTGCGACTTTGTCGCTTGATGAAGCGGTTTGCGCGTTGGCCGTTTTGTTGGTCAGCAACTCAACCCCGGCAATGGCTCCTGCTGAAACTGATTGCTGAATAAATTTTCTGCGACTCTTGGATTTCATCTTTCCCTCCTCATCTTTCAACCCGATCAATAAACCAGGCTTTGTGGGTTGAAACCAGTTGGCTTGAACGAAGCATAATGGCAATTAGAAGTGCTGGTGCTTTTCGCATGAAAATCAACCTTTTATCGGAATGAGGTGCAATCATTACAAAATTCATTCGCGGAGTAAAGCGGGCGATTCGGGTTGAATCAGCCGCAAATCAGGCAATAGCTATTTCCGTTCAGAAATAGTATTTGATGGAGAGCAACTGCTCGCTGTTTGAAGGCGAATTTCCCCGCCGATAGAGCGGATGTTACGGATTAACGCTGAAAATCTGCGCGTATCAGCCGCCTCAGCCGGGAAATTGACCTTGAATAAACCATAAATTGAAATGAATAAAGCAAAAATTGAAACTGCCGGCGACCCCCGACTCCCCTCTGCTTGACAGCAAACCACGCGAGGGATAATTTTGTCGGCGCATCGCGGAGGTCTGCTATGAAAAAACGCATCACTCAAATTTGCCAATCACTAGCCATTTTTCTCGTTGTTTTTTTAACCCTGGCGGGTTCAGCTTCGGCACAAAAAGCTGCGCAAAAAACCGCGCTTGACCGCTACATCGAAAAGCCCGACAAAAGCTATTCGTGGAAATTGGTGAATACCATCCCCGGTCAAGGCTACACGGGCTTTGTGCTTGAGCTGACCTCGCAATCCTGGCGCACCGAAAAAGATGTTGACCGCCCGGTGTGGAAACATTGGCTGACGATTGTTAAACCCGAGAAGGTCACCACCGACAAGGGCTTTTTGTATATCACAGGCGGCAGCAATAAAGACGCGCCGCCGGCGAAAGTTTCCGACCAATGGGTGACCTTTGCGGTTGAATCCGGTTCGGTGGTTGCCGAACTCGGACAAGTTCCGAATCAACCGCTCTACTTTACCGACTCCAAAGACAAAGGGCGTTCAGAGGATGATTTGATTGCTTATTCGCGGGTCAAACAAATGGCGACCAAGGATGATGAATGGCTGGTGCGACTGGCGATGGTTAAAAGCGGAGTGCGGGCGCTGGATGCGATTCAGGAATTTATGGCAAGCGAAGCGGGCGGCAAAGTTAAAGTGAGTGGCTTTGTGGTATCGGGCGGCTCGAAACGCGGCTGGACCAGCTGGTTGGTCGGCGCGGTTGATAAACGCGTCGTCGCGATGATGCCGGTGGTGATTGATGCGTTAAATTCCGAAGCCATCACCCGACATCATTATGAAGCTTATGGGTTCTTTTCGAGCGCCCTGAATGATTATGTCAATCACGGAATTTTCCCGAAGAAAATCGGCACGCCTGAATATCAAGCCGTGCTGGCCATCGAAGACCCGTATGTCTATCGCAACCGCGAGCGTTTAAAGATACCGAAATTTTTAGTCAACGCCTCAGGCGATCAGTTCTTCTTGCCCGATAATTCACAGTTTTATTACGGCGAGCTGCAGGGCGAAAAACATTTGCGTTATGTGCCGAATGCTAAACACAACTTAGCGGGAACAGATGCGCGCGAAAGCATGCTGGCATTTTATCTGGCGATTTTGAAAAACAAACCGCGCCCGCAATTTACCTGGACCAAAGAGAAAGACGGCACCTTAGTTGTGAAAGTCATTGATAAACCGAAAGCCGTAAATTTGTGGCAGGCGACCAATCCGAAAGCCCGCGATTTCCGCGTTGATACCATCGGCAATGCTTACACCAGCACCCCGCTTAGCGAAGAAAAACCCGGCGTCTATGTTGGCCGGGTGAGTAAACCGGCATCGGGTTTCACGGCGTTTTTTGTTGAACTGGTTTATGACATCGGCGAGAAGATGCCGCTCAAATTCACGACCGAAGTGAGCGTGGTGCCCGATGTGTTGCCATTTAAATTTGAGAACGCGGGAAAATAAAAAAGCCGATTTAACCATTGCTTGGTCTAGAGCTATAACCGGCTGCAATCCTTGGCTCAACCCGCACGCGCTACTTTTTGTTCAACTCGGGTTTGAACAACGCGCGAAATGCTTTGAGAGCCGCCGGGTGATAGATAGTTGCATGTTTTTCTTCCGGCATTGGCTCGTAATGCCAGTGGATATGTGGCGGCGCATCTTTCGCGAGGATTTCCGAAAACCTTTGCATTATCTCCGTGTACCCATCGCCGCCGCTCGCATAATAGAGCGTCTTTTCCAACTTCAGCCGCGTGCGTAAACGTTCCGGCGCATCATTGACAAGTCGTTGATTATTCCATTGCAGACTGGGGTCAAAAGCGATGTAGGTATCGAATAGATCAGGCTCCAGAAAAAATGTCTCTATCACAAACAGCCCGGCAAGCGATTCCCCGACGATAGCTGTTTCACTGGTTGTGCGGTAACGGGTTTTTATTTGTGGCATCAATTCCTGGCGCAGGAACGCCCGAAAGTTTTCTGACCCTCCGACGCGTGGCGCAATTTTTTTGTCTTCAGGGTTCTCTGTAGGGCCGGTCATATCACGGCGGCGCTCGGTATTTTCGATGCCGACTAAAATAAATGGTCGCATCGTCTGGTTGCCGACCGAGACTTGTATCAGACCCGCGATGTGCAAAAAATCTTCGCCCAGGCCGCCATCCGGCATATAGAGCACAGGAAAGCGCGCCTTCGCAGATTCCTGGTAACCCGGCGGGAGATAGACATTGATGCGTCGGGTCTCGCGCAAGATTTTAGAATCAATCGTGAAGGTTTCACCGATGATTAAAGGTGATGCCTTTTGTCCGGCGCCAGCCGGAGTGATGAACGCCAGAACAACGAAGGCGAACACGATGGTCAGCAAGCCGATGCGAACCCCCATCATATCAATTGCTCCTCAATGAAATGCGAAACCTTAAATTTGCGAAATTATAAATAGCTATCGTTATTTCAGACTATAGCTGTTTCAGGCGAGTGCGACCGATAGGCGAAGACGACTTGTCATTGTAATCGCCTAGTCCCACTACTGTTTGATATTCGCTTTAGCAAACGTTTTTAATATCGCTTTTATTTCCCCGAATTCGCAAAAGGTTTCAGGTGGGGAATTGGTTTTAAACAAGCTGTCCTCTCTCTAAGGTAAGTTGTTGCCCGCCGAGTCGCGATGCTTCCGCCTGATTATGGGTAACATAAATAAAAGGGATGCCCGCTTTGTTCTGCGCTTCGATAATCTCGTCGAGCAAGATAGCGCGCATCGCCACATCAACCGCCGATAAGGGTTCATCAAGCAAGACGATAGCCGGTTCAGAGGCCAGGGCCCGCGCCAGAGCGACGCGTTGTTGCTCGCCGCCTGACATGGCTGGCGGCAAACGCTTGCCCGTGTGTTCGATGTGAAAGAGCGCAAGAAGCGACCGCGCTTTATCCAGGCGCGCTCGTTTGTCTTTATCTTTAACGCCATAGGCAATGTTTTCTTCAGCGGTAAAATGTGGAAACAAGGCATAGTCCTGAAACACAAAACCGACCCGCCGCTTCTGTACAGATAAATTAATTTTGCGGGTTGCATCAAAATAAATCTGTCCGTCCATTTCGATGCGACCCGAATCGGGCGTAAGGATACCGGCAATCGCGCGCAAGGTGGTCGTTTTGCCTGAACCTGAGGCCCCTGTCAGTACCACAATTCCCTTAACCACCGTAAACTTTACCGACAACACGAAGGCAGGGGATGGCTTTTCGCCTAACTGTTTGGTGATGTCAATACTGAGCATAGGCTATCCATAAACCTGTGTGCGACCGAGTTTGTTGGTGAGATAAACTGCAACCAGCGACACCAGAGTTAAAACCAGCGCCAGTAATTGCGCCCGTTGGTCATCACCCGCAGAGACCGCTTCATAGATGGCCAGCGGCATGGTTTGGGTTTTTCCGGGGATGTTACCGGCAATCATCAGGGTGGCGCCAAATTCGCCAAGGGCGCGCGCAAAACTTAAAATCAGTCCCGCCAAAATACCGCGCCGCGCCAGTGGTAAGGTGACGCGCAAAAAAGTTTCCAATTCACTTTTGCCGAGCGTAAAGGAAGCGATCTCATATTGGGGATTGACGCTTTCAATGCTGGCTCGCGCCGCTTTAATCATCAGCGGCAATGCGACGACCACGGCGGCAACCACCGCTCCCCACCAATTAAAAACCACTGTCCAGCCCGTGAGGTCATAGATAAATTTGCCAATCAATCCGCGTCTTCCGAGCAGAACAATTAAATAGTAGCCGGTGACCGTCGGCGGCAAAACCAGCGGTAAGGTCAAGACGGCATCCAATAACTCTTTGCCGCGAAACTCGCGTTTGGCAAGAAAGAAAGCGATAAACAGTCCAACCACGCCGACAATGAGCGTCGCCAGGCTAACGACAAGCAGAGATAATTTCAGCGCCGACCAAATCATTCGATGTTTGCTCTGACAAAGCCGTATTTTTGCAAAATGGCTTGCCCTTCTGTGCCTATCACCAGATCAACAAAGGCTTGCGCCGCCGCCGGGTGTTGACTGTCTTTAATGACGGCAATCGGGTAGAGAATGGCAGAATGGCTCGCTTCCGGCGCCGTGGCGATAACTCGCACTCGCGTTCCCGCTGTCCTGGCGTCCGTCAAATAGACAATGCCGGCGTCCACTTCGCCGCGTATGACATAATCGAGCACCTGCCGCACATCTTCGGCGGTAATCAATCGGTTTTGCAAACGGTCTCGCAATTTAAAAAAGTCAAATACCTGTTCGGTGTACTGTCCAACAGGCACCGTCCTGGGATTTCCCACAGCGATTTTCTGTACCGACGAGGAGGCCAAATCAGCGAAGGTTGTGAGCGGCAATTTTGAATCGGCGGGAACCACGAGCGCCAGCGCGTTTCGCGCAAAGTCGCTGCGCGTTACCGTGTTGATAAAGCCGCGTTCAGCGATTTCATCCATTTGCTTTCCGCCGGCGCTCGCAAATACATCGACCGGCGCCCCCGCCTCAATCTGTTTTTGCAAAGCCCCGGATGCGCCGAAATTGAAATGAATTATTTTGCCGGTATGGTTTTGATAAAGGTTGCCGATTTCCGTAAACGCCTCTTTGAGGGAAGCGGCCGCAGAAACCATCAGCGTATCATCGGCCGGCTCAGGCTTATGCGACGCGGTTTGGCAACCGCAAAGCAGTAGAGCCCACAAAAAATAGAGTAAACATCGTCTCATATAAAAATATTTCAGCCCGCAGGGGCGAGATTCAAAAGAGGTTTTTTGATCTTCAGAGATTGCGAATCGTAAGCCTAATCACTTGCCTCACCTATCGCTCTTATTGTTTTTCATCGGAAACCACAGGGCGCAATTTTCCTTTCTATTAAAGTTTTCTGCTTGTTAATCGCGGATAATCATGACCTCAGTTGCTTTAATGAGGGCGAAGGCGCGGACGCCTTTCCTGAGTCCCAACTCCTCACAGGCATTACGCGTAATAATTGACGTGATGAACTGCCCGCCAATCGCTATGGTCACTTGAGCGAGCAACCCTTCATATTCGACTTTGGTGACGGTGCCGAGCAGTTTATTGCGCCCACTGATGGCGCTCAGACCGACCGGTTTCGGGTTTTTCGAAGATTTAGTTTTTGCCGAACCCGTGAGCCGGTCAATTTCGGCGCGGGGAATGCGGTGATGCCCGCCAGGCGTTTTGATGGTTTTGACTTTCCCTTGATAAATCCATTGTTTAAGCGTCGGGTAACTGACGGCAATCAATCGCGCGGCTTCTTGCAGCTTAACCAGTTCCATAGCCTCTCTATACACTTTAAGGCGATAAGCTGCAAGCAAAGTAGATGAAAATATACGAATCTATACAAATTTATATAGACTGAACTGGCATAAAGAAGGTTGAAGGTTGATGAGCGCAGACCAGATTAGCGGGAGCGCAAAAGTGAGCATCCGTTGATTTAGGGATTAAAGCTGATAGGTTTTACTTGACCTGAATATGTGTATTCCCAAACCGCAGACGTGGAGGTCGCGCGCCCAGTAAGCGGAGTCTTTTCATCTTGAACCCCGTTTACTGTTGAGTAAAAGGGAAAGGGAAGTCTCAGCCGCTGCGTTTCCCGGATGCCAGAGACTTAATCAGTGAAGATAGCGATTCATAATCAACCGGTTTGGTAAAGTGATGATCGAACCCGGCCTCTTTAGACCGCTGACGATCCTCGGCTTGTCCGTAACCGGTCAAGGCAATGAGCACGGCATGGTCAAACTGTGGCTCTTTGCGTAACTGGCGGGCGACTTCATAGCCGTCCATCTTCGGCAAACCAATATCGAGAAGCACCGCTTGTGGTAGAAAGGTTCGCGCCACGCCCAGGGCGTTTAATCCATCATAGGCGGTCTGTACCTGATGACCGGCGAACCGTAAAAGCA
>JBIOWC010000151.1:0-2698 GCA_044868105.1 Blastocatellia bacterium
CTGCATCGCCTTGGTTCCGGTTGCCGTCCTCACCCCGGCAACCAAGAATCGAGAACAGGAAGTGATTTGAGAATCACCCGTATCTCTTGCCCCACATAACGTAGAGCAATCTCAGTGCCATAGATAAACCAATACCGATTTCGGTTAGAACCCCTTATTTTTCGGCTATGTTGTCCATCGTTCAAGTTTTTTCACACCTAAAAAGAAGTTCAATACGTGTAAAAAATACATATTTTTATGGAAAAATTTTCTTATTCATATTGACCGATTATACTGCACCTATGCGATTGTTACTAGCAACGACCAATATTGGGAAGATTCGTGAACTCAAACGAATGCTCGTTGGCGAAGGTTTTGAACTCGAAAGTTTGGGTGATTGGGAAACCCAGGAACAACTTGAAACCGGTTCAACTTTTGCTGAAAACGCTTTGTTGAAAGCGCGCTACTACCATCAGGTGTCCGGTTTGCCTACGATTAGCGATGATTCAGGACTGGCGGTTGATGCGTTAGGCGGTGCGCCCGGCGTTTACTCAGCGCGATATGCGGGTGCTGAGGCGAGCGATTTACAGCGCACAATAATGGTTCTGGAAGCCCTCAAAGAAGTGCCTGATGAACAACGCGGAGCCGAGTTTGTTTGCGTTGCGGCAATTGTTTGGCAAGGCGGCGAACGCACCTTTACAGGTACCGTGCGCGGGAAACTTTTGCGGGAGATGAGAGGCGAAGGCGGGTTCGGCTATGACCCAATTTTCTTCTACGAACCGTTGCAAAAATCTTTTGCTGAACTTGCTGCTGAAGAGAAAGCCAGAGTCAGTCATCGCGGACGCGCTTTTCGCCAATTGAGCGATTGGCTGAAGCAACATTTTCTCAATAAAGCGTAAGGGTAAAAAAAATGTTAGACCTACAGTTGCGGCAACCTGGGGTCGGGGAGACCGCCCCGGATATTGCGTTGCCCGCCGTTGGCGGCGATATCGTCAGCCTGGATGATTGCCTGAAGCCTGTTAGTCTGGTGTTTTTGCGGCATCTGGCCTGAGTGCTCTGAGCCGAACACCTGGTGCAGTTGCACCTTCCAGATATCCAAGACCAATTTGCAACCATAAACGCGCAGATACTCGTCGTGTCGTTTGCTCCTGTCGAAGCGTTGAGCGAGTGGGTACCCTATTTCCGCAAACATTTTCTTGAACGATATTTCAACCAGCATCATCTCAACCAACCCGCAGCGTTTTTTCCGCGCACCCGGTTTCTTGCAGACCCCCATCTGCAGGCCTATCACGCTTATGGCCTCGGCCGGTTTTCACCCTGGCGGGCCTATGGTCCGAAAATCATCTGGCGATACCTGAAGTTCATTTTTCAAGGTAAGCCTTTGCGCCTGCCGAACGGCGACACGCTGCAAAAGGGTGGCGATTTCGTAGTGAACCGAAGAGGGCAGCTCACCCTTTCACACATCGGTGCCGACCAGAGCGAAAGGCCCAGGGTTTCAGATATCCTTGGCGCGCTCCAATTGTGAAAGGCAAGGCAACAGTTTCGGTCTTTTAGATTAGAAGTTTTTCGAGAGGAAAAGCGGAAAGATTTGAACGACTCGGGCGGGGTAACTGCCAAACAGAGACGGTGCAGAGGGAAAGCAGGAAGCGCGACACGAAGTTTTCTATCGCGTCTCAACGCGTCGTGTAAAAAGCTTAGCGAATCACCTCTGCACCCGTTCACCTCATCAAGCTTATCCCAACAAGCCGCCGATTTTATCGGCAACGCCGCCCATCCCAAATTTGCTCAAGTATTCGGTGATTTGTTGAGGATTTGATTTGATATATTCCAAAATCGTATCAACGGCTTGACCCGCTTTCTCTTCCTCCAGTCCGACTTTTGAGGTCAGCAAAGCGACTAATTGTTCTTTCACTTTAATTCTCCTTTCCATTTGGCTTTTGCAGTTAACATGCGAAACCGCAAACCGGCAGCTAAACGCCAAGCGTGAATTATCGTTTTAGATAATTATCAACAACTTGAATAATGCCTGAAAAAAATCAGAGCAAGCTTACCGTAAGCTTGCTCTGATTTTGAATTCACTGTTCCACTCTACTTATTCAAAATTAGGAATTACCAGTTTTTGACCGGCTTGAATTTTATCCGGGTCGTGAAGCTGGTCGCGGTTGGCTTCAAAAATTTGTTGATAGGTGAGTTTCCCGTGCGTCACTTCCTTGGCAATCTTGGAGAGCGAATCACCCGATTCAACCGTGTAATGACCATAAACATCTGACCGGGCTGCCGAGAGACTCAAGGTCAAATCGCCATCATCAAGACCTGGGTCAACCTCCTTGGCTTTATCCCAAACCTGATTCACATCATACTTCGTTGGTAGTGTGCCGCTGATTGTGATATGTCCGTTTTCTTCATTAGCTGCCAGACCCGTGCCACCCAATTGCTCAGCCAAAATGTAAACCGGTCCGTATTTATCTGTTAATGCTGACATGATTGTTTCCTCCGAAATTTGAATTGGTTGTTCACTACTTTATTAGCGAAAACTCGTGCGGTGAGGGGAATAAGGTTCACCAGAGTTTCAGCCCCTTAGCTTGTGTGTGCAAACTGCAATATAGCCAACCGCTTTGCCTTTTTCAATCAAGCCAAGTTGAAAAGGTGATTTATAACATAAATGCAATCGGCTTTCTGATGAAGGTTGATACGCCTCCAGTGAAGCCGCCAATTTCGG
>JBIOWC010000152.1:0-23752 GCA_044868105.1 Blastocatellia bacterium
CCTCCGGGCAAGGCACCTCTACAATTGAAGTCGAGACCAAAGAAGTAGTGCCCGAGGCGACCATAACGGCGACCGTTGATGTCGGAGGGTTTGACCGTTCCTGCAGCACCAGTTCCAGTTGTACGACGTCGGTGCTTAAAAAACCCGCCTCTCGTAAACTGGATGAATATGCCAATCTTAAAGCGGCTGATGAAAATACACGGCTCGATAACTTTGTCATTGAACTGCAAAACGATCCGACGGCGCAAGCGTATCTCATCGCTTATCTCGGGCGAAAGAGTCGTCCGGATGATGGACGAAAGGCCTTAAACAAGGCGAAAGATTATCTGACAAAAAGCCGCGGGCTAGCTGCCGACCGACTGGTGGTCATTGAGGGAGGGTATCGAGAGCAACCGACGATGGAGCTGTGGCTGGTTCCGTCAGGCGCACCGCGGCCCCAGGCCACGCCGACCCTCAGACCGGATGAGGTTAAACCTGCAAAACCTGTGAAACCTAAATCTGTAAAGAGCGGGAAGAAATCATAAGCCGGCAGCGGTGCCAGCAAAAGCCGCAGAGAGCGTGAAACGCTAGGGGCCGGGCGAATGAATTCATTTACCCGTTAGTACACTTACCCGTTAGTACACTTAGTAAGTGAGTACACTTATCAGTGAATATACTTATTGGTGAGTATACTAATTGTCCCTGCCCGATGCTGGCGCGACGATTTTATCATTGCGCTTCGCACAATCCGGGCAGGGACACGCTCATTGCCAACGGCTCTAATCCGCTTTGATGAGCCGGCACATCAAATTAATTAGCCCAACTCCCGGTGGTTTGCAAACTGGTGAACTGGCCTAAAAAGTCGGGCTCCAGCGGCGTGCCGTCCGGCTTACGCACGTAATTTAGAAAAGCATCCGGCGCAATGCCACCATCGGTCGGGTCTTCAATCACCGGGCAGATGCCATACATCGGACCTTCCGAACCATTCGGGTTACGCAGGCGTTTGGCGGCAAGGCCTTTGCTCAAGAGGTTCTCAAGTTCGCTGAGGGTTCGAATAATCGGCGTTCCATCAAGCGCCAAACCGTTATTTTTCGTCAAATCATTGAGCGCCTTGCGACCCTCTGAGGTATTGAAAGCGCGGTCGGTATAGCTAATCCAAACATGCAGCCATAAGCCGAGAGGATTGCCGCTGAAATAACCGTTTCTGAGATCAACAATGTCAGCCTGCCGGTTATTGCCTAAACCGATGGGATTGCCGGTGCGGGTCGGAAAGACATAAAGGATTGAGCGATCGGCAATCGCTTTTGCTCGGCGACCGGCGGCATCGTTGGTAAAGCCATCAACGAAGAGGTCGCCCATCACCGACCAGAAAGTGAGGCTGCCACTGTGTGAATAGGCCGGATTGGTGGCTCGCATCCGAACGTTGGTCTGGTTTGGAAAAATCGGCGCGTCGAAAGTCGAACGCGGCGGTGTGCCATTGACCCGATTGACTATCTTGAAGGGGTCTACCCCGTTTTGAAAATAGAACGCATTGTTGAAATCGTAAATGCGATCCTCGACATCTGCCTGGGTTGGCATAAAGCATGGAATGAATATGGCAGCAATCATCGCAGCCATCGCAAAAATCGCCGTAAATCTTCTCATATGAATGTAAGGTAACTCCTGAAATTAATTTTGTGAGCAAAGCGAAAGCGTGGGGTCTTGGGCTTTGTCTTTTCAGTAGAGCAGGGTAAGCGGAGTCTGATACATCGCCTCGCTTAATTTATTTGGCGAGGGTCTTGAAAAATTCACCTGCTTTGGTGACCCGCTCGGTCAGGTTAAGGCCGACTTGATACCTGCATTTAAGGCACAAAGCTTGCTGTCTTAAGAAGTGCGGGTTGTCAAATTTCTGGAGTCATCGGTCATTGCTAGTCATTTATTTTCTTTGAGCAATTGTAAATTATAGGCTTTGCAAGGCTCCTACCCATAAATTGTCGCAACCGGCAATCATTTAGATCAGTGGTTGGTTAGGGGAAATGTGCCCAGTTGATGAGAAAAATTCCGCACAATAGAAAAAATCCTCATTCAACACGTCCCTTATTCACCCAGCTGCTTAAGCGCTTACAGATGAAATTTCATTGATATCTGTGAGCAAAAAATGTAATTCTCTGCTCCTCCCCAAATCTTTAGGACGACCCTTACGCATAGGACTTAGAATGCCTGACAAACTCATACGCATCGCTTTTAGAACTGCCTTGCTATACGCCAGCGTTGGCATTCTCTGGATTACGCTTTCCGACCGCGCAATTGAATTTATGTTGGATGACCCGGTGGCGATTAACCGTATGCAAACCTATAAAGGCTGGGCCTTCGTCCTGGTGACGGCTGTCGGGGTATATCTCTTGTTGCACGCCCAACTGCGACGCTGGGAACAAGCCTCGCTCGAACGTCAAAAAATATCGCAGGCGCTGCAAGATAGCGAACTCCGCCTGTCAACCATTATTCGCGCCGTTCAGGACGCGGTCATTACCATAGATGAAGAACAGCGAATTAGATTTTTCAATCCGGCTGCCGAAAAGCTCTTTCGCTGTGAAGCGGCCGACGCGCTTGGTCATTCCATAAATAAATTTATTCCGACGCGTTTTCGCGTGGCTCACGTTGAACATGTTCGCAATTTTGCAATGACCAGTGACAATGTTCACCGGATACAGCAAAACCGCACGGTTTGCGGATTGCGCGCCGATGGTGCAGAGGTGCCTCTGGAAGTCTCTATTTCCCCTATTAAACTTGACGGCAAAGATTTATTCACGATTACGCTTCGCGATATTACTGAACGCAGGGAAGCTGAGATTGCCATTCAAGAGCGGCTCAAATTGCAGGAGCGCTTGGAAAAGTTAGCCGCAACGGCTCCCGGCGTGCTGATTTCTTATCAGCAATTCCCGGATGGCGCTGCGGCGATTCCTTATGCCTCGCCACTGATTGAAGACATTTACGGCCTGCGCCCTGAAGATGTCGCGAGTGATGCGACACCGGCCTTTCAATTGATGCATCCCGATGACCTGAAACGGGTCCAAGATTCAATTGCCAAATCAGTTGAAACCCTGTCGCTTTGGCAAACAGAGTTTCGCATTCTCCATCCGAAAAAGGGGGAAATCTGGATTGAAGGGCGAACCATGCCCGAACGCCAGTCTGACGGCCGGATCATTTGGCACGGATTCATCCAGGACATCACCGAGCGGAAACGCGCTGAACAGGCACTACGCGAAAACGAAGAACGCTTACGTCTGGCGCTGGCCGGCGGACACATGGGAACCTGGGAATGGAACCATCTCACCGGGCGCGGAAACGTAGATGCGCTGGAAGCTCAGTTACTGGGATGGGAAGCGAAGCCCCGTGAGTATGCTCATGAAGAGTTTATGGCATGTGTTCACCCCGATGATCGCTTCGATTTGCAGACCTTCATTAATAAAGCCCGCTATGAGAATGACGAATATCGCCATGAATTCAGAATTATCTGGCAGGATGGAACCGTGCATTGGTTATTGACTTGCGGGCAGACCATTTTTGACCCTGAGGAGCGTGCGGTAAAGACCATAGGCATTAACTATGATGTGACGGAGCGCCGGCAGACCGAAGAAGCCTTGCGTCAATCCGAGGAGCGTTTTTCTCGCGCCTTTCGTTCCAGTCCGGCGGCCTTTGCGATATCGCGAGTGGACGACGGGCGGTTTCTCGACATCAACGAACAGTTTCTTACGCTCACCGGACTGAGTCGCGAAGAGGTGCTGGGCAAAACGGCAATCGAGTTGGGATTTCTCAAGCCGGATGACCGTCGTCGGGTGTTACAAAGCTTGCAAAAACATAGCGGGGCCGTCCGCGACATCGAAGCCAAGCTGCGCACAAAATCAGGCAAGACGCACACGGTGCTCTATTCTCTGGAGCGCATTGAGCTGAATAAAGAGCCCTGCCTGCTCTCAATCCTTTATGACATCACCGAGCGTAAGCAGGCACAGGAAACCTTACAGCGGTTTGTCGCCTGTAACCCGGCGGTTATCTACGCGCTCAAGCTTGAAGACGGACAGTTTCGCAAAATCTGGGTCAGCGAAAATATTTTTGATTTGACCGGCTACCAGGCCGAAGAGACCGAGAATATCTACTGGTGGGAGAGTCATCTGCATCCGGAAGACCAGGAACGCGTCTTAGCGGCTCATCCGTCCATTTATGACACCGAACATCAGGTCCTTGAATATCGCTTTCGGCGCAAAGACGGCACTTATTTTTGGGCGCGAGATGATAAACGCTTAATCCGCGATGCTCAGGGCAACCCGGCAGAGGTCGTCGGTTCGTGGTCAGATATTTCCGGGCGCGTGGAACTCGAAGAACAGTTGCGCCAGTCGCAGAAGCTCGAAGCTATCGGGCAATTGGCGGGTGGCGTCGCCCACGACTTCAATAACCTGCTGACCGTGATTATGGGTTACAGCGAGATGCTGTTGCGCAAACTGCCGTCCGGCGACCCGGCGAGAAATCAGGTCGCAACCATACGGCAAGCCGGAGAACGAGCCGCTTCATTAACCCGCCAGTTGCTCGCCTTCAGCCGCAAACAGGTGCTCGCGCCCAAGGTCCTGGACCTCAATGATGTGGTCGCCAACATCGAAAAGATGCTGCGCCGTTTGATTGGCGAAGATATTATCTTGAAGACCATCCTTTCACCCTCAATCAATCCCGTTAAGGTTGACCCCGGGCAAATCGAACAGGTCGTCATCAACCTGGCGGTCAACGCGCGCGATGCGATGCCGCAAGGGGGCGAGTTGACGATTGAAACTCGTGACATCAAATTGGATGATGAAGTCTTTCGCCATAATCCTTTGATTGCTCCCGGCCATTATACTCAGCTTTTGATTACTGACACGGGTTGCGGTATGTCGCCCGAAATTAAAGCGCGAATCTTTGAGCCTTTCTTTACCACCAAAGGCGTCGGCAAAGGCACAGGGCTTGGGCTGGCAACCGTATTTGGCATCATCAAACAGAGCGATGGCTATCTGGATGTTGATAGCGCCGTCAACATTGGCACCACCTTCAGGATTTATCTGCCGGCGGTTGAAGTTGAAGAGCTCGGCGTCTCATCCATCAGCAACCCTGAAATTATTCCCCAGGGAAATGAAACCATTTTGCTGGTTGAAGACGAAGACGGGGTACGACAAATTGCCAAACTCACGCTTGAAATGAACGGCTATAAAGTTCTCGAAGCCAGCAATGGGCGCGACGCCATAACCCTGGTTGAGAATTTTGACGCGCCCATTCATCTGCTGATTACCGACATCGTGATGCCCGGGATAGGCGGCCGTCAGGTGACTGAACAAGTCCAGGCGCACTATCCCGATTTGAAGGTCTTATACATGAGCGGCTACATTGATGACGCTTTAGTTCGTCACGGCATTACCCTGGCCAAAGAAGCCTTTTTACAAAAACCATTTTTACCAGCCGCCCTGGCGCAAAAAGTACACGAAGTTCTCAACCATGAAACGAGCGGATGAACGCGCCCGGCCTGAAGGGGTGATGGGCGGTTAATCGGCATCACCCCTTTTCGCATCTTGCAAAATTAAGTCTAAAGATTGCCGCCAGCCTATTGAGAACGCGCACCCGGACTTTTCGCCCCGGCGCTTTACTGCTGCCATCCGCCGCCCAAAGCTTTGTAGAGTTGCACGAGTGCCAGAAGTTCATCGCGTTGCGATTGGGCGAGGTTTAATTCGGCGTCAAATAAATCGCGGTCGGCATCGAGCGCATTGAGCAACGTATCTACGCCCCCTTGATAACGCAGATAGGCGAGCCGCGAGCGGTCGCGCAAGGTGGTTACCAAGAGTTCACGTTGACGGCGAACCTCTTTGACTTTGCTGTATTCAACCAGGGCATCCGATACGTCACGAAAAGCCGTTTGAATGACGCGCTCGTATTGCACAAGGGCAATCTGGCGCTCGGCTTCTGTCAGTCGTACATTCGATTTTAGCCGTCCGCCGGTAAAAATCGGCTGGCTAATTTGCGGCGCGAAATTCCAGGCTCGACTGACTCCGCCAAACAGCGTCTTCAATTGATTGCTCTCTCCGCCAATAAACCCGGTTAAACTGATACGCGGAAAATAGGCGGCTCGCGCTACCCCGATCAGCGCATTTGTAGCAATCAGATTTTGTTCGGCGGCGCGAATATCGGGGCGGCGTTCGAGTAACGACGAAGGCAACCCGGCGGGGACGACGGGCGGTTGTTCTTGCGCCGTCAAATCGCGACCCCGCGGCACCGCATCGGGATTTTTGCCGATGAGCAAACTGATTTGATTTTCGGTCTGCTCAACCCGTCGTTCAAGGTCGGCAATCGTCTGGGTTGCCGTATAAACCAGTTGCTCGCCTTGTCGCACATCGAGCAGCGTGCCAACGCCGCCCTGCTCGCGCACGCGAATCAACCGTAAAGATTCCTGTCGTGACACCAGCGTCCGCCGGGCAATATCCAGTTCTTTGTCGAGTTCAAGCAGATTGAAATAAGCTGTGCTGACATCACCGACTAAAGTTGTGACCACCGCTTTGCGGGTCTCTTCGGCCCCCAGCAAATCGGCGCGGGCGGCTTCCGTCGCGCGTCGCAGCCGTCCCCAGATATCAACTTCAAAGGAGAGCAGATTGAGCATCACGCTGCCGAAGGTATGGTCGCGCGCGGCTCCTGCGGGCAAGGTAAACCCGCCATTTAAAGAATTGCGCTGCGTGGTGAGGTCAGCGCTGGCGCCGATTTGTGGAGACTGGTCGGCGCGCGTGAGGCCGAGGTTGGCGCGCGCCCGCTCGACGCGCGCCACGGCTTCGCGCAAATCATAATTTTGCACGAGCGCCGTGCGAATCAACCCTTGCAACTGGTCGTCCTTAAAAACCTCAAACCATTTCAAATCGGCAAGCGATGCGGTATCCGTCGGCGGCGCAGCATCTGCGCCACGAAACACCGTCGGGGTTTTGACCACCGGCTTTTTATAGTTCGGTCCTTTGGTACAGGCGGTCAGTAAGCTAACGACTAAAATAAAAAGCAGCGCACGTCTGTTCATTGCGGTTTCTCCTCAAAAGCCAACAACTTTATTTTTCTTTCAAGCCTGTTTTTTTAATTGCCATAAAGAGGCACAAAATGAGCACCGGCGGGAATCCGCATCCGTCAATTGATAAGCGAACGGTGCCCGATAGAGCAGTCGAATTTCTCTGTGCCATCTCTGGGTCTCTGAGCCTCTGTGGTGAAAAAGAATAAACCACAAAGGCACAAAGACACGGCGGCACAGAGCTTTTTGCGTATCATTGGCGTTCTGATTCAAGATTTTTAATTTGCTCATACTTCAATTCAAATAAGAATGCACAAGAATTATTTTTGCGCCTTTTGTGCCTTTTCATGGCCATTGCCCTGTATTTCAACGCTAAGCTTCGGCCTCGGCGGTGGGCGGCAAATTCTCCGGCTCGTCCGTAGTCTTCTTCTCTTTTCGATAACTGGTCAGGCGTTCGACGACGTAGAAGGTCACGGGAATCAGAAACACCCCGACCAGGGTTGCCGCGAGCATGCCGACAATCACCACGGTTCCGAGAATGCGCCGCCCGGCGGCCCCTGAACCCGAGGCCATCCATAGCGGCACACAACCTAAAATAAACGCGAAGGAGGTCATCAGAATCGGTCGCAACCTGAGTCGCGCGCCTTCGAGCGCCGCATCCACAAGGTCGCGCCCTTTCGCCAATTCCGCTTTCGCAAACTCGACAATCAGAATGGCGTTCTTGGCCGCAAGCCCAATCAATACGATGAGGCCGATTTGGGCATAGACATCAAGGTCATAGCTACGCAACAGCAGTCCGATGAAGGCGCCAAACATGGCAATCGGCACGGTCAGCAAAACCGAAAACGGCAATGACCAGCTTTCATAGAGCGCCGCGAGAATTAAAAAGACGAAGACCAGGGACAACATAAAGGCCGTCAGCGCACCGCCCGAAGCTTTTCTTTCCTGATAAGAGAGGTCCGCCCAATCGTAACCTATCTCGGCCGGCAAGGTTGACTTTGCGACCTCTTCAAGCGCCGTCATGGCCTGACCGGAACTGTAACCGGGCGCGGCGCTACCCAGAATTTGCGCCGCCCGATAAAGGTTAAATCGGTTGGTATATTCGGGGCCGCTGATGCGCCGCGTGGTGACGAGCGCCGAAAGCGGAACCATATCGCCGTCATTGTTGCGCACAAAATAGTTGCGAATATCCTGGTCGGTGCGGCGCTCTTCGCCCTCGGCCTGCAAGAAGACGCGCCACTGGCGACCAAAGCGATTGAATTGATTTAAGAATAACCCGCCCAGATAGGCTTGCAGGGTTTGATAAACATCACCAACGGCTACCCCCTGTTTTAATACTTTGTCGCGATCCACATCGGCATAAACCTGTGGAACGGAAGCCGAGAATGCCGAATTAACTCCAGCAAGTTCGGGGCGCTTGCGACAGGCTTCCAGAAACTTTTGCAGATTCTGGTCGAGGAATTCCACAGACCCGCCGCTGCGGTCTTGCAGCCAAAACGAAAAACCGCCCGACGCCCCCAGCCCCGGAATTGACGGCGGCATAAAGGTGAAGGCCTGCGCTTCGGGCACCTGCGCGGCGAGCGCTTTATTCAAGGTTGCGACGATGCTTTTGGCTTCAAGCCGGGACGAATCGCGCTCATCCCAGGGCTTGAGTCCGACAAAAAAGAAACCTTGATAACTTGCCGATACGCGGGTCAGCAAACTGAATCCGCCGATGGTGTTGTAATACTGAATGCCGTCGGTTTTGGCGAGAATCCCTTCAACTTTTCTGAGCACCTGGTCGGTTCTTTCGAGCGACGCGGCAGCCGGAAGCTGGACGTTTAAGAAGACGTAACCGTAATCCTCTTCGGGCAGAAAACTCGTAGGGCGCGACCGGCCAAGCAAGCCGGCCGCTAACGTAAAAGCGACGAGAATCACCACGCCTATCACCGCTTTGCGAATCAGAAAATGGCTCCAGTTGACAAAACCGTGCGTTGCTTTGGTGAAGATTTTATTGAACCCGCCAAAGAATCGCGCCAGCAGGCCGCGCGATTCTTTGCGCGGTCTAAGGAGCAGCGCCGAGAGCGCCGGCGAAAGCGTCAGCGCATTGAACGCCGAAATCAAAACCGAGATGGCAATCGTCACCGCGAACTGTTTATTGAGGCGTCCTTGAATGCCGCTCATAAAGGCGACGGGGAGAAAGACCGACGCCAGAATTAAGGCGATGGCAATGACCGGGCCGGAGACTTCCTGCATGGCTTTGAAGGTCGCATCACGCGGCGACATGCCTTCTTCAATGTGATGCTCGACGGCTTCGACCACAACAATCGCGTCGTCAACCACCAGACCGATTGCCAACACCAGGCCAAACAGCGACAAGGTGTTGATTGAAAATCCAAGCAGCGGAAAGACTGCAAAGGTGCCGATGAGCGACACCGGCACGGCGACAATCGGAATGAGCGTGGCTCGCCAATTTTGCAAAAAGATAAAGACCACGATGATGACCAGTATCATCGCTTCAATTAAGGTTTTAATAATTTCGCGAATGCCTTCGGTAACCGGCGCTGTGGTATCGAGCGTGATGGCATAATCCAAATCCGCAGGAAACCGGCTCTTCAATTCGGCCATCGTTTGGCGCACGCCTTCGGCAACCGCCAAAGCGTTTGAGCCGGGGGCTTGAAAAACTGCCACGATACAACCGGGTTGCCCGTTGGTGCGCGCAATCTGTTGATAGTTGAGCGCCCCGAGTTCAATGCGCGCCACATCTTTCAAGCGCACCACCGAACCATCGGGCACCGAGCGCACGACGATTTGCCCGAACTCTTCGGGCGATTGCAGTCGCCCTTGCGCGCGAACCGTGTAGGTCATCTCTTGCCCGCGCGGCACCGGTGCCGCGCCGACTTTACCGGCCGGGTTAACCGCTGATTGCTGACGAACCGCATTGGCAATGTCGGGAACCGCGAGTCCAAGTTTGGCGAGCACATCGGGTTTGACCCAGATGCGCATCGCATAATCGCTGGCGCCGAAAAGTCTGACTTCCCCGACCCCCGGAACGCGGTAGAGCGTATCGTTGACATTGATGTTGGCATAGTTGGCCAAAAAGAGCGAATCATAGGTTTTATTGGGTGAAATCAACGAAATGACCAGCATCGGCAGCCCCGTTGATTTGCGCACCGCAACGCCAAATTGACTGACGTCGGTGGGCAAATTGGGTTGCGCTTGGGCGACACGATTTTGCGCATTCACCTGATCGGTGCTGACATCCGTATCCACGTCAAAGGTGACGGTGAGTTGCTGTGTGCCGTCGTTGGCATTCGTAGATTGCATATAGAGCATGTTATCCACGCCATTCATCTGTTGTTCCATGGGCGTGGATACCGATTGCTCAATGGTCACGGCATCGGCTCCCGTGTAAGTTGTTGTGGTGATGATTTGCGGCGGTACGATGTCCGGGAATTGGGCGAGCGGCAAACCGCGCATCGCCACCAGCCCGGCGATGACTGTAACAATGGAAATGACCATCGCAACAATCGGGCGATTGATAAAAAAATTGGAAATCATAAGGCAGTCCTTAATCCATAAATGCCCTGCGCCATCCGCAGGCGAACCATTCATTGCAACCCGTCCTAGGTGCGGGCAATTTTTTGTGCATCGCCGGTTGGCGACGGCTTTTGTTTACTTCGGCGCTTCCGCTGTTGCTGGCAAATAGGGTTTGGTGGTTACTATCATATCGGGTCTGACTTTTTGCAGGCCTTCGGCAATGACCGTCTCGCCGGCTTTCAACCCTTCATTAATGACCCACAACGTATCCACGCGCTCGCCCACTTTGACGGTGCGAATATTGACTTTGTTATCGGGGCCGACGACGGCGACCTGATAATTGCCCTGCAGTTCCGTGACGGCGCGTTGCGGGACGAGCAAGGCGGCGGTCCGGGTATCGGTCACGGCGCGAACCCGCCCGTATTGACCGGGGCGCAAAATATTTCCCGGATTCGGAAAGACGCCGGCCAGACGAATCGCGCCGGTCTTTTGGTCTACCTGCCGGTCGGCAACAAAAAATCTGCCTTTTTGCGGATAGACGGTGCCGTCAACCAGCACCAGTTCGAGTTCCAGATTTTTGCGCATGGCGGCCTGCGCGTTTTGCAGCGGATAGGTTTTTGTAAAGTTGAGATATTCCTGCTCGCTGGGCGTGAAATAGACTTTAATCGGGTCAACCGTCGAAACGGTCGTTAACGTACCCGTCCCGCCATTGACCAGGTTGCCGACCTGCACTTGCGCAAGTCCGGCAATGCCATCAATGAGGGAGTAGATTTTCGTAAAGCCCAGGTTGATTTCCGCCGATTTCACCATCGCTTCGGCAGCCGTGAGGTTGGCTTTGGCGGCAATGATTCCGGCTTTTGCGGTTTGAATTCCGGCATTCGCCGCTTTGACCTGCGCCTTGGCGGCAAGGTTGGCTTGAATGGCGTTATCGAGGTCTTGCGCAGAAATCGCCTTCTCTTTGGCGAGCGGCGTGTAGCGCTGCACGTCGAGTTCCGTCTTGCCTTGATTGGCTTCAGCTTGCGACAACTGCGCCTGAGCCTGCACGAGCTGAGCATTCGCTTGTTCGAGCTGACCCTGGGCCTTGGCGCGGTCGCCTTTGGCTTGTTCGAGCGTCGCTTCAAACGGACGCTGGTCTAGCTCAAAAAGCAATTGCCCCTTTTTAACGAATGAGCCTTCGGTGTAATGCTGCTTGAGCAAATAGCCGGTCACTTGTGATTTGATTTCAGCGTTGACCAAGCCATCCAGGGTGCCAATCCATTCCTGATAAATGGGCACATCCTTTTGTTCGACTTGAACGACTTCGACTTCAGGGGCGGTCATCGCCTGGGTTGTGGTTTTCGATTTTGAACACCCGGCGGCGGATAAGAGAACAACAATGAATAAAAAGAGTGTGGCTTTGACTGTCAGATATGATGTCGTCAATATTTTCATCATTCCCTCAAGGTTCGTTTTAACAGGTCGCGAAATCGCAACCCGTCCAAGCGTGAATGGTGGGGTTATTATTTTTTCAATCTCTGCATCCCCGGCTCATCAACCGGGGTAAACATTTAGGCAAGCAACCGCAGTCCGTTTGCCAAACAGGCGCTTAGGTTTCCGAGATCGCCTGCAGTGAGAACTCGGCAATTTGCTTTGCCAGTTTTTTGATAAATGGGGAGGAGAGTTGTGGGCGTTTCAGTAGTTTTAAGGTCAGCGGCAGGGCCAGCGAATAATTAAGGCACTGGCCGATGATGCTCAGGGCCGTCAAATTCGCTTCTTTGGCGGCTGCTAAATCCGGTCGGCATTGTTCGACCAACGAGAGCAGGACTTTGAAAACCGGAGAAATAAACTCATCGACAACGACGTCAAGTGCCTGGGTGGGATGGCTCATCTCGTGCCCCATCAGGGCAGCGTGATAAGTGGTTTCGCGGGAAATAAAAATAATGTGCAGGATTTCATTAATATAAAGTTGTATCGCCCGCCGCGCCGCTTCCTTCGTTCCGGCAGCTTGCGCCTCTTCGAGTAAGGCTTCGAGCTTCGGCAACGCCCCGCGGGTATTGCGAAATGAGTGGCGCATGGTTTCAAGGTATAAATTCTCTTTGCTGCCGAAATAATAATTGACGGCCGCGATATTGACTCGGGCGCGTTCGCCTAACTCGCGCACGCTGACCGACGCAAAGCCCCGCTCGGCAAACAATTCTTCGGCTGCCGCCAGCAACCGTTGGCGCGCTTCCAGTTTACAAAATACTTCCTCTTCGGCGGCGCTTAACGGTTTGGCGGGTCGTAAATTCAACCTGCTCTTTTTCATCGTTCAATGTCCCTGCTCTTAAATTCAAACAATTGTTTGAAACAACCATTTTATTTATATAACAATTTCACAGCCGACATGGAATAGCCGGACAAAATAAAATAAAAAAATTTTTCGCAGGGTGAAGAGGGAGATTTCCGGCAGGCACGGCGCCCTTAGGCCCAGAATAAGATTACTTGGCCGAGGGAGAATGAAATCCCCTGGGGTATGAGAATCGCCGACTCCTTAGAGAGTTTAGCTACTGATTTTCTTTAAGCCGTCGTTTGCGCCTTTATTGGCAAGTTCAGCTTTTTCGATGGCGTCGCTCAGGGCCGACTTTTCTTCTTCGGTTTTCACCTGAGATTCGAGTTCGTGTAATCGTTTCAATTGTTCATCGGTGGATTCGCGCAACACCTTCAAGGCTTTGGCGACAAACGATGCTTTCGGGTTGCGTTCATAAGCATCATCGAGTTTCGCCATCGCTTCATCTACGGCTCGCGCATAATGCTTCAACAGGCCGGCGCGGCCCAGTTCAGGCAACTTGCCCCATTTGCGTTCTTCCTCGTCGGCTTGTTTCTGCGCTTTTTTATCATCGGCGGCAACCGGCGCTTTATTTATGGCTTGCAAACGGCGGTCGGCGATTTTCATAAAGACTTTCATGCGTAAATCCGCCTGTTGGGCTTCACGAACAAAATCATCTTCTTCTTCGGTCAGGTAATCGTTGGCCTGCGGGGAGCCCGGTAGGGGCTGAAATCTGCTAAGGCGGCGGAAACTTTTTCCCCGCCAGACCTTCAACTCATCCCCCAAGGGCAGGATATAGATGGATTGATTGTCGGAAGATTTTTTTCCCTTCTCTTTCTCAGGGTCGCTGATGACTTCGCCGGAATCAAACGACGTATTCAAGGCTTCGCCGCGAATATGTTTGGCGTGTTTATGCGCGGCTTGCGAAAACGGCAACACTTCATTGGGCGAATAACGCTCAATGGCGTCGAGGGTTTTCAGATGCTTGAGAATTCCCTGTTCGATTTTCTTGGCGAGCTTGCGTTTTTCATCGGCTTGCGAAAAGGCCGTCTCTTTGGCCGCATCCAGCGTTTTGTTGTAAATATCGAGTTCGCGTTGAACGGTCTTAGGGTCTTCTTTCATCACCGCGTTGTAAGCGATTTCAAGATGCGCGCCGGCAATCTTCAAATACACCTCAACCAGTTTTTTAGGTTGGTTATCTTTGCCAATCTGCGCTTTTTCGTCGGGCGCCAATAATTGAACGAGCGGCGTCGGGTCAACCGGAAGCGGCGGCTCTTGCGCCTTCACACTTGCCGCAAACATACCAACCATCACCCCGCACAGCACCAGAGTTATCAGGGGTAATTTCAGCCGATTCTGTCGGTCATT
Organism: Blastocatellia bacterium; assembly: GCA_044868105.1. Lineage (GTDB taxonomy): Bacteria > Acidobacteriota > Blastocatellia > UBA7656 > UBA7656 > JBFMDH01. The sequence continues at coordinate 14,184 of JBIOWC010000152.1, forward strand.
CAGTCTATTTTTCATCGCGATTTTCCCTTCGCCAATGATTTGCACTTGCCTTCCTTAGCCAGTTTTTGCAACAAGCTTAACCTCAGATTGGCATCCTTTATCTCTTCAGCGTTGACCGTTGTATCGGCGCGCCGAACAAACTCCTGATACGCTTGTGTTGATTGCTGGCAATCGCCCAAACGGTCAAACGAAATGCCTAAGAAAAAATAGCTCGCCGCAATTTCAGGCTTGGCCTTGATTAACCAGATGAATTCGCTCGCCGCTTGCGGATACTGATTGAGCTTAAACAGCGCCGTTGCCAGACTGGCGTGTGCCGGATAATTATTCGGCTCTCGCGTAATGGCTTCGCTGAGCACCGGCAAGGCCTCTTGAAATTTCAAGGCGCGCACGAGTGAGGCGCCGAGTTGCGTGCGGGCGCGATTATTCGCCGAATCCGCTTGCAAGGCGCGTTGATAATAGGCGACGGCTTGTTCAGGCTTACTTTCAAATAAATCGCCCGCCAGCACCAGCAACCTCGCATTATTGGGTTGAGCCTTCAACAATCTTTCAATATCGCCGATGGCTTCATCCGCCTGATTATTTTTCACCATTAATTGCAAAAGCTCTACGCGCAGGTTCATATCGTCAGGCTTTTCAATCAACAAGGCGCGATAGATGTGAATGGCGGCTGAGGTTTGCCCGGCGCGCACGTTCATCGCCGCCAGGCGCAAAGCGAGGTCGCGCGAGGGTTGCAGTTTGTAAGCCGCGGAATAATCGGCTATCGCTTTATCGAGAGCCCCGCGCTTTTCGTAAACGCGAGCCCGACCTTCAAGCGCCGTCGCCTGTTGCGGCTGCAACTCAAGCGCCCGCGAAAAATCGCCAAGCGCTTCGTCGAGTTTATCGGCGCGTTCTTCGGCAACCCCTAAAAGCGCATAGGTCAGCGGTGTCGCTTCGCCCTGTTCAATAGCCGTGCGAAGTTCGGCTATGGCTTTTGCGTAATCATTGGTTTTCAGCAACGCGCTGGCATAGAGCAATCGGGTCTCGCGCAGTTTCGGGTCAAGTTCAAGGGCGCGGGCGAGCTGACGTTTGCCGTCTTCATTCTTATCTTTATCGAGATAGAGTTGACCGAGGACGCGATAAGCGCGCGCGAAATCAGGCTTCAGTTCAATGACCTTCTTTAAATCCGCTTCGCTTTCATCCGGGCGACCCAGTTGCAACAACGCGGTTGCGCGTTGGTAGTAAATTTGAAAAACCGCAGGTTCGGCCTTTATGGCTTCCGTATAAAAGCGAACGGCCGTGGCAAAATCGCCGCGTTCCTGAGCATTTTGTCCATTTTCAAAAGCTTGTGCGGCGATTTGTCTGGTATCTGCCGTCGTCTGCGCCAGCGCAAGCGTAGCCAATAAAATGATAAAACTTGCCACTGTGATGATCGAGCGCATGGAATTCAACAACCTCCCGAAGATAATAACACCCTTCGGTTTGCAATTCATAGGGTATGGCACGGGAGGAACTGACAGTCGTAATAGGCAGCCGGTAGCAAGAAGCCCGTCATTTTCCCCGGCTTCTTTCGCGCTACGATTGGCTATTTGACTGGCGGCTTCGGCTCTTCAGCCGCCGCAAAGTCCAAGCCTTTTTTACTGACGCGAATTTTCGTCCGGCCGCGTTCGACGTCATTGATATGAAAGGTAATTTCGCAGACCAGGCTTTCGCCCTCCTGCATCTCGACCGTAAACGGCAAAATCGCGCCTTGTTTTTTGAGCGCCAGCGTCTGCTGGTCGGTCAGCGGCGTGCGCGCCAGCGGCTGGCCATTTTGTTCAATGGCAAAGACCTGCAGCTTGATCATTTGCTTATCGGCAAAGGGGCGCAATTGCAAAGCGATGCTGCTTTCGAGCTTGCCGCTTTTTTCCTGATAGTTAAATAAGGCGATGTATAAATCTTTGCCAATGACGCGGGTGACCGAAGGCGCGAGATTTTTACGCGGGGCAATCGCCGCCCAGGTCTCTACCGCGCCCATATGTTGCAGGCTTAAATCACCGACCGCCGCCGGGGCATTGACTGGAACCGAACGCGGATTGATGGTCGAAGGCGCGCCATTCATATCGGGTCGCGTCGGCAGTTGCGCCTTTGTTGTAGCCGACAAGAATAAACACAAGCTGAGAGAAGCTAAAATACCAAGACGCATAACCCTAGCCTCCGTTTTTGCATTCCGGTTATTAAGCCCAAAATGTTAAGCCTATTTTATCTCTACACAATCGCTTTCAAAAAGCTCTGTCCGGCAGCGAGTTGCAAATGAAAATTTTCGGCGATGGTTTGACCGATGTCGGCAAGCGACGTGCGAATGCCTAAATCCGTGCCGTGGTTGATGCCACTCCCCCAGGCTAAAATCGGCACATACTCGCGGGTGTGATCGGTCGAAACATCCGACGGGTCGCAACCGTGGTCAGCCGTAATAATCAGTAAATCGTCCTCGCGCATCGCCGATTGAATTTCCGGCAAGCGCTCGTCGAAGCGCTCTAAAGCTTTGGCGTAACCTTCCACGTCATTGCGATGCCCGTAGAGCATATCGAAATCAACGAGGTTGGTGAAAATCAATCCCGTAGGGGTTTCCTGCAAAGCGTGCAGCGTCTGGTCAACACTCTTCTCGTTGTTGCCGGCTTTCAATTCTTCGGTGGTCCCGCGATGACAGAATATCGAACCGATTTTGCCGATGGCGGCGACCGGCAAATCGTGCGCTTTGATGATGTCCAACAGCATGGTTTCCGGCGGGTCAATGGCGTAATCAATGCGCGCTTCGGTGCGACGGAAATTGCCGGGTTCACCGACAAACGGGCGGGCAATGACGCGCGCCACCTGGTCTTCGCCGGTCAGTTGTGCGCGCGCGATTTCACACCATTCGTAAAGCTCATTGAGCGGCACAATCTCTTCGTGCGCGGCAATTTGAAAGACGCTATCGGCAGAGGTGTAAACAATCGGGCATCCGGTTTTGATATGCGCTTCGCCGAGTTCTTTAATAATTTCCGTTCCCGATGCCGGTTTGTTGCCGAGAACTTTTCGACCAATCGCTTGTTCGAATTTTTCAATCACCCGCGGCGGAAATCCATGCAGATAAGTCGGAAAGGGATTCGAGGTAATGATGCCGCTCATCTCCCAGTGGCCCGTCGTCGTATCCTTGCCCTGAGAAGCAGTCGCGCCGCGCCCGAAGGCGCCCGTCGGATTTAAGACCGCGGGCACGGCCAACGGTTTGATGTTGGCAAGTCCCAGCTGGCGCAAATTGGGAATGTGAACGGCGCGCGACTCCAACGTATGCCCGATGGTATCGCAGCCCGCATCGCCGTAGATGGCGGCATCGGGCATTTCGCCAATTCCGGCGCTATCTAAAACCACCAGGATGATGCGATTGAAAGGTTGATTTGCCATGCTTATTTCTCCAGTTCATTCGGTGGTTCGATTCTAAAGCTCTGCCTTCGCAGTGACAAGTTATCGCGGTGCGTAGCCCGACTGTATCAGCCCTCGCCCTGAAAGAAAATCTCAATTCCTGAAAGCCCTAAACTTTGTTTTCCGATAGAGCGGAAAAGACGGCTGCCGGAAATCCGTTTCATCGGCACTTTCCGCTTAATCCGAGGGTGAATAGGGCTTTGAAAAGGAAGCTCGTTAAATAAGCAAACCCGTTGAAGCGCAGGCCAAGGCTTGAGGAATTTCTATCGTCGAGCCCAGGGCACAATTTTTTTTACCGAGCCCGGAATATACCTGCGATTTTCACGACGGTCTTGAGTGAGAAAAAGAAAAGGAGAATTTGAGGGTGGATACAATGGTAATGGAAACGACAACTCAACTCTGTATGGGCTGTATGACCGGCAAAGGCGCAGAAGCTTTTTGTTTGCAGTGCGGCTGGCAGGAAGGCGCCTTGCCCGAATCCCCTTTTTGCCTGCCTCCGAAAACCTTGCTCAATGGACAATACCTGCTTGGCAAAGTGGTTGGTATCGGGGGCTTCGGCATCACATACCTGGCCTGGGATGCGAATCTCAAACTGAAACTCGCGGTCAAAGAATATTTGCCAACCGAACTTGCCACTCGTACGCCCGGCAGTTCTCAGGTGATGCCGTTTACCGGCGACGCGCGCGAGTTTTATGAATACGGTCTCAGCAAATTCATTGAAGAAGCCCGCTCGCTGGCGCAGTTTCAGGAACATCCCAACATCGTTTCGGTGCACAACTTTTTTTATGCGAATAACACGGGCTATCTGGTGATGAACTATGTTGACGGCATCACCTTTAAAAAATATCTCGAAAAAGAGGGGGGGCGAATTGCCTTTGATGCGGCGGTGAAAATTATGATTCCGGTGATGGACGCGCTCCGAGAAGTTCATCGCGCCGGCATGCTGCATCGCGACATCAGCCCCGATAACATCTATCTCACCTACACCAACCAGGTAAAATTGCTCGATTTCGGCGCCGCGCGTTATGCCATTGGTGAGCAGAGCAAAAGCCTATCGGTGATTTTGAAGCAAGGTTACGCGCCGGTTGAACAATATATCAGCAACGGCAATCAAGGCGCCTGGACGGATGTCTATGCGCTGGCGGCAACCATTTACCGCGCCATCACCGGACAAGTGCCGCAGGAATCCATTGCCCGTCTTCAACGCGATGACCTCGCACCGCCAAGCCAGCTTGGCATTATCATTCCCGCACCAGCTGAAGCCGCTTTAATGAAAGCGCTGGCGCTCAAACCAGCCGACCGTTTTCAAAGCATCTCGGAATTTCAAGCGGCTATCGCGCCGCCCGCAAACCAGCAAAATTTAATCGTGGCGGCGCCGCCAAAAAGCCCGGCCCTGTGGAAAGTCATTGCCTTACTGGTGGCCATCGTGATGGGGCTCATCATCCTGATTTTGGCGGCCAATCTGACAAGCGCCGCGTCGCGTTATGACCGAGAACAAAAAACCCTCAAAGAGCGCGTCGAGCGCGTCGAAAGTGAAAAAAAAAAGACCGAGAACCAACTGACGGCCGAACTCGAAGCCAAAAAAGCGTTAACCGCTAAGTATGCTGACCGACAACTGAGCATCTCCGGAATTCGCTTGCGTAATAAAGACCAGGACGGCCACCGATTGAGCGCTGATTATGAAGAAGAGAGTCGCCGGTTTCGCCAAGCCGATATGCGCTACCTGGCAATTGAAATCGAAACGCGCAACAACTGGGTCGGACTGGCAGACCTCAAAGGCAAGCTCAAGGTAAGAATTTATAAACCATTGGCCACGGTTTGCGAGAAACCCGAAGGCAGCCGGGATGATTTCACCCTGGCGATGGATATGGACAGCAAAGACACCAAGACCTTGCAAACCATGTGGGGAACCGAAACCGGGAATTATTACCTGGTCGGTAACTATCGCGTGGAGTTTTGGTGGGCCGGTGAAAAAATCGCCACCGAGAGATTTGAAATTTTCACTTATTAGTTTCGCCAAACCATTCAATTTCGATTAAAGGAGAAAAAATGAATATGAAGCGTTGTGCAAGTGGTCATTTTTATGACGAAAAGAGACACAGTTTATGCCCGTTTTGCGGCGTCCCGGATTTAAACATCGTCAAAACCCAACCCAGGCATCAACCGGGTCAACCGCCGGTTGTCGTTGTGGATGAAATTCAAAAGACCCAACCCCGGAACGGCGCCGGCGCCGACCTGGGCAAAACCAAAGGCGTATTTCACGGTAAGCTGGGCGTCAACCCGGTCGTCGGTTGGTTGGTGAGCGTCGCCGGTCCCGAACGCGGACGCGATTACCGCATTCGCTCGGAAAGAAATTTCATTGGGCGCTCGGAAAAGATGGACATCTGTATTTCAGGTGATGAGGCCATCTCCAGAGAAAAACACGCCGTCATCACCTATTACCCCAATAAAAATACCTTCAAGATTGCGACGGGCGATGCGACGGGCATTGTCTATCTGAATGGCGAAGGGGTTGAGACCGCCGAAGAACTCAAGCCCTTTGACCGCCTGGAGATTGGCAAAACGCAATTGGTCTTTGTGCCGTTTTGCGGGGAGAGCTTTACATGGCAAGTCGAAAACTAGTTTTGTTCATCTTCTCTGCGCTGCTCGCGCAGGTGGCCTGGGCTGGTGAAGCGCAAGAGTTCAACATCAGCCAGGCAACCGCGCGCGCGGCGCGGGTAAAAATCTATTTCGATGCGCTTGACGCACAGGGAAACCCGGCAAGCGGATTGCAACCGGCGAATTTCCAGGCAACCCTCGGACGCGAAACGCTCAAGCTTACGGAAATCGCGCCCTTTGCCGAGAGCGGCGAAGGCGTGGCTTATATTTTTCTGATAGACACCTCGAAGTCGCTCAGTAGCGCGAAATTTACAGGCCTGCGCGAAGCCCTTAAATCGTGGATCGCGCAGATGAACGAGCAAGACCGCGCGGCGATTTTAACTTTCGGTGAAGCGGTCACGCTCGTTAAAGACTTCACCGCCGATAAAGTCGAACTCGCCACCAGACTTGAGACCATCGAACTTAACGCTCGGCGAACCCAACTCTACGGCGCTTTGCTTCGCGCCCTAGAGATGGGCAAGCGCAGCGATGCGGATTTACCTGACCGGCGAGTGATTGTGGTGCTCAGCGATGGTAAAGACGAAGGCAGCGGCCTGGCGGTTGAAGATGTGCTCGCCAAGCTGCAACAACATCCCTTGCCGATCTATGCAATCGGTTACAGCAGTCTTGCCGGCGACGAGCGACAAAAACATTTAGACACCTTGCATCGTTTCGCTCAAACCTCTGGCGGCCTGTTTCGTGAGGTTGATGCCGATTCGCTCACCAATATTTATTCGCTGATGAAAGGCGCTATCGGCAGGGTTTTTGTCGCGAAATTTTCCTGCGATAACTGCCCGGCGAATGGCGAAAGTCAACGCCTGCAAATCAAGCTGACGCAAGACGGCAGAGCTTTCAGCGACGGTCTGGATATTCAACTCTTTCCAGATGCTACACCAACTGAACCGGCAAGGATTCCTGAGGCGCGTCCGTGGTGGCGCCCCGACGCCGGGTGGGCCTATGGACTTGCGGGGCTCGGTTTGCTGGCGCTCGCCGGCGCGGGTTGGCGATGGCGAAGGAAAAGAAGCGGCTTCGCGCCAACCGATTCTCAAGCGCCCGGTTACGAGTCCGCAGAAACCGAAGCCCTGTCGGGCAAACCCGTGCGCTTAACGCAGGTCAGCGGTTACAACGCCGGACAAGCTTATCATCTGCAACTCGGCAACCGTTTCATCATCGGGCGGCGCGAAGATTGCGACCTCGCCTTAATAGATGAATCCGTTTCCGGCCAACACTGCGAGTTATCTCATATCAATGGCCGAGTGGTCATCCAGGATTTGCACTCGATGAATGGAACCGAAGTCAACGGCATCACCATCTCTGGTCGCCATCGTCTGGAAAGCGGCGACACCATTATCGCAGGCGATACGCAACTGCGAATCACCTTCGAGGAATAACCATGAAAGTTACACCGAACAATGCGCAACATATTGGCCGACGCCAGGAACAACAGGACGCTTTCGGCTTTAGCGACCCGAAGAACAAACGGTTGGCGCGGCACGGCGGCCTGCTTGCCATCATCGCCGATGGCATGGGTGGCATGCAGATGGGCGGCGAAGCCAGCAAAACGGCTGTGGTAGCCTTTTTGAAGGCTTATGAAGGCAAGTCAGCAAAGACCTCAATCGCGGACGCTTTGCAGAAGTCACTCCACGCCGCCAACCAGGCGGTGTTGAAACTCGGTCGCAAAAATGGCGAGGTCGGCACGACGTTGATTGCAGCGGTGATTGCCGAGGACTCGCTCTACTGGGTTTCGACGGGCGACAGTCGCATCTATTTACTGCGCGACGGCGAATTGATTCAACTGACCGCCGACCACACTTACGCCAACGAATTGGTTGCGGAAGTGGCGCGCGGACGAATGTCGAGGTCGGAAATTCTCTCGCAAACCGGACTCGAAGATTTAACCAGCTATCTGGGGCTTGCAGAACTTAAAGAGATTGACCGCAACCTTCGCCCTTTCCCCTTGCAAGACGGCGACCGGGTGTTGCTCTGCAGCGATGGCTTGTACAAAAGTCTGAGCGATGAAGAGATAGTTATGACCCTGGAAAGGCAAACCACCAAACCTTGTGAAGTTTTGCTCAACCAGGCTCTGGAAAAACAGCTCTTCAACCAGGACAACGTGACCGTCTTGACGCTCAGTTGCGCTCAGGATTCGCAGCGCTTTGCGGCGCGAAATAAAAAATTCATCCTTTCGTTAATCGGCTTGCTTGTCGCGCTCGCCGTGACGCTCATCATCTGGTGGAAAGTCTGCAAAGCGCCGGAACCGGTAACCCAACAACCGCCGGTCGCGACTGACGCGAACACGCCGATGGACGCGGCTGGCGTCAAAGAAGAATTGCATAAGCAAGCAACCGAGCAAAAACCGAAACCCCAAAAAAGCCGAAAAAAACCGCTAAGGCACCACCCTTGAGGAGGGCTATTTAAGAAGGAATATGCGCTGCATTTTTACGCCGTCCTGAAAGGAAGAGATTAAAAACCTAAGGAGAGAAAGGAATGTATATAAGCAACCCGATTAACAAAAGATTTCCAAAGCGCCTGCCTATCGCTGCCCTATTGTTCGCGCTGCTGGCAATGACGCTGGTTTCGACAAACCGATTATCCGCAAATAGCGAAAGAGCGATGAACGGCAACGAACTGGCGCTTTATGTAAAACCATCCGTGGTTCGCATCCTTGATGGATACGCGGCGCAAATTTTATATCAGGGAAACAACAAGATTTATACGGTGGTTGATGCGGGGCTGGGTTCCGGGGTGTTCATCAGTTCCGACGGTCATATCTTGACCAACGCCCACGTTGTCCGACGCACAAAAGCCGGTGAGGCCGAGGCTAAAAAACGGCTAGGAGCCTTATTCTTCCAGACCCTGGCAAAAGATTTAGGCGAAGACCTGCGCGCCTGGGATGACCAGAGAATCAATGAAATCGCCGGCCAAGCTCAGTTTCAAAAGATTGACCATATCAACAAAGTCGCGCTCTCCAAAGAACAGATGTTCACCTTTGAGATACACGCGTTTGGCAACCCGGTCAGCGAATCATCAAGCGAAGATGTGGCGGTGATTAAAATCGAGGCGACGAACACGCCGATTCTCAAACTTGGCAATTCCGACAAAGTACAGGACCAGGATCATATCTCTGTGGTTGGCTATCCGGGCGCCGGCGATTCGCCAATCCTGAATGTGGAATCGGGATTCGAGTCTTCGATTACCGACGGCAAAATTTCGGCACATAAAAATGCCCGCGATGGCTTGCCGATTTTACAGACCGATGCCGCATCAACTCATGGCAATTCGGGTGGCCCTGTGGTCAATGACCAGGGTGAAATCATCGGCTTGTTGACCTTTGGCGGCGGACAACCAGGCGAGGCAGAAGTATCGGGTTTCGCCTTCATTGTGCCCATCAGCACGGCGATGAAATATGTGAGCGAAGCCGGAGTCAATAATCAGGAAAGCGCGGTTGATATCAGTTACCGACAGGGACTTGATTATTACTTCGCTAAACATTATTCGGCGGCCATCGAGAAATTCAG
>JBIOWC010000153.1:0-17290 GCA_044868105.1 Blastocatellia bacterium
CCGGCGCACCGCCCACAGATTGCGCTCGTAATGAAAGCCATCCAGAGGCACGACAACCAATTCGCCCCGCTCGACGGCCTCGGTCGCGCACATCAGTGGCACAAACCCCAGGCCGATGTTTAAGGAGACGAATTTTTTAATCGTTTCCATGGTGGCAATCTCTGTGGTGATATTGAGCGGCGTTTGATATTTGCGAAACGTATCAATAACTTTTTGTCGCGCCGGTGAATGGGCATTGTGAGCAATGAAGGATTCGCCGCCTAAATCGCGGATGTGCACACGCGATTCCCGCGCCAGCGGGTTTTCCGGGCTGGCAATGAGCACCAGTTCATCGCGCACAATCAAGGTAGATTCCAGGTCAGGGCCTTCCGGCAGATAAGCCAGGATGGCGACATCCAGGTTGCGCTGGCGAAGCTCCGTCGGAAGTTTCGTCGACAATTGCCGAAAGACTTCGATTTTAATGGTTGGATATTGTTCGCGAAACGCCAGGATGAGCTGCGGCAAAAGGTAAAGACTGGTGCTTTCGTTTGCGCCAATGCGAATGCGACCGCTCTGTAAGGTATGCAGGCGTTGCAAAGTGGTTAGCGCTTCATCGCGCAGGTTGAGCAAGCGTTTGGCGTAGTCGTAGAGCACTTCGCCGCTATCGGTAAGCGAATAGTTGCTGCGGTCGGAACGGTCAAAGAGCGGGGTGCCAAGTTCCTGTTCAAGTTTGCGAAGCGCCATGCTGAGCGCCGGTTGCGTGCGAAAGACCCGTTCGGCAGCTTTGTGAAAATTTTGCTCTTCAACCATCGCAACAAACATTTCGAGTTGCATTAAATCCATGACGAACTCCTAGAATGCTTCTTCTCCAAAATAGGCTTTGATTACAAGGTCATGCTGACAAATGTGATCGGTGATATGAAAAATGTCTTCAATCCAAGGATGCGCTAATGCGGTTTCTCGATTTAACATCCGACCTAAAAATTTTGCATTTTGCCAAGATGATTCATCTGCATTAATGACCATAACTTCGTACTGGGATTCTGATTCTCTGAGTTTTAGCGCAAACGCAACTCGCTTCTCTTCAGTCGCGCCCTCTCCCCATTCACCGAGTCCAATAGCAATATCCACGATGCGCTCCGGATGATTATCCGAAAACGCCGCATAATATACGGCAAAGGCATCGCCATCTTGGTAAACGAAGCGCGTTAAATTGGTTGTTACGCCACCGCAACAATCACAATGACTCGTTTGAGGTTCAGAAAATTCTATTTCTATCATCGCCGCTTGGTTCGTGAAAACGCAGACAGCTCATTCTCTCGCACTTACATCACCTGGAAAAGTCTGGCTCTGACCCACTGGGCGGCGGCAAAAACTCGGCGTCCGCTCTGGGGGGCGGGGCGCGGGGTTTCAGCTTTCTTTTTCGCTTCAAGCAGTTTTGCGCCCTGGGTGACGACTTTCCAAAACCCGCGCTTATAGTTTTTCCAATCCCACAAAACGGCGCGCGCCTGCAAACTGCCGGTGAGTTCAAAATGTTTTTGAATGAGCGCCCGCACGGTTTGAATATCTTCGTCTTTGTTTAACGCCTCAAGCGTCACCAACTCTTGATTGCAGCGCCGTTGGAAATTTTCGTTGACATCCAAAACATAGGCGACACCGCCGGTCATTCCGGCAGCGAAATTGCGCCCGACTTCGCCAAGCACCACGACCGTTCCGGCGGTCATATATTCGCAGGCATGGTCGCCTACACCTTCAACCACGGCATCGGCTCCGCTGTTGCGAACACAGAAACGCTCGCCGGCGCGACCGCCAACAAAAAGCGTTCCGCCCGTCGCGCCATACAAAACGGTGTTGCCGATGATGGCATTTTGCGACCATTCAAACTGGGATTCATCGGGTGGGCGGATGATGATTTCGCCGCCGCTCATGCCTTTGCCGACATAATCATTGGCTTCACCAAAGACCTTGAGCTTCATCCCTGAAATACAGAAGGCGCCGAAACTCTGTCCGGCGGCGCCGCGAAAGATAATGTCAATCGTTGCTTCGCTCAGTCCCGCATTGCCGTAAATGGTGGCAATTTCACCGGCAATGCGCGCGCCAATGGCGCGGTCGGTATTTTTGATTTTGTACGATAACTGCAGCGGCTTGCCGCTGACGATGGCCCGCGCGGCTTGCAGCAGAATGCGCTCTTCCAGGGAATCTTCTTCGTAGCGTTTATGCGGCGCAATAAATTTACGCGGCTGGTCATCGCTTTCATCCGCCCTGGCAACGAGCGCCCGTAAATCGAGTTTCGCGCCTTTCGGAAGTTCAATATCGGGTTTTTCAACCAGCAGGTCGCTGCGCCCGACGAGGTCATCAAGCGAGCGAAACCCGAGTTCGGCAAGCAGGGCGCGCACTTCTTCGGCAAGCGACATAAAATAGTTGACGACCATTTCCGGTTTGCCCGCATAACGTTCGCGCAAGCCTTTATCCTGAGTGGCGATGCCGACCGGACAGGTATTCAAATGGCACTGCCGGGCCATCACGCAACCGAGGGCGACGAGCGCCGAACTGGCAAAGCCGAACTCTTCAGCGCCGAACATGGCGGCCATCACAACATCACGCGCAGATTTGATGCCGCCGTCAACTCTGAGCCGCACACGCGAGCGCAGATCGTTGAGCACCAGAGTCTGCTGAGTTTCGGCAAGCCCCAGTTCCCAACTCGACCCGGCATTCTTGAGTGAACTGAGAGGCGAGGCCCCGGTGCCGCCATCGTGACCGGCGATATGCACCACATCCGCATAGGCTTTGGCAACGCCCGCCGCAATCGTGCCCACGCCGGCTTCGGCGACCAGTTTTACAGCAACGCGGGCGCGCGGATTGATCTGCTTTAAATCGTAAATCAGTTGCGCGAGGTCTTCGATAGAATAGATGTCGTGATGCGGCGGCGGCGAAATCAAGGTCACGCCGGGAACCGAATGACGAATCGCGGCGATTTCCGCAGTCACTTTATGACCCGGCAGTTGTCCCCCTTCGCCGGGTTTTGCGCCCTGCGCGATTTTGATTTCCAGTTCGTCGGCGCTCACCAGGTATTCAGGGGTAACGCCAAACCGTGCCGAAGCGACTTGCTTAACCCGGCTGTTGGCTGAATCGCCATCTTCGCGTTCGCGATAACGCGCCGGCGATTCGCCGCCTTCGCCGCTGTTGCTCTTGGCGCCCAACCGATTCATGGCAATGGCCAGGGTTTCATGGGCTTCGGGCGAGAGCGCCCCCAGCGACATGGCTGAAACCGAAAACCGCCGAACGATATTTTGCGCCGCTTCGACCTCGGCAATTGAAATGGCTTCGCCTTTGCGGAAATCCAAAAGGTCGCGCAGCGCCGCAGGGGTACGCGCTTCGACGGATGCGGCAAACTTTTTGAATTCCTGTTCATCGCCCGCTTTAACGAATTTGTGCAGCGACCGAAAGACCTGCGGATTGAACGTGTGATATTCGCCGCCCGCCCGGTAACGATAAAATCCCGCGTCTTCGAGTTGTGGTTTATCGTCCGGCGCAAAAGCTGAGGCATGAAATTGCCGCGCATCACGCGCAATTTCTGCAAGGCGAATGCCGCCAATTCGTGAAGGCGTGCCGGTGAAATGTTTTTCAATCAATTCATCGCTCACTCCAATCGCTTCAAAAATCTGTGCGCCGCAGTAACTGGCAATCGTCGCAATACCCATCTTGGCTAAAATTTTCAGCAAGCCGTTTTCAACGGCAGTCTTATAATTTTTAAGCGCCGCCGGAGCGCTCATGCCGCGACGGCTGACTTCGCTGGCGACGATTTCAAAAGCCAGGTATGGATTGACGGCGCTGGCGCCAAATCCGAGCAAGCAGGCGAAGTGATGGTCTTCGCGCGCTTCGCCGGTCTCTGCAATCAAGCTCGCGCGCATGCGCTTACCTTCACGAATCAAGTGATGATGAACGGCTGAAACCGCCAGCAACATAGGGATTGGCGCGTGCGACTGGTCGAGGCCTCTATCGCTTAAAATTAAAATCGTCTGTCCGGCGTCTACCGCTTCGCCGGCCTGTTTGCACAACCCTGCAAGGGCGCTTTCCAGTGAACGCTCGCTCTCTTTAGTTTCAAACACGGTCTTCAAAGTAATCGAAGAAAAGCCCTGTTTATTGAGGTTTTTCAGCCATTCAAGCTCGCTTTTGGTCAAGACCGGACTGTGAAGCTTAATGAGTTTTGCATGGTCGGCGCGCTCTTCAAGCAGATTGCCTCTGGCGCCAATCAAGGTTTCAAGCGACATCACGGCGCGTTCGCGTATCGGGTCAATCGCCGGGTTGGTGACCTGGGCAAAGCGCTGTTTGAAGTAGGTGTACAGGGTGCGCGGTTTTGCTGATAAGACGGCGAGCGGCGTATCGTCGCCCATTGAACCGACGGGTTCTTTGCCTTCTTCGAACATGGGTTCGATGATGCGCTGCACATCTTCAAGTGTGTAACCGAAGGCTTTCATGCGTTGCGTCAAATTGAGGTCCGCGAAATCATCTGCGCAATGGTTATCGGCAATGCTCGGGCAGACGACCATCGCGTCTTTCACCCAGGCTTGATAAGGGTTTCGTTTCGCGCATTCAAGTTTGATCTCTTCATCGCGCAAAATCACCCCGCGCACCGTATCAACGGCAATCATTTCGCCGGGCGCAAGTCGGCCTTTTTCAATAATCGTTTCGGGCGCCAGCTCGATGGCGCCGGCTTCGGAAGTCAGGAGCATCAATCCGTCATTGGTGATTGAATATCTGGCCGGTCGCAGACCATTACGGTCTAAGCGGGCGCCGACGATGCGGCCATCGCTGAAAGCGACCGCCACCGGTCCATCCCAGGCCTCCATTAAACAGGCGGAATAATCATAAAAACCGCGCAGTTCCGGGTTCATGCGTTGCGCATTTTCAAAGGCTTCGGGCATCAGCATCAACATCGTGTGCAGGGTGTCGCGCCCGCTTCGCGAGAGCAGTTCAACAGCATTATCGAGGCTTGCCGAATCCGACCCGCCGGCCCACAGAACCGGTTTCAACTTTTCTAACTGATCTTGCCAGACGGCTGATTTCAACCCGGCTTCGCGCGCCCGCATCCAATTGCGATTTCCGGCGATGGTATTGATTTCGCCGTTGTGCGCCATGATGCGAAAGGGTTGAGCGAGCGACCAATTCGGAAAGGTGTTGGTTGAATAGCGTTGATGAAAAACCACCAGTGCGGTTTCAAATTCGGCATCGCTCAAATCTTTGTAGAAGGATTTGAGTTGCGAGGCGACCAGCAATCCTTTGTAAACGATGGTCTGACTTGAGAGCGAATTGACATAGAATTTTTTGACCTCAGTGGTCTTGCGTTCAATCTCTTTGCGCACCAGGTAGAGCGTGGGTTCAAAGGCCTCTTTGGCGCATTCGCCGCGACCAATAAACGCTTGATGAATGCGCGGCAGCGTGGTGGTGGCTTTGGGGCCGAGCACGTTTCGATTGGTCGGCACCAGACGCCAGCCTAAAAATTGCAGACCGTACTGCTTGAGGGTTTCTAAAAATAGGCTTTTGCAATGAGTGCGCAGCGGTTTATCCTGCGGCAGGAAGAACATGCCGACCGCCAGGTCTTCGGCGTCAAGCTCTACGTTGTGCAGTTTTTTGAGTTTATGCAGAAAGAACTTATGCGGCAGTTGGGTGAGCACGCCGGCGCCATCGCCGGTCTTGCCATCGGCATCAATCGCGCCGCGGTGAACTAAATTGTTGAGCGTTTGCAGGGCGATTTCAAGCAACGTGTGACTCTTGTGTCCTGCAATGTCTGCGACAAAGCCCACACCACAAGCGTCGTGTTCAAATTGAGCATCATAGAGCAACCGTTGAGGGACATCATCTTTCATAGCATTCACCGAGTTGGTTATTTGATTATTGATTACCAGTCACTTGTTACCGGGGGTTGTCTGGGTTTGAGGAACAAGTAACTCAGGAACGGGCAACAAAAGCACAGATCTCATCACCCATGGTGTTTGTCGGAACCCACGCACCATCCTTAGTCAAATCCGCCGTGCGCAGCCCCTTGGCTAAAGCGAATTTTATAGCGCTTTCAATCCGCCGCGCTTCTTCTTCGAGATTGAAGGAATGGCGAAACATCAGCGCCACCGAAGCAATCGTCCCGAGCGGGTTGGCTTTGCCAAGGCCGGCAATGTCAGGCGCCGAACCGTGCACCGGTTCATAAAGTCCAACCTCACCACCTAAACTGGCCGACGCCAGCATGCCAATTGACCCGGCGATGACGGCGGCTTCGTCAGACAAAATATCGCCAAACATATTTTCCGTAACAATCACATCAAAGCGGCGCGGGTCGCGCACAATCTGCATCGCCGCATTATCAACTAAAATGTGCTCAAGCTGAACATCGCGATAATCTTTCGCCACTCGACTGACGGTGTCGCGCCAGAGTTGCGAGGTTTCCAAGACATTCGCTTTATCAACCGAAGCCAGTCGCCCGCGCCTCGTTTCTGCGGCTTGGAAAGCGACGTGCGCGATACGTTCTACCTCGGCAACCGAATAGGCCATGGTGTTAAAGGCGCGGTCTTCTCCGAGGCCGCGTGGCGTGCCGAAATACAAACCGCCGAGCAACTCACGAACGATGAGCATATCGCAGTCTTTTACAATATCAGGCTTCAGCGGCGAAGCTTCAATTAATTCATTGTAAACAACCACGGGTCGCAGATTGGCATAGGCCTGCAAGGTTTTTCGTAAAGCCAGCAGTCCGTCTTCAGGTTTTTTGCCTCGCGGATTTGCGTCGTATTGTGGCGCGCCGACGGCCCCTAATAAAACCGCTTTGCTTGTCAAACAACCGGCGGCCGTCTCCGCAGGGAACGGCTCATCATATCTATCCAGCGCCGAGCCGCCAATGGCGTACTCTTGAATTTCAACCTCATGCCCGAAGCGCGCGGCGACCGCCTGAATAACCTTTACGCCTTCGGCGACAACCTCTCTGCCGATGCCGTCGCCGGGTAATGTGGCTATGCTCAGTTTCATATTCTAGGATTTGGGATGCAGGATTTAGGATTTAGAAATGAAAGCCAACTAAGCTGGGCTTTCACCTCTTCACCTTGTCACCCCTTCACACCTTTTTCAGCACCGCGCCGGTATTTGCAGATGTGACGAGCGCAGCATAGCGCCTGAGATACGAACTTTTCACGCGAACCTTAATCGGCGGTAAGGCGGCGATACGCTCGGCAATTTCGCTATCATCCAAATCAACTGCCAGCCGGTTGTTCTTCAAATCAATGGTTATCACATCGCCATCTTTGATGGCGGCAATCGCGCCGCCGGCGGCGGCTTCCGGTGAAACGTGACCGATGCAGATGCCGCGTGTCGCTCCCGAAAAGCGTCCGTCAGTTACCAGTGCAACATCGCGACCCAGCCCCATCCCAACGATATTGGCGGTGGGCGCAAGCATCTCTTGCATGCCGGGGCCGCCGCGCGGCCCTTCGTAACGAATGACGACGACAGAACCTTTTTGAACTAACCCGCTGAGGATTGCCGAACAGGCTTCTTCCATTGAATCGAAAACCTGGGCGGTGCCAGTGAAATAATCTAAATCGGCAGCGGCGCGTTTGATGACTGCACCTTCGGGCGCAAGATTGCCGAATAGAGTCGCCAAGGCTCCGGTTTGAGAAAATGGCTCTTCAATTGTTCGAATGACATCGCCGTCAGGCGCCTGCGCCTCAGCAATGTTTTCGCCGAGTGTCTTCATCGTAACCGTTTTTTGATTTAAATCCAATGCGCCGTCGCGTTTTGCGAGTTCTTTTAAAATCACGCTGATGCCGCCAACCCTGAGCACATCTTCGATGTGAACGTCGGGCCGCGCCGGGCTGACCTTGCAAATCGTTGGTACGCGCGCGGAAATTTCGTTTAATCGTTCAAGCGGATATTCAAATCCGGCTTCGCGCGCAATGGCCAGCGTATGCAAAACGGTATTCGTTGAACCGCCCATCGCCACATCAAGCGCAAAAGCATTATCGAACGACGCAAGGGTGATGAAATCGCTCGGTTTGAAATCGGCATTCACCAGGTCAATGATTTGCGCCGCCGCCCGCTTGACTAATTCTTTGCGCTCATCGGAATCGGCAAGGTAGGTGCCGTTGCCGGGAAGCGCCAGCCCCAGAGCTTCCATCAGACAGTTCATCGAATTGGCAGTGAACATGCCTGAACATGAGCCGCAGGTCGGGCAGGCGTTATCTTCAATCTCTTGCAATTCGGACGCGGAAATTTTTCCGGCTTGCAAGGCGCCGACACCTTCAAAGACGTGCATCAAATCAACGCTCTTGCCGGTTGCGAGTTTGCCGGCGCGCATGGCGCCGCCGCTAACGAAAATCACCGGCACATTGACGCGCATGGCGCCCATTAACATGCCGGGCACAATCTTGTCGCAATTTGGCATACAGACCATGCCATCAAGCCGGTGCGCTTCAATGACCGTTTCAACCGAATCGGCGATGATTTCACGCGACGGCAAGCTGTATTTCATGCCGATGTGCCCCATGGCGATGCCGTCATCAACGCCGATGGTGTTGAATTCAAATGGAATGCCACCGGCTTCGCGCACCGCTTCTTTGGCGAGCTTGCCAAGCTCTTGCAAGTGGCGATGGCCGGGAATGATGTCAATATACGAATTGCAAATCCCGATAAAGGGCTTCGCCATATCGCTATCGGTCACGCCACAGGCTTTCAGCAAACTGCGATGTGGCGCGCGTTCAGAGCCGAGTTTGATTAAGTTACTTCTCATAATTTCAGTAATCGGTAATCGGTGGTCGGTTGCCGGTTATCGGTTGTCAGTATTCAGTTGTCGGTGAAACAAAGCTGCGCAGTTGTTGAATTGCGACTCAACGATTAGAGCAACTGTTTTACTCAACTACGGATTACTAAAAACCGACTACCGGCTACCGACCACTGATTAAACTGCCCACAATAATTGATCCGGGTCTTGATGCAAGAATCTATCTTCGCCGGTTATCCAGTCAAACCGCATGGCGGTGCAGATGTCCAAGGCCACCGTGTCTTCCAAGACCTCGGAAGAGTGTTCAACGCCCGGCGGAATCGATAGCATCTGATTGGCGCGCAAGGTGACTTCGCCGTGTGGCAAATAAAAACGCCAGGCGCCTTTAAGCACCATAATCACTTCTTCATTTTCGTGTGAATGCGGCTGCGTGGTGGCGCCTTGTTGGACTTCGACGCGGGCGATAGTCAAATTTTCGCCAATCGCCATTTTACGTTTGTAGAGTTCCGAAATTTCTTCGGTTCGCAATTTATCCCAATCATAGAAACCCATACTACTGTACCTCCCTAAAGCTTAGCGACAAGTGACGAGTGACTAGAGAGCGAATTTCTAAAGGAGTCTTCCATGCGATTTGCTTTTCAGCACTTTCGAAACAGCCCGGTTTATCACTCGTCGCTTCTCGCTAATTCTTCGCCTTATTTACAAGTTTATTTTGTTGAAGCCAGGGCATCATCTGGCGCAACTCTTTACCGACCTCTTCAATCGGGTGCGCCAGCCCTGCGGCTTCCATCTCTTTAAATCGAGGTTTACCGGCTTCGTTTTCAGCCATCCATTCATCGGCGAATTCGCCGGATTGAATCTCTTTTAAGAGTTGCTTCATCTCGCGGCGAACACTCTCGTTGATGACGCGGTTGCCGCGCGTTAGATCGCCGTATTCCGCGGTGTTCGACACCGAGTAACGCATGTTCGAGATGCCGCCTTCGTAGATTAAATCAACAATGAGTTTGACTTCGTGAAGGCATTCAAAATAGGCCATCTCGCGTGAGTAACCGGCTTCAACCAAGGTGTCAAAACCCGCTTGAATGAGCGACGCCATTCCGCCGCACAAAACGGCTTGTTCGCCGAACAAGTCGGTTTCGGTCTCTTCCTTGAAGGTAGTTTCCAGAACGGCGGCGCGTCCGCCACCGATTGCCGAAGCATAGGCCAGTCCGGTTTGCCGCGTGTTGGCGCTGGGGTCTTGATGAATCGCCAGCAGACAGGGTACGCCGCGTCCTTGAGTATATTCGTGACGCACCAGATGACCGGGACCTTTCGGCGCCACCATAAAGACGTTGACCGGTTCAGGCGGAACAATCTTTTTGAAATGAATTGAAAAGCCGTGCGCGAAGGCCAGATAGTTTCCCGGCAGGAGATTGGGCGCAATATCTTGCGCATAAATTTTCGGTGCGACTTCGTCGGGGACTAACATCATCACGATGTCGGCGTTAAAAGCGGCTTCGGCAGTGTCCTGAACCGTAAGCCCTGCGGCTTCGGCTTTGGCGCGTGACGGGCTGCCGGCCTTAAGCCCGACCATTACCTCATGGCCCGAATCTTTCAAGTTGTTTGCGTGTGCGTGACCTTGTGACCCGTAGCCGATGATGGCGATTTTTTTGCCGCGCAGAAAATCCGGTTCGGCATCTTTGTCATAATAGATTTTCATAAAGACCTCGTTGAAACTAAAAATTAGAAACCGCTTTTTCACTCTCTTCAGCGAGTCGTTCGATGGCCACCGTTCCGGTGCGCACGACTTCCTGAATGCCAAAAGGTTTCAGCGAATTGATGAGCCCACGAACCGTATTGCTATCGCCGATGGCTTCGATGATAAAACTGTCATCCGACGCATCCACGACTTTAGCATTGAATAAGGAAGCCAGATTCAAAGCCGTTTGCCGTTCATCGCCGGTTTCGGTCTTCACTTTAATAAAAGCCATCTCGCGTTCAATGCAATCGAGATTCGTCACATCCGCCGCGCTCAAGACGCGCACCTGGCGATTGAGCAGTTTAACGACCTGTTCAATGGCGCGGTCATCGCCGCCTGTCACAATCGTTGCGCAAGAGAGCTTACCGTCCAGGGTTGGCGATACGCTCAGGCTTTCAATCTCTAAACATTTGGCGCTGAATAAACCGATCAGGCGTTGCAAATCTCCGAACCGGTCTTCGAGTATCACTGAAATTGTATGTTTCATAAAATTGAGTAATGAGTGATAAGTGATGCGTTATCAAACAACTTGTCACGCATCACGCATCACTTAATTCAAAATCATCTCCTTGAGACCTGCGCCTGACGGAACCATCGGATAAACATTCAAATTATCCGCGACAACGATGTCCATCACGACGACGCCGGGGGTAGCAAGACCGCGTTCAAGAACGCTCGCGAGTTCTTCGGGGCGCGTCGCTCTCAGCCCCCTTGCGCCATAAGCTTCTGCGAGTTTGACAAAGTCGGGATTGCCCCCGAGGTCAACCGCTGTGCAGTTGCCGTCATAAAAGAGGTCTTGAAGCTGACGCACCATCCCCAGGTAACCATTGTTCATGACAATGATTTTGACATTGGCTTTACAATGAACAGCGGTCGCCAGCTCTTGTGTCGTCATTTGAAAACCGCCGTCGCCGACAAAGGCAATCACCTGACGATTCGGGAAAGCGAGTTGCGCGCCGAGCGCCGCCGGGAACCCATAGCCCATGGTTCCCAGTCCACCCGAGGTTAAATTTTGGCGTGGCGAGTTGAACGGATAATACTGCGCCAGCCACATCTGATGTTGCCCGACATCGGTGGCAATAATCGCATCGCCTTTGGTCAGGCGGTGCAACTCCTGGATCAGTTGCTGCGGCATAATCACGTCGCTTGATTTCTCAAAGGTAAGCGGCGCTTCCGCTTTCCACGCTTCAATCTGCTGCCACCAGGCGGTGAGTCGTTCGCTTGCCGTTGCGCAAGCCTCTTGACCGAGTTCATCAAGGATTTGCCGCATCACGCTTTTTGCATCGCCCACGATACCAACCGTGGCGCGCACGTTTTTGCTGATTGAACTGGGGTCAATGTCAACATGAATGACTTCGGCAAAGGGCGCGAATTTATTGAGCGCGCCGGTGACCCGGTCATCGAATCGCGCCCCGATGGCGATGATTAAATCGGTCTCTGAGATCGCCATATTCGCCCAATACATTCCGTGCATGCCGAGCATGCCTAAACTTAAAGGGTGTCCCGAAGGAAAGCCGCCCAGTCCCATCAGCGTCGGGGTAACCGGAAGTGAAAGCCGTTCGGCGAGTTCGACAACTTCATCAAAAGCATTGGCGTGAATGACGCCGCCGCCGATATAAAGAACCGGTCTTTCGGCTGCGGTTATCTTTTCGACAGCCCGTTGAATTGAGTGGCGGTCGCCGCGCATCTGTGGCGCATAACCTGCAACCTGAATATTGTCGGCGTAAACGAAAGGCGCAGTTTGTGTGCAAACATCCTTAGGAATATCAATCAACACGGGACCCGGACGACCGGTACGGGCAATGAAGAAGGCTTCTTTGATAATCTGCGGCAGCTCGCGCGCCTCGCGCACCAAATAGTTGTACTTGGTGCACGCTCTGGTGATGCCGACGGTATCCACTTCCTGAAAAGCGTCCTGGCCGATAAATTTGCTTGGCACCTGCCCGCTGATGACGACCAGCGGCGTCGAATCAAGAAAGGCATTGGCAATGCCAGTGACCGTGTTGGTGGCGCCGGGACCTGAAGTGACGAGCACGCATCCGACTTTGCCTGTGGCTTTTGCGTAACCTTCCGCCATATGCATGGCGCCTTGTTCGTGGCGCACTAAGATATGTCGGAGTCGCGCTTTGTAGTTCAGTAATTCGTCATAAATCGGCAGCACAACGCCACCGGGATAACCGAAGATTGTGTCAACGCCTTCGTGCAATAACGCTTCACAAACGATGCGCGCGCCGCGCATCACGTCTGGCGCGGCTTCTGGCTGTACTGCTCGTTTAATGATTTCTCTGGCTATGGCTCCCATTCGCTTTTCCTTTTGTATGACCAATCTTGACAACTGCGGTATAAAAACCGAAAGCCGTCATCTTGTTTTTTCTTGATGACGGCTTTTGCAATTCCTAGCTTTTGCAAACCACCGTCATCCGCTTTTAATAAGCAGGCTTACTACTACGATAATGACCGAAATAAGCAAACTCATGACGGGAAGGGCGACGAGAGTCGGTGTTTCTCTCGCCATCAAATTAGAACTGTTCATGGCTTTTGGTGTGCTCATCATTTCGATTAATCAGCCGCTCCTGCAAAGCTCATCTGTTTCGGTACATTCAAGGCCCGCGTGTGAATCGCTTTGTTAATCGCGTGCAAATAGGCGCGGGTGCTGGCTTCGACCACATCGGTTGAAGCGGCGCGACCGGTAAACGCCTTGCCATCAATTTCAACATGGGTAAAGACTTCGCCGACCGCATCGGCTCCGTCGGTTACTGAACGCACCATATAGCTAATGAGTTTCGGACTCACGCCCGTGAGAAAATCAATGGCCGTGTAAGCTGCGGCCACCGGGCCGCCGGCGTGGGCGCTACGTGACATCATCTGTTCATCCCGTTCAAGCGTAACCGTCGCCCAGGAATCTTTCGTCGTTCCGGCAAGCGCTTCGACATTGCGCAGTTTGAAGGTTTCGGGAATCTCGCGCAGGCCATCTTGAATAATGACCATTAAATCTTCGTCGTAAACTTCCTTCTTCTGGTCGGCCAGCATGGTGAACAGCTTATAGGCCTTGTCGAGTTCCGGGCGGGTCAGCGCATAGCCCATCTCTTCATAGCGTTTTTGCAAAGCGTGACGCCCCGAATGTTTGCCCAAAACCAGCGTGCTCTGTTTTACGCCAACCGTTTCGGGCGTCATGATTTCGTAGGTCTGTTTGTTGGCAATCATGCCGTGTTGATGAATCCCTGCTTCGTGCGCGAAAGCATTACGACCGACGATGGCTTTGTTGGGTTGAACCGCAACGCCTGTGATGTTGGAAAGCAACTGACTGGCGCGATAAAGCTCTGTGGTGTTGAGCGCGGTTTCGTATTTGAGCAGATCCCCGCGAACCTTGAGCGCCATCGCGACCTCTTCTAACGAAGCATTGCCGGCGCGTTCACCAATGCCGTTGATGGTGCATTCGACCTGACGGGCGCCGGCTTCAACGGCGGCAACCGTGTTGGCGACGGCAAGCCCCAAGTCGTTATGGCAGTGAACCGAAATCGTGATCTTTTCGATGCCTTCGACCCGCTCGCGCAAGGTGCTGATGAGATGCGCGAATTCGCGTGGGATGGTGTAACCGACGGTGTCCGGGATATTGATGGTCGTGGCCCCGGCTTGGATGGCCACACGAACAGCCTCACACAGAAAATCGAGGTCTGTTCGCGTAGCATCTTCAGGAGAAAATTCAACATCATCGGTAAAACTTTTCGCCAGCCCCACACAGGTCGCGATTTGTTCAAGACATTGCTCGCGGCTGATTTTTAATTTGGCTGAAAGATGAATGTCCGAGGTTGCAAGAAAGGTGTGAATACGCGGGCGGGCAGCTTCTTTTATGGCTCGCCAGGCGCATTCAATATCTTCGCGGGTGGCGCGCGCCAGCGCGGCGATAACCGGACGACGAATGGTTTTAGCGATTTGTTCAACCGCCGCAAAATCGTCATCCGAGGCTATTGGAAAACCCGCTTCAATCACATCAACGCCGAGCCCATCCAGCTGATGAGCCATGCGAAGTTTTTCTTCAAGGTTCATGCTGCAACCTGGCGATTGTTCGCCATCGCGTAGAGTGGTATCGAAAACTTTTACTTTCTCAGCCATTTATTCACCACTTGCAAAAAGAGATAGACAACCAGCCCGGATAGGTCTTTGATTGAATAACACTCTTTGTTGAAGTCGGCAAATAGATTGTTTTTATCAAGTGATAAACAGGTTATTTGAATGGACTTTTCTTTCAATAGTTTAACCCTGACCTCAATGACCCGTTGAGCGCCTTGAGCTACAGAGTCCAACATACTTGCGGGCAACCCGCGTCTACTTCTGCATATAACCGCTCATTTACAGGTACAAGTGGGGTTTGTGATATTCCAATCTGTGATTTTCCAATCAATGAAACCGAACCCGGGTAGATAGGAGTTGAACCGATGCAGTAGTGCTCATATCAATCTTTGCCGTGACTCTAGGGTCACCTGCGTAGTGCTGTAAGGTGAGGATGCGGATTAAATCGTGACCGCGACCCCCTATACGGGCGAAGTAAACCGCGCCGGCTTCAGTTTGAAGCGATTTATTATTTCCTCTTTAGTTACGCTCGACTTGATGACAACGGCTACGGGCGCGAATCAGCAACCAAAAGATTTCGCTTGCATAGTAAGCAACCTCCTACGTACGCCTACATCTAAAGCGCGCGATGAAATGCAAAACAACAATGACGCTCACGATGAGGTTGGCCTGCAAAAGGGCTGCGATGACAGGCTTCTCTACTTAGGCTTCGTATAGGCGCGAAGTCACCCGCTTGAGCCGACATTGTCGTTCGACCAGCTTATATGAAAAAGAGAGGCTTCGGTCTCTACAAACTACCTGGCAACTTTGGTTGCCTAAAGGGAGGGGTGTGTCTATGCAATTTAGAACAGGAAATCTCTGTTTAATTCTCATCGCCATAGCGATACTTTCTATTTCCGGTGCGGCGCAGACCGGGCAAGAACCGGTTCGCCCGGATAAAACGCTTTCACCCTATTTCTTTGTGCAGGGAGACGCACAAATTGATCGCTTACCGCTTAAAGATACCAGCGTTGAAATCGCCGTTTCAGGCATCATCGCCGATGTGACGGTGCGGCAAACCTATCGTAACGAAGGCGCGCGCCCCATCAATGCGCGTTATGTTTTTCCGGCCTCTACGCGCGCCGCGGTTTACGGGATGCGTATGCAAATCGGCAATCAGGTTATCGTCGCAAAAATCAAAGAGCGGGAAAAAGCCAAACAGGAATTCGATGAAGCCAAGCAGGCCGGAAAGAGCGCTTCGCTGCTCGAGCAAGACCGACCCAATGTCTTTTCGATGAGTCTTGCCAATATGAACCCCGGCGAAGAGGTGCAGATTGAGCTTCGCTATACGGAACTTTTAGTGCCGACCGATGGCGTTTATGAAGTGGTCTATCCGACGGTTGTGGGCCCTCGTTATGCTTCTCAACCGCAGTCCACCGCGCCGGCCGAAGACCACTTTGTTAAAAGCCCGTATCTCCATCAAGGGAGTAAACCCACCAGCACATTTCATCTGGCCACCAAAATTTCCGCAGGCGTTCCGATTCGGGATTTGAGTTGTGCTTCGCACCGGATTGTCGCGCAGTGGCAGAGTCCGAGCATTGCCGAGCTGGTGCTAGACAATACGGACGAGTTTCAAGGCAATCGGGATTTTATTCTGCGCTATCGTTTGGCGGGAGACCAAATCGCCTCGGGTCTCATTCTTTATCAGGGTCAAGATGAGAACTTCTTTCTTTACATGGCGCAACCGCCGGCCCGAATCGCAAGCGAGAGCCTTCCGGCCAGAGAGTACATCTTCGTGGTTGATGTGTCCGGTTCGATGGAAGGTTTTCCGCTAAATACCGCCAAACAACTGCTCAAAGATTTGATTGGGCAACTGCGGCCAACGGACAAGTTCAATGTCGTTTTGTTCGCCGGAGATTCCACCGTGCTTTCCGAACAGTCGCTCGCTGCCGACCAGCAAAATATCTCTAAAGCGATTCGTTTGCTTGACCAACAACGCGGCAGCGGCGGCACCGAACTGCTGGCGGCCGTTCAAAAAGCCATGAGCCTGCCCCGTCAAACAGACATTTCGCGCAGCCTCGTGCTGGTAACGGATGGCTATGTTTCAGGAGAAAAAGGAGTCTTTGATTACATTCGCAACCATTTGAACGAGAGCAACCTCTTTTCGTTTGGCATCGGTTCTTCGGTCAACCGTTATCTCATCGAAGGCGTAGCGAAAGCCGGAATGGGCGAGGCTTTTGTGGTAACTCAGGCAGACGAAGCGCCGGCTGTTGCCAATAAATTTCGCGAGTACATTCAAAGCCCGGTGTTAACCGATATTCAAGTTCGCGCCGATGGCTTCGAAATATATGATGTGCACCCGGCTCACCTCCCTGACCTCTTTGCCCAGCGTCCGGTGATTCTTTTTGGCAAATGGCGCGGCGCCGTCAGCGGCAGTTTTGAGCTAACCGGAAAAACCGGACAGGGCGATTATGTGGCTCGTTTGAATGTGGCTGAAGCGCAACCCGATGAGGCCAATCGCGCCTTGCGTTATTTGTGGGCGCGCTCGCGCATCGCTGAACTTTCCGATTACGGCTCCAGTGATTTAGATTCCGACCACATCAGTCAAATCACTTCTCTGGGATTAACCTACAATCTCTTGACGCAATACACTTCATTCATCGCGGTTCGCGAAAGGGTGACCAACACGCCAGGCGCGGCTCAAGATGTTGACCAACCGCTGCCGCTACCCGAGGGCGTAAGCGATCTGGCAGTCGGCACGCAAAGCG
>JBIOWC010000154.1:0-3257 GCA_044868105.1 Blastocatellia bacterium
CCACGTGCCGCGCGCCACCGGCGGAATGTAAGTGTCCAAATCCGGCGGGCGAAATTCAAGGGTGCGTTCCTGTTCGGCGCTCATGTAAGCGGTCATCAAAAGCTCTGTGACTTCCAAACCATCGTGAAAATTCTCTTCGGGCATCTTGCCATCGAGAAAACATTCGATGAAGTAACGATTCTCGCCTTCGTATCCGTATTCAGAGGTTTCATTGCCAACCACAGGCATCAAACCTTGTTCGGCATTCTGTTTTTCAACCAGGTCTTCGCCGGTTGCGCCTTTGACTTTGCGGCTGAGAAAAAGCCGAAGCCCGCTATCGAGCGAATTCATCGACAGCGAATATTCGGGGCCCAACAGTTCCATGCTCAGTCTGAGACCCGCGCCAACATAGCTCCAAGAGGTTGTGACTTCGGCAATCAGCGGCGCGCCCGTTTCATCTTCGTATTGAATCGTCGCGCGCGCGAAATCTTCTGAGGGTTTGTTGCGGTAATCCACCTGTGCGCCCATCATCTCCTGTAAAAGCTGCGCGTATTCGGGGCGCGACCATTTGAGCGAAGCGATTTGCGCCGAAACTTTTTTTGGACGAATGCTGGCGCGCGCGGCGCCCGGTCTGGTGAGCATAAAGCGCGAAACCTCGACCGAATGACACATCATATCGTTGAGCACGCCGCCGCCTTGCAATTCGCCTTGCCAAAACCAGGGCATATGCGGACCGCTGTGCTCTTCGGCGGCGCGCGCCAGATAGGGTCGGCCGGTGAGCGCCGCGCCGCGCGCCCAGATAATCTCCCGGCCGCGTTGAATGCCTGGCGAAAAGAGCTGGTCTTCGAGATAGCCATGCAAGAGGTTGGTTTTTTCGACCAGTTCTACCATGCGTTTGGCTTCGGCGACATTACGCGCCAACGGTTTTTCGCAGGCCAGGCCGATGAGTTCGCCTTTGCCTGATTGAATCGTTTGCACGATGGCTTCCATATTTTCGAGGCGCTTGTGATTGGGCCCGCATATCCAGATGCAGTCAATGTCGGGCGCCGCCACCATCTCTTCGATTGACCCATAGGCTTGGGCCTCGCCGACCCGCAATTTGCGGGCCAGCGCCGCGGCTTCTTCCGCATGTGCCGCGTTCGGACTCCAGATGCCGAGCACGTCGGCGTCGCGCACCGCCTGGAAAGATTGAATGTGAAAGCGGGTGATAAATCCGCTACCGATAAAGCCTACGCCAAGACGTTTTTTCGCAGTCATAAATGAATGATTCTCCTGATAAGTTTGAGAGCGGAAAATTCAGAACCTCGAATGCGGGTTGAAAATTTATCGCCCATCAGTAATTAATGGCGGCGTTTTTCGGCGGCAACCAACAGGTCAACATTTTTTCTATCGCTCGGCGTGAGCAGCGAATCCTGATAATCGTCGCGAGGTTCGTACCAATCTTTGGCGCTGAAATATTTTTGCAAATCAGGTGAGTCGAATTTACGTCCGTGTCGCGCATAGACCGTATTTCTCAAGAGTCGCAACTTTGCCGCGGCGATGCCTTCAATATCGGCATCGGTTAAGGCCGTGCCGGCAAGAATTTTTTTCTCGGCCACGCTCAGACTTCCGGTAAAGGGAGTGAGCGGCGGCGGCGGCACATTGGGCGGCGTGTCATCAACCATAGGCAAGCCCCCCGATGAATTCGTTGGTTTTACAGAAGCATTAGCATTGGCGCCGTTTTGATTGATGTTTGACGGATTATTACCCGTGCTATTTTTGTTCTGTGTCGAATTGATATCCGTGGGATAACTGGTCTCTTTTTGCGCCGCCGTATTTCCCGCCGTGGCGCTTCCAGCCTGCAAGGAAGCGTTTTGATTTCCGCTGGTCTCAGGATTATTGCCCTTAAAGACCCACCACAGCGCCGCCGCCGCGCCGGCAAGAAAAATCACCAGCACTAAGAGGTTGAGGTATTTTTTACCAGAGGGTTTTTGTTGTGTGGTGAGATACCCTTGCCCGCCGGTTGGCGCCATTGGTGACGGGTAAGTCAGGACACCATAATTTTGCGGTTGCGTTTGCGGATACTGAACCGCCGGCGGATTGGTTGAACTTCCCCAGGTGCCCGTCCCGGTTGACGGAGTTGAATAGCCGAGCGGCGCCAGGCCACTGGAGAGTGCCATTTGCAGTTCGCGCGCAAAAGCGCCGGCATCCGCCTGTCGCGCATCGGGGTGTTTTGCCAGCGCGCGTTGAATGACGGCTTCGAGCGCCGGGGGCACGCCTAAAGCTTGCGGCATCGGCGGCGGCGGCTCCGTCAGATGTTTGGCGACAATCCCCGTCGGCGTTGGCGCAGTAAAGGGCGGCGTGCCGACCAGCATTTCATAAAGCGTTGCTCCCAGACTGTAAACATCCGAACGCGAATCCAGCGACTCGCCTTTACATTGTTCGGGCGACATGTAATAAGGCGTTCCCATCACAATGCCGGTCTGCGTGAGGGTCGCCGTGCCGACCATATCGCGCAGTTTAGCAATGCCGAAATCCAAAACCTTCAAGGTTTCGCTTTCATCTTCACTGTGCGGCGGCAAGACCATGAAGTTATCGGGCTTGATGTCGCGGTGAACAATCTTCTGGCGATGGGCCGCGCCGATGCCCGCACAGGCTTGTTGAATCAACGCGACGGCGCGCGCCGAGGGCAGGCGTTTTTCGCGACACAGGATGTCGCGCAGGGGTTCGCCGGCGACCAGTTCCATGACGATGAAAGCCGGCACGCCGTTTTCCGGCTCTTCGCCAGCGTCATAGATGGCCACAACATTCGGGTGATGAATCATGGCTGCGGCTTGCGCTTCTCTGCGAAAGCGTTCAAGCGCACCGGTCTCAGCCAGGAATTTTTGATGCAGGATTTTGATGGCCACCTGATCGCCGATTCTTAAGCGCCGGGCGCGATAGACTGCGCCCATGCCGCCTTCGCCGAGTTTGCTGAGGACTTCATACTTCCCTTCGATGACGCGACCCGCTAACGGGTCTGCGGGAAGGGCGGTGATGGGCGCGATGAGGGTTGGCGAGTTTTCCAAATCGAGCGGCGCGCTTACCGACGGAGTCGCCGCAAGCGCGGTTGGGTCGTTGAATTCGCCAGTGATGGCAAGTCCGCATTGAGGACAGAATTTCGCGTTTTCAGCAAGGGCGTTTGTGCAGCGCGGACAATTCATCAAAAGCTCTCTCTCAGTTAAATCTCAGGTGGATTTTGCAGTTGTGATGGTAGCGTTTGGCAATTTTTCTGTAAAGCGTTGAAGCCCGGCGCTTGG
>JBIOWC010000155.1:0-4805 GCA_044868105.1 Blastocatellia bacterium
TTAAGCTCAAGCATACGGCTTTGATCAAACGCAGCGCGGGGCGGCTCTCCACGTCACCTCTCCTTCAACAGAATAGAAGGCCTCAAGGATCTCGCCAACGATATGCGAATCGAATCGTAAAAGTAAATTCATCTATTCGAGACGACTTAAGATTGCCTAACGCGCCTCGGTTAACCGGGCGCGCCAACGGCACCGGTAAAAGGTTAAGCAACTCGCCGCGCGCGCTCGTGCGACAGACAGTGATTGCGGCGCGCTTAGATGGACCCGGTCGCCACATTCTCGCGCACAGTGGTGGTTGCTTGCCAGCCGTCCTGCAATTTCACCCCGCGCATTCGAATGAGGAAGTATGCGGCGCAAATCCACAAGATTGCGACGCTGAGCCACGCGACGAGCGACGAACTGAGGGCAAAGGCACTTGTGGCGTCCGACACCGCCGAGGGTACGATATCCTTGGTATTGTTGACGGCGGCGTGCATCAGCATCGTTAACAGCAGGCTTTGATTGGTTCGCCAGTAAAGCCACGCCAGGGCCACGGAGAGCGCCGTCACACTCAGCAGGTATAGGGGGAACGACTGGTTTGACTTATCAGTGCCTGAAATGAAGAAGAACGGCAAGTGCCAGCTCGCCCAGATTACCCCCAAGGCCAGGCTGGCGCCGGAAAGTCCGAGGCGGGCTGACAGGCGTGGCAGCGCATATCCGCGCCAGCCGATTTCTTCGCCGGCCTGCACCGGCGTTGAGAAAGGGATCGCAAGCGCCATGATGTAGATGGATTCATGACCAAACGCCGGCCAGGCACCCGTCGCGATGCGGAGCAACAGGGCCGCGGCGAGTTTGATCGCCGCCAGGTAGCCGACCGCAAACAGATACCATCGTGCCGCCACAGACCACTTGACGGTTTGGCGGAGTAACGCCAGCGCCCCCGCGCCTCCGTCGGCTCGGGCGGTGAAGGCGAGGGCAACAAGAGATGGAGCGAAAACCCCCAGGAGATAGAGGAAAGCGCTGAGCGCCAGGAACCCTGAAGGCGGCGGCGTGGCGGCGCGCCAGAGGGCCGCCGCCGCGATCCAAAGAATCCAGCTTACCAGGTAAGTGAGCGAGAAAAACTTGAGCAGCGATCGCATAGTTTATTTTAGCCGGTTTATGGCCGCCGACCTCTGGCAGGAGCTCTACGAACTGCGCCTCGGCGGCTCCGGTTGATGCCCTTGTTGGATCGCCTTGTCACGGCGCGTCCTTCATCTTTTCATTAAGTCTCGTTGTAAAGAATGGGTTCTCCACAAGCTCTATGCCAACAGCTTCGTATCGCGCAAACACCGCTTTCCCATCCCAGTTATCCGGCATGCTTTTCTTCTGCAAAGAAGCGTCTTCTTCCTTGGTAACAGTGGCGAGCCGCCAATAACTCTTGAGTAAGTCCTCTATATAGTCAATGGTCAGATGGCCTTCTGCTGCACGCTTTTCGCAGAGCTTTTGAAAGTGGTTCCGTTTAGGCACCAGATGTTCAAACACTAAATCTTCGTAGTCTTTATTTTGTAATTGCTCCAGGGCTTTTAAACTCACGAAATGGGTCTTTTTGTATTTTTGGACGCCCCGAAAAAGGTATAGATAAGCATTTGAGAGAAACTTGTTGAGTCCCTCGCGTAGACCGGCAATAAGAATTTCATCTCGCCAGTCGAGAGCGGTCAATAGTTTATAGTAGGCTTGCGCAAGTTCGTGTTCGTATCCAAATGCATCCATAGCGATTCACTCTCTTAGTAGCCTTCTAACGCTTCCGTTTAGCGGAGCGCGCGATGGCCCTGGATGATGAGCGGAGGCTTATGTTCGCGCCCTCCGCTGCAACTGCTGGTTTGGCGGCTGGATTGGTGATGGGTTGCCGGTCGCGACCGGAATCCCAGGGGCGCTCACGTAAGGTGCAAGTCGCTTCCGAACTGCACCAGACCCAACTTCCGCGCCACCGCTTGTGACGCCTTATTCTCCCAGGACGTGCTGTAGAGCGGCTCAGCGCCGGCAGCTCGGACAGCTTGCGCCCAGGCGCAGGTGACCGCCGCCGCGTACCCGCGACCTCTGTACGCCGCCGCCGTCTCGACTCCGGCTTCGTGCGCCTGTGGCGTGATTCGCACGCTCGCGCATACGGCCGCTGCCTGACCGTTCACCACAAGCGCGAAGAGCGGAGCCGATAGCTTAACATCCGGCAGCCAGGCCGATAGGTGTGGACGCAAGACCTCGGCGTTCGACTCCGTAACCCAGATGACCGACTCGCTCGGCGCCGGCATCTGCGCGGGAAAGGCGAAGGCGGGCCCAGCCCCGGAATTCTTGATTGCTGATGAACGAGAGAGCAGGGCCGCATATCGCGACAGTTCAGCGGCGGCCTCGGCCTGGTGATCGGCAACCGTTTGGCCGCGAGCCGCTTGCTTTGCGGCCGCCGCCAATTCGCGAATCAGCCGGTTATCAATATCGTAACGGTAGCGAAGCACAGCTCCGTCCTTAGTCCAACCGATAAAGAACCGAGGGGCCAAAGCGCCATGGGGCTCGTTTACGCAAACGATGCGGCCGGCCGAGTCGTGAGTATAGAGCGCCTGGACATGACGGGTCATTAACTCAATATGAGAATGCATTGCTCCCTCGCTTCGTTCTTCTCGCGTGCCGTCCAACGCCGCTGGAACGGCGGCGCGATGTTACACAATCTTCGGCGGAGCGGGTTTGATGCGAAACCCGCGGCTCCGGCTTAACGAGTTGTTTGCCGGCGATGTGCTCATGACCTCATCGTTGCCTGTCTGAGCAACCAGCGAATCTGCCCTCTATGGTTGATCTCATGCCCGAAGACATGAAACCACTTGAAGTAATTGTTCACCCTCTGCCCGCTCCCAAAGGACGTCTGCTCTTCGAGCCACTGGTCATCACGCTGGCCAAGTTCCGCCAGCGTCTGGGCACGCACCTGGTCCAGCCGGCTCAGGTAATATCCCAGCTCGTGCCCTCTAATCTCACGCCGCGCCCGCTCCCCTAAATCGAGAGCGGCGCCCCACTCATGCCTCTCCTCCGCATTCAAATCACGAGCATAGAAAGTAGCTGCTTGATAGCCCACTTCCGCCGCCGCAATGTGCGCAAGGAGCGCGCCGATGGAATTGCTCTGCGGGTCAGGCAGGTAATCGAGCGCCTCCACCGCTAAGCCTTCGACTGCGGAGAGGGTGGTATAACGAGCATAATTCATCATCGAGACAAGGCGGCCGATCTGTGGTGTAAAGCCGGGGAGGTCGCCGATCAGAAAGAGGTCTGTGTTATTCATACTCTACCTTTCATTCAACTCATCTATGTTAATAACCAGCGGGCCCGCCGCCGAACGCCCGTGCCCAGCCGCCCGCAGTGGAATTTTCACGGAGCGGGAGCCGGGTGGGTGAAAATGGAAGGGGACACCGGGTCGAGTGCGCAACGCTTGGTTGCTCACCTCTTTTGATATTTATTAGCAAAAATAAATCATTGAATAATCTTCTGATCCTTGTTCAATTTATATCACCTAAATAGAGAGCGGTTGGTTTTATAGATATATTCTGAAGTATATTTATCATTTGCTTGGGGTAAAATCTTAAGTTTAAAAGTTGATCCAGTTCAATCCATAAGACGTCTTTTTGTGTAGAGTCCGGGTTGGCGCCAGAAATAGGGATGTAAGGTTCATCTATGGAGCATTCAAACATAATTTCAAGTTGATGAGTATCGAACGATACTTCATCTTTGAATTCATGATTTTTAGCAATGTAATCCCTGATGAATAAGACATCTTTCACTCGTATAGCAGTATTAATTTCTTCCTGGCATTCTCTGATTAAAGCCTCTTTTAATGTCTCACCATTTTCTTGACCCCCTCCGGGTAAAGCATACCAGTCTCCCTCTTGGTCTTCGTGTCTTAATAATAAAATCTTGCCATTCTCGATTATTATCGCTTTTGTTGACACTCTTATCGGTTTCATTTTTATTACTTCAATTCAGTTGATCTATTCTTATGTGCGCCTAACGACCGCCTTCAGTGGTGCCGCGCCAGGTAATTCGCGGTTGATGAAGGGAGCGCTCGCGCGGCCTCCGCCCGAAGGCCTGGTTAACCTGCCTCGTTATTCAAACCGCCCCCTTGCTGTCCCAGGCCATCGTGGCGCTGTTCTTCCACTTGATTGGTAGTGCATGCACCTCCAGATACGAAACCTGCTACTCGCTTTTTCTTATCTCGCCCTCCAGCAATTTCACCATCCATTCTCTCACCGCAGGTAAGATGGGTAGCTTTAGTCTCTCTTTCGTCTCGTAGTATTCGACAATAAATGCAAGCTGCAAGGCGAGTCGTTTTACCGGCGTCTTCTCGGCTTTCAGTTGAGCAGTTATTGATGACGGTAGATGGTTCAGCTCCTTAGCGATTCCTTCGGGCGATAAATCAACGGCTAAGTCACGACCCGTGCCGTGTATGTAAATTAAATTCTCCTTTTGCTGGAGTAGCGCCTCTTTAACAGAATCCGCATAGTGCTGAGTGAGTTGACGAGACAATCCTGTAATGAGTTTTTGGGCGCGTCTTTGTTCGATATTCCTGAGAATTAATCTGAATATATTCATGGAGTCACCATACATCCCGCTAGTTTGTCTTCTAATAGACCCGCTCCAAGGAGCCTAACGCTGCGTATCAGCGGGGCCGCGCGCAATACTCAGGGAATCATACGAGTTTCGCTTCGCGGGCTCTGGTTGATGCCTTTGTCAGGCTTCTTTTTGTTTGACAGGCCAGGCTTGACTACAGCTTGGGAGAAGGGAGGGCCGATTTCCTTACTTCGACCTGCTCTCCCACT
>JBIOWC010000156.1:0-5226 GCA_044868105.1 Blastocatellia bacterium
CAAAGAACATTGGCGGTTCTTTCCCGAATTCCGCCATTCGCTGGCTTATCTCGACATTGAAACTACGGGGCTTAATTACAGCGATTCGATCACCACGATTGCGCTTTATGACGGACAAACCACGCACTGTTATATCAAGGGCGAAAACCTTG
The DNA here is from genome assembly GCA_044868105.1 of Blastocatellia bacterium. GTDB lineage: Bacteria > Acidobacteriota > Blastocatellia > UBA7656 > UBA7656 > JBFMDH01. Next base: position 153 of record JBIOWC010000156.1, read on the forward strand.
CGGATTTTATTCGTGATATCGAGCGTTATTCATTAATCGTGACCTACAATGGCAAATGTTTTGACGTGCCCTTTATCGAGCGCGCCTTCAAAATCAAAATGCCGCACGCGCATATTGATTTAATGTATGTGCTCAGAAGTCTGGGTTACAAAGGCGGACTCAAAGGTTGTGAACGTCAACTCGGCTTAGACCGCGGCAAGCTCGATGGCGTTGACGGATTCTTTGCCGTCTTGCTGTGGAAAGATTATCAAAAGAACAAAAACCTCAAAGCGCTTGAAACCCTGCTCGCTTATAACATTCAGGATGTCGTAAATCTGGAAACTTTGCTCACCATTGCCTACAACAAAAAGATTGCCGAAACGCCGTTTTGCCAAAGTAATTGGCTCGCCATGCCCGCCGAACCCCACCTGCCTTTTAGGGCTGACGAAGAGACCATCAAACGCATTCAACGGCATAATACTTTTAGCTGGAGTTATGGCTGGCGTTGATTGTCGAGGGTTGTGTTTACTTACCTCCGGTCTAAGCTTGAGATGGCTTTGAACCCGCAGGGCACGAAGCACACGAAGGTGAAAATATTGTTGGTTAGCTAAGGCGACGTCCAACCAGCGTCAGACTTTAAAAATGCCTTGATAGGTTTCGTGCCTTTCGTGCCCTTCGTATAAAAAAAGAGGTTGGTCAGTGATTCTCATAACTCACGCCGGTAGCCCTCTCACCTGAACAAATCATTTTCTGCAGGGCGAATTAATTCCTGTGCCGATGCGTCACGGGCTTCATATTTGAATCCCCGCACAAGGGCAACCGGCACCTGGTCGTTTTTACCCATCACGAGTTCTGCCGTCGAGGCGAGTTCATCGGCTACGGCAATCATGGTCACGCGCAGCAATTGCCCGAAAGAATCGGCGGCGCCGCGATAATCAATGAGCGGCGCCATCCCGGCGACGCCGAGCGCGACATTCGTGAGTCCTTCGCGCCAGGGTCTTCCGAAGGTGTCTGAGATAATGACGGCTAGCTTCACGCGGAAGGCTTGTTCGAGCGCCAGTTGAATTTTTCGCGCCGACGTGTCGGGGTCTTCCGGCAACAAGACAACATAGCCGGGCGCGACATTGGAATTATCAACACCGGCATTTGCACAAATGAACCCATGATGAGTTTCGCAAATCATCACGCCGCGCTGCATACGCACAATGCGCCGCGATTCGTTGAGCACCACTTCAACCAGGCGCGCATCTTTAGCAAATTCATTTGCCCATTCAATAGCTTGCCGAGAAGGCCTGACCTGTTCGAGATTCACCACTCGGCTTTCGGCTTTTGAGACAACTTTTTGCGCGATGATGAAAATATCGCCATCCTGAATCTCAAGATTGATGGTGTCTATGGCTTTGCCAATTAGGGCGGGCAAATCATCGCCGGCCTGAATTTCGGGAATGCCGGTTAAACCGGTGATGGTCAGTTGGGGAGGCCTCATAGCGCTCACTAAAGTAGCAGGTTTGATTGATAATTTGCGAACCCGGAAGAAAATTATTTTTTGAATCGTTCGGTAAGGTTTAACTCTTCGAGCACACGAAAACTTGTGTTCTGCCGGGCGCTGGCTAAAAACATCTCGATGTCGTGGGGCTCATCAATATCTAAAGCGATTCGTTGGTTGTTCACAATGATGCAGGGCGCGCCGACTTGTGCCGCTTCTTCTTTATGAAGCGCCAGCGAACCCGGACCGAAACGGGAAGGGAAAAGGTCTGGCGGGGTGCGCAAGATGGCATTCGTGCCAGTCCCTTCAAATGAAGGGACGAGCAAAGCCGCCGGCCGGGTGAGTTCAACCGCGAGCAACCGGTCAAGGTCTTCTGGTTCAAGAAGCGGAATATCGGCCGGCAATCGCATCACGCCGTCGAAGCCGCGCTCGCGCAGAATCCGTGAAGCGACATCTATGGATGCGCTCTCGGACTCTTGTTTCTCTTCGAGCAGAACCTCAAAGCCGAGTGACTGCGCGTGGCGAGCGGCGCGCCTAAAACTGGTGACGATGAACACGCTGCGGGCCTTTGTTGAAGCCGCAACCGCTTCACATACGTCTTCAAACATCGCCCAGACCAGTCGCTGCCGCTCTTCAAGCGTAAGCAGATTGCTGAGGCGCGTCTTCACGCGCGCCGGCTCTTTGATGGGGATGAGAATGGCTTTGGTCATGGGTCATAGGTCAGGGGTCATAAAATTTTTTTCAGTTGAGAGGGGGTCTTTGACCGCTTCGCAACGTCTTAATGACCCAGGACTGATTCAAGAATCTGTTTTGCCAGGTGTTGTTTATCTTCAAGCGTTTTCATTAAGGTGTTGGTTACTAAAACGCGCATGCCGAGTTGTTCAATTGGCGCTTGCAACCCCAGGTCCGCCTCGTCGAGCACAAAAGTTCTGACAAAATCTTGATACATTGCGGCGACGCCGAGCGCCGAAACTTCGTGACCTAAATCGCGCAGCATATCGGCGGCCGGCCCTTTCAAGGCTTGCCCGGCAATGATCGGCGTGATGGCGACAACCTGGGCGGGGGTTTTTCTGAGCGCGTCACGTACACCAGGAACAGCCAGGATAGGACCAATGCTAATGAAGGGATTACTCGGACAAATAATCACCGTATCGCTATTTTGAAGAGCTTCAAGCGCGCCGTCGGCCGCTTGCGCCGCTTCGATATTTTGAAAGTGGATTTCCTGAACCCGAGGCGCACAGCGACGACGCACGAAATATTCCTGAAAGTGCAGCTCGCCTTCATCCGTCAACACTCGCGTCGGCGTGTAAGCATTGCTCATCGGCAAAATCCGAGCCCCCACGCCAAGCGCCACGGCGATGCGCGAAGTGATTTCCGTAAGCGACACGCCTTGTCTCAATAAATTGGTGCGCAAAAGATGCGTCGCTAAATCTCTGTCGCCCAGATTAAACCAACTCGCTTCGCCATAACGCGCCATCCACTTGAGCAATTCAAAGGTGTCATCCGCAAGCCCCCAGCCTGTCGTTTCGTTAATTACACCGGCAAGCGTGTAGGTCACCGTATCAATGTCAGGGCAGATGCGCAGCCCGAATAGCTCGATGTCGTCGCCGGTGTTGGCAATAATGGTGAGGTTTTCGGGCGGTATCACATTGATTAATCCCAATAGAAATTTTGCGGCGCCAATGCCCCCGGCAAGCGCGGTGATTTTCGGTAAGCGGTAGCCGGTAGTCAGTGGCCGGTGATTAGCATTCATCATTCAGGTTTATTCGGGTAAGCCCAGAAGGCGAAAGCGTCCGGTTTTGATTTTGTTGCGCCGATTGATGCCAATCAGCAAGACCGTCATGCGCTCAAGACAACGCGCACTAGAAAGCGCGCCTGCATCAACCGGGCGCAACCCTTCGATGTGTTTGATGGCTTCGATGACCCGCGCCTTGGCCTCTTTATTATCGCTGGCAACCAGAGTATCGCAATCGAGCCGCGCCATCGCATCAACCAACAGATGCGCCGGTTCGGTTTTAAACGCGGCGACAACCGGGAGGTTTTCGGGAACTCGCGCTTTCAGATGTTCGCTTGCTGAGCCTTCGGCGAGTTCGACATATCGCACGCGCCCTTGCTCGAAGGAAACCGGAACCGTGATATCAATTAAGATGGCGTCCGTGCGAAAATGTTCTTTGAGCGAATCGAGCGTTGACGCGGCATAATCAAACGGTACGGTAAGCAACATGAAATCTGCTTCTTTCACCGCATCCTCATTGGTCGCATGGTGGATCTTTTCACTGCCAATCGCCTGATTCAATTCATCAGCCGCTTCTTTGGCTTTTTGAGTTGTGCGCGAACCGATGGTGACTTGCGCGCCGGCTTGCGCCCAACGCAAAGCCAGGCCCCGACCTTCTTCCCCTGTGCCACCGATGATGCCAATTTTTAATTCGTTGATGTCCATGATGAGTTGCAACCTGCTTACTTTCTGATTTCGGATTTGTCATTGAACGAGGTTCAAGGTTGCCATCTCGAAAAGCCAGTGTCAATGTTTGGCTCTATTGACTTCGCCCCCTTCAAGCTCTAACTTGATGCCGTGTGACCCAACACGCAACTCGCGAGATAAAGGAGCTGACTCCCATGACAAAACCCATTCGATTTGGCGTACAAACGCCGCCGCAAAATGTAACCTGGAAAGAATTGCTCGGCACCTGGAAATTGATTGATGAACTGGGCTATGACACGGCTTGGACATTCGACCACTTCTTTCCGATTTTCACTGACCCGTCGGGCCCGTGCTTTGAAGGATGGATGACGCTGGCGGCGCTGGCCGCAGAAACCCAACGGGTAGAACTCGGCACCCTGGTTACTGGCAATACCTACCGCAACCCGGCCGTGCTGGCGAAGATGGGCGCAACGCTCGACCACACCAGCCAGGGACGGTTGATTATGGGGGTTGGCGCAGCATGGTTTGAACTCGAACATCACGCGTATGGCATTCCTTTTTATACGGTCGGGGAACGCATTCGCCGTCTCGATGAAGCCTGTCAAATTATCAAATCATTGTGGACGCAAAATCAGACGACCTTTGCCGGCAACTATTATCAAATCACCGACGCCTATTGTGAGCCTAAACCTTTGCGCCAGCCCCATCCCCCGTTGATGATTGGCGGTCAGGGCGAAAAAGTTATGCTGAAAGTCATCGCCAAACATGCCGACCAGTGGAACACCTTCGGCACGCCTGAACTCTTTCGGCATAAGGGCGAAGTCTTAAAAGGCCATTGCGAAGCGGTTGGACGTAACTTTGATGAAATCGAAATCTCCTGGGCTGGAACCACTTTGGTGACCGAATCAAAAGAAGAAAGAGAGGTCGTCGTTGGACTCATGCAGCGGTTATGGGGCGGTCCGACGGAAGAGGTGGAAAAACGCCTGTTGGTCGGCTCCGTTCAGGAGGTTTGTGACCGCATCAACCAATTTATCGAAGTTGGCGTGAGCCATTTCATCATGAGCCTGTTGCCACCCTTTAACCATGACCATCTGCGCCGCTTTGCCGAAGAAGTCATTCCTAAATTTCGCCAATAAATGAGAGGCCATCGAATGCACTGGGTATATTTAATTTTTGCCATTCTGCTT
>JBIOWC010000157.1:0-25191 GCA_044868105.1 Blastocatellia bacterium
TTGGTAACGTTTGGTGTACCCGGCGACATCGTTCGCCTGGAAGCGCTGTTTGAGGAGCCCCTCCAGTTCCGGCACCACCGAAAACGGCAATACGTCGAGCGTCGAGGCCGGTAAGGGTTTCACAATCCACTGATTATTGATCCAGTTCGAATCCATCTGCTCGCCGCGGATATGTTTTTTAATAAAATAGAAGCGGATGTCTTCATCCTCTTTCTCTTTCATTCCGCCAGCAAACCAGTGTTGGATGATATAGGCCTGTTGCTCCGGGTTGTAATCGCCCCAGTCTTTATAGATTTTCCTGTCGTATTCATAAGCATCCTCGCCAAGCAGCGCCTGCGACCACAGCGAACCAAACACATAATTCCAGGAGTTTGAGGAATGCTCGCCCTGCCAGACGTGGACGAGTTCGTGGATAAGGGTTTCCTTATCCTTATCTGCATAGCTCATGCCGTAGTAGCCGTCGCCGCAGTGCATGACATACTTGCCCAGAGACGGGTCAACGTTGAAAAGCGGCGATGCCGGCATGTTGGTCGGCATGGTGAATTCCCTATCGTTATATCCGAGAGCATCACTCACCAGGACTTTCTGGTAGGGTATGGTTTCCTTAAACACCTTCTTGGCGAGTTCAATCTCTTTCTGCGCCAAAGGTCGAACCTGGCGAAGCCTTCGCATAATCTAACCTCCAGACTATGAGTGGCGGTAAACCCAAAATCATGTCGGAGTTTATTAGGTTTCTTTTAAGGGGCTGGTGATTAGCTAAAGAAAAATCACCCTGCCCAACTTTATACGAGTGCATTAGGTTTGGCCGGCAATCACTGCTGAATTGATAAACCAGTTGTTCGATTCAATCCAATGGGAGCATCCTGAATCGCATTCCAGAACGCGCTCCAAACCGAGTCATACTTTTAATCACGCCCACTTATTTGAGGTGCCACTACCGATCCCGGGCAAGCTTGGCCGGGCTTCGATATGGCTACAACCCCGCTCATAAATAACCGCGCCCGCTGAGGAGGTGCGGTCGTTGACCGCAAAGCCTCGCCATACGGCAGTCTCTGGCCGCCTCTCAACCAGTCCAGAAGATTTATGAGACGAGTTCCAGAACATTTTCGATTAGGTAAAGAAAAAACGAGAAAACACCGTGCAAGCGAGCCTCCAAAAATCTTCCGAAGAAACGCAGATTAGGCTCGCAGGTTTTCGCTGGCTTTTGAAGTGGCATTTCGCTGGTTTCAAATTCCCATCCTTCTCCTGTTGCATTGCCACAGAAGCAGTGCTACGCTTCTGTGGCAATGCAACAGGAAGAAAGGAGTGACGTAATTCGTATGAAGGAAAAGAAACTTGATCTATTGCAAGGGACGTTGGACCTGATGGTGCTGCAAACGCTGGCATCAATGGGAGCGATGCATGGCTACGGAGTCGCCCGGCGTATCGAGCAGGTCAGCGGCGAAGAGGTCCTGCTCAACCAGGGAACCATCTATGCCGCGCTCGTGAGATTGCAGCATCGCGGACTGATCTCAGCCGCCTGGGGAACCTCGGACAATAACCGAAAAGCCAAGTTCTATTCCATTACCCGGAAGGGACGCAAACATCTCTCTGAAGATGCCGCCTACTGGCGAAGGTTGTCGAGCGTCATGGGTAGAGTGCTTGCGATGTCGGATGAAGGAGGCGACCAATGATTGAACGGCTGCTACAGACCCTCCGCCGCTTGCTGGCGGTTTCTCGCAATAAAGAGATGGAGCGTGACCTCGATGCGGAAATTGCGGCGCATTTAGAAATGGCGGTTGAAGAAAACCTCCGACGCGGCATGTCAGATAAAGAAGCCCGGCGTCAGGCGTTGCTCCGCTTCGGCGGAACCCAGCAGGCGAAGGAACAGCATCGTGAGGCGCGCGGGCTTCCGGCCCTCGATCTTCTACTGCAAGACCTGCGCTATGCTGTTCGCACATGCCGCCGGAATCCCGGTTTTACGATGGTTTCCGTGTTAATTCTGGCGCTTGGTATCGGCGCTAACCTCGCCGTATTCAGCATCGTTAACACCATCATGCTGCGGCCTCTGCCGTTCCCCGACGCGCAGCAACTCGCCTGGCTGGCGGTGGGTCGCGGCGCGGGTGGCCTGTCAAACGTCACTTACACGGTGAGCGCTTACGAAGAGTTTCAACGGCATAATCAGTCCTTCCAGCAACTCACCTGTTATAACCCTTTCCTCGGCAACAGTGAAACCAAGCTAATAGGTCGGGGCGAGCCGCAGCCCATTGCGGGTCTGATGATCGCCGATAATTTCTTTCAAACGCTCGGCGTTCAGCCAGAGCATGGGCGCTTCTTCTTACCAGAGGAGTGCGTCAAGGGCCTTCCGACGGTAGTCGTGTTGAGCCACGCTTTTTGGCAGCAGCAATTTGGCGGCGACCCGGCCATTGTCGGTCAAGCCATCACTCTCAATACTACAGAGGTCACAGTCGTCGGCGTGCTGCCAGCCACTTTTGATTTCGGTTCGGTCTTCTTGCCGGGTGCGAGGATGGATTTGTATATGCCCATCCCATTGGAGGACATGCGCACCTGGGGCAATACCCTGGCCGTGGTCGGGCGACTCAAACCCGGGGTAACGGTTAAGCAGGCACAGGTCGAGGCCGACATCCTGTTCCCTCAACTCAGGGCTGCACACCCGGAATGGTTTATGGATTACAGCTCGACCATCACCGAACTGAAGGATTACGTCAGCGGCAAGCTGCGGCGCGCGCTGGTCGTTCTGTGGTGCGCCGTCGGTCTCATTTTTCTGATCATTTGTGTCAACCTGGCAAACCTGATGCTGGCGCGGACCGCTGCACGAAGTAAAGAATTTGCCTTGCGAATGGCGCTTGGGGCGGGCCGCGGACGTATCGTTCGTCAGTTACTGACGGAAAGTCTGATGCTATCGCTGGTCGGTGGCGTCTTCGGTTTGATGTTAGGATTTGCGCTCACCTTCTATGTCGCGCATCAAAGCTCGGTCGCCTTGCCCTTGCTGAGCAACGTCGGTATTGATGCCTCGGGGCTGGCGTGGACCGGGCTGATTGTAGGGCTCGCCGCAGTATTGTTCGGACTATTACCCGGCATCAAGATTTCCTCCACGAATTCTCAGGAGGCACTTAAAGATACGGGACCCGGGTTGAGCGAAGGCCGGCAGCGCGTGCAATTGCGCTCGGTTCTGGTGATTTCAGAAATGGCGCTCGCCTGTGTGCTGCTCGTCGGCGCAGGCCTGTTGTTGCGCAGCTTTTTACGGGTGCTCGATGTTGACCTCGGTTTTGACCCGAGCCGCGCCGCCGCAATCAAAGTGGATTACGACGACGACGGAAATCTTGAACGGCGCGGCGCGATTCTAAAAGAGATGCTCGAACAGGTTCGGGCGCTTCCCGGAGTTGAAGCCGCCGGCATTACTGACATGCTGCCACTTGACCGGAATCGGAGTTGGGGACTGGCAGCAAAGGGACGGACCTATACCCGAGAAGAGGCAAAGAACTCCTCTGCGTTCATCCGCATGGTCACGCCTGGCTACATCCAAACCATGGGAGTGCGGTTAGTTGCCGGTCGCGATTTTACCTGGCAAGACAAAGAAGGCAGCGAAAAGGTTATTATCATCAATGAAGCAGCGGCTCGGCGTCACTGGCCCGGCGAGGATCCGATTGGTCGTCTGGCCAAGGGTATCGGTAGAGGCGAGTCCCGGGTAATCGGGGTGATTGCTGATGTCCGGCAAGAAAGCCTGGAAGACGAGATAGGCCCTGAAGTTTATGCCTCAATAACTCAATTAAACCCGGAGGGAGCAGAACTCGTCGTCAGGTCGTCGTTGCCGCCGGAGGTGCTCGCCTCAAGTGTGAAGAGTGTTCTGCGCAGTCGCAGCCCGAATCAGTTGGCAGCGGAATTCCGCCCTATACAAAGGCTGGTTGATAAAGCGATCTCGCCGCGCCGCTTCTTTGTCATACTGGTCGGGGCGTTCGCTTTACTTGGCTTGCTACTGGCGGCGCTCGGTATCTACGGGGTTATTTCCTATTCCGTTACCAGGCAAACCCAGGAGATTGGCATCCGAATGGCTCTCGGAGCAACTGCCGGACGCGTCCAGCTCAATGTTATCGGAAAGACACTGCGTCTGGCCGCGGCGGGAGTGGCGCTGGGAACCCTCGGCTCCTTAGCTGCCGCACAGTTGATTGCTTCTCTTCTGTTCGGTACTGTGCCCGCCGACATAACGACCTTTGCCGGAACCATCCTTTTGCTGATTTTCGTGGCCTTTGCCGCCGGGTATATTCCGGCGCGCCGGGCCTCGAGAATTGATCCAATGACGGCGCTCCGCAGCAATTGAAGCAATAGGGTCGTCAACCTCGATTTGTGGTCTTGGTGAGCTTGGTGAGAAACCATCGTGATGAGGCAAGCCTTGAACAGGTCAATGAGGATTTCTCACCAAGCTCACCAAGACCACGAAGTTTTTCTGTACTACAACAACCACTCAGTAAAATCAATTGCCATCCGTTATATAGCGGATGGCACATCAATTTACTCACCATCGGTTGAGCGTCGGCCCTCACAATGCTTCTCAACTTTTAATATTCTATTTGATAAGGTGCTCCAGCGCTTTTTTCAGGAGGGCTATCTGGCCCGCATGATAGAGATTGTGTTGGGTTAGGCCAATGAACTGCGTATAGGCCGTATAATGAGCCTCAGAGACCAGGGGTTTGTCCAGAGATTCTACAGGAAAGTTCTTTACCGCCTGTCTAAGCTCTTCGTTCAATTGTTTCAGCAGGCTGATGGAATGACTCCAGTTCTCGGCGCTGAGTTCTGGAACAGCGGGCCAGTCCTCAGACTCTGTAAGTTGCCGCCCATCTCCGCCGAGCCGTCGCAAGACCAAGCCATAGGTGCCGCACAGATGCAGAACCAACTCCCAGATACTGTGCGCCCCGGCGATAGGCTGTGCCGCCGCCTGCTCAGCAGTGACGCCTTCAAGGGTTTCAAGAACGGACGGACCATGCCAGGCCTCACCCTCAAGGGCTCTCGCCAACTGTTCTGCTATTCGACTTAACTCAGCCGGCATCCTGTTCTCCTCTAGGGTCGGCTTAACCTCCCCATTGACCGCGCAGCGAGATAGCGGCCCGTTGATTTCAGGCGCTCGAAGTAAAGGCGCTTCCGTGCCCCTAGTCCGATGACTGATTAGGCAACATCCCTGCGCTTCAGCGGGAAGCAGTCGCCTATTGCCCCTCAACTGCGGCGGCGGATCGAGTAAAGCCTGTGCTCCGTCCGTATCAACAAGCGCTCGCCCACCAGCGCTGGCGTCGCTTGCGCCATATCGTCCAGTTCGTTGATGTGCAATAACTGGAACTTTTCGCCCGCCGCGATCACAAACGTTTGTCCCTCTTCGCTCAGGCAGAACAGCTTGCCATTGTAAGCCCAGGGCGAAGTCGTGAAAGCCGTTGCTGTCGGATCAATCCGGGTCTTGTAAGTTGGCGTTCCGGTCTTGGCATCAAAGCGGCTCAGGATGCCCGTCTCGGTCAGCGCGTAGATGCCGCCTTCGTAAGCTACAGGTGACGGCAGATAAGTCCCGCCACGCGGCTGCGACCAAACAACATACTGGTTCGAAGTCTCATCATTTTTGAGCGAGATGTCACCCTTTGCGCCTGGACGAAGCGCAATGAGCGCCGCTCCCCGCCCGCCGTCAATATAAAGCAGACCGTCGTAGGCGAAGGGCGTCGGAATCGGCACTGCAGACATGCCAGACATGCGCCACAATTCGTTCCCCGCCAGATCGTAACTCACAACCACCTCCGGTCCCACCGCTACAATCTCTGTACGCAACGCATGCCGCCAAACATATGGCGTAACCCAGGCTGACCGCCGTCCATTGGGGCCGATTTCTCGATTCGTCCGCCAGACCTGTTTGCCCGTCTGCTTATCATAAGCCGCGATGTACTGTTGCTTCTCGTTATCGTTGACAATCACCAACAGATTCCCAGCCAGGGCTGGCGAACTACCCGTCCCAAAATCGAGGTAGATAGGGCTTGCTTCAAGCGATGTCGTCCACGCCAGCTTGCCCTTCAGGTCATACGCCCACAACCCCAGATTCGCCACATAGACGTAAATGAACTTCCCGTCAGTCACAGGGCTCTCAGAGGTAAAGCTATTCTTGCGGTGGCGCCCGCCGGGCGGATGCCCCTTGTAGAATTCCTTCTGCCACTCGACCTGTCCGCTTTTCAGGTTCAGGCAATAGAGAATGTAGTGCAGCGTGACCTCTTTCGGCAGTTCAATGTCCCGCTCCGTCACACGCTCTATGACCTCCTTCTGCGAAAGCCCTTTTTTACTCAACTCGGCGACGTACTCGTTGCTGTACTCCGTGCCGATTTGCGGCGGCTTCGACTTGCCATCGGTTGTCGCGCTGGTGACAAACACCTTGCCACCCGTCACAATCGGCGACGACCATCCGCGCCCCGGAATCTCCCGCGACCACTCGACGTTTTCGGTCTTCGACCAGCGTTCGGCGAGCCGTGCATGCGTTCCCACGGGATTGGCATCCGGCCCGCGAAATTGCGGCCAGGCGAGGTCTTGGCCGTGAGCTGCAAGCGACACCAGAAGCACCGCCGACGCCAGACCACTCAGGCGCAAAAGAATATTACGATTAATGACTTTGTAGATATTTTTTAGTTCAGAAGAGCGTGTATTCATGATTGCCTCATATATTTTGATATTGCTGGGTTGATTGTTCTGTCAGTTTAAGTGAGCTTAATGCCCGCGTACGCCTTGCCACTTAAGCGGCAAGGTTCGAAGTCGAGGTGATTCGTGGTCATTGAGCTTTCGCATATCGAACGGCCACGCTGAGACCAACCACAATCGGCACGACGAATGCCGCAAGGTGTATCGCCCAGACCGAGAAGTTATCACTCGCCCTGCGATCATAGGGCCAGGTAATGGCGACGGCCCCGTAAATCACGCTGGCGACCATCACAGCCACTCCCGTGATCCGATTTGCGCTGTACCACACACGCTCATCCGAGAGCGTTTTCGCCGTCCGCATGCCATAGAACCGGTTCCTCGGAATGAGGCCCAGCGCGAGCGGGATGGCAAGGATGAACAGAGCCACCGCCGGGATGGCAAAAGGTTGATCAGGCATTGCATTCAACGATAAGCCCCAACGGCACGTTACGGTGCTCGCTGATAGGGCTCATCCCTACTCCTTTCTTTCCTGCGCAAATATCTTAAAGGGTCGCGATAGACGGCTCAACGTCCCGATAGACCGCGCCGCTTAGCTCCCAATGGGTGTATGGCTGAAGGCCTAAGCCTTTAGAGTTACCTTCCAAAAAGGCGATGATGTGACCGACCGCACCAACCGGCATAAACATTCGCGGACGTTTACAAATCGCCGTGACATATTCAGAAAACTCTAACTCGTACATATACCACCTTACACCTGGGGGTTCCGTCGAACGCGAGCCTTAGATTGCTACCTGGTACAGACGTCTAAAACCTCTAGCGTATCTTCGACCAGGTCTACTGGAGCCTCTTCAATGAACTTGGCTTTTCTCGCTCTATAGTCGATAGATTTAACCTGATCTACCATCACAAAGCCTGTCAATGAAGACAAGCCGGGAACTGGCAAATGAAAGGGGATATTCCGATTCGTGTTGGTTATTGGGCAGACAATCGCAAGTCCCGTGTGCTTATTAAACAAAAAATTACTGATCACTAGCGCAGGGTGTCGCCCTCTCTGTTCGTGGCCCGATTGCGGATCGAAGGACAAGGCAATGAAGTCGCCTTTCTGAGGGACATATTTAGCCATTTACCATTCTTCCTTGCCGACTGGACGGCCCAAGGATTCTTCGCGAGCTTTGTAATTGCGAGGCATGCGAGAAACCATTTCTGCCAGGTCAAACTTCCTTTTAGCTATCTTCTTTATGGTGATTTGGCCTTCTTGCGGAATGACTTCGACGTTATCCCCGACTGAAATATCGGCGCTTTCCAAGACGTGCTTGGGAAGTCGTAAGCCTTGGCTATTTCCCCATTTTTGAACTTTTGACACCATACAAAACTCCTATCAAAGCGTGTTTAGCCTATGTATATACGTAAACGAGAGCGAGGTCAAGGTAAGACGCCAAGCGGTCTGCGATGAAAATAAGCAGCCTAGTAGTTGAATCTAATTGAAATCGCTTATTTTCATCGTTCGTGGCGAAGCGAACGCTGCAGGACGGCTAACGCCCGAGTTGGCCGGGACCGCGCGAAGTACGGGTGAAACGATGAGAAACTCGCTTCGCGGCTTTTGCTCCAACAACTTGTTGGGTGGCCGTTGGAGTTTATCGGCTTCAGGGACCTAGACGGACGCCTTTTGTTGCGGCCGCGAGAACCTCTTCGATAGCACGCGCGACGAGCTGCGGGTTGTCGACGTGTATCGCGTGGCTGCTCGACGGATCGAGTACGAATTTCGAATTGCTGGACAGGCGCGACAGGTCTATCTTCTGCCCGTCTTTCTCCACCCTGATCTGCGCCCACAGGTCTTCCGGCGTACCCGGTGGCATCGGCCGCCTGCCCGCCGCCAGGACAATCAGCGGACGTTTACCGAGCGGCTCCGGATTGGCTTTCCGCGAGAGGTATATCTGCTGCATTTCCTCGGCCAGATAGTCGTCGTCCGGGTTGTACTGTGTGCTGGCTTTACCCTCGCGGCGAGGCTCTGGTACGGGCCGTCCGCTAGCCTTCTCGCGGAGGCGAACCCATCCTCCATATCGGACGCTGCCCAGCATGTCGCTCTCGTGCGTCGGATCGACGAGCACAACGCCCACCACCTCACTGCCATACTGCTCCGTATAAAGGCGCACGAGAAGCCCGCCTAACGATTGTCCAACGAGCACGTATGGACCGGGCACCTTTGCGGCCTCCAGAAGGGCGTGCAGTTCGAACACTTCCTGTCTCATGGTGCGAGGCGCCGGGCCCGGCTCACTCCAGCCCAACCCGGCGCGATCGTATGCGCAGGTTCTCACGCGCGACGACAAGAGGTCTTGAACGAGCGACCAGTCCTTTGAGAAACCGCCACCGCCAGCTTCGAGAATAACGGTGGGCCTCGCACCTGCCGGACCGACACAGCGGATGTGCAGCTTATGGCCGCCGATGTCTATGAGCACACCCGGAGCGGGACCGGAGGCGGGCTTCTGGGCCGCCGTTGGTTCAACCCATGAAGCACCAAGGGATATCACAATGACCACTAGCAGAAGTCTGCGTCTCATATAACCTCTATTCAGAGTCAACATTAAATCTTGACTAACCTTCAACATAATCACACAGGAGTAGGTCGAATGCCCCTGAAACGTCAGCATTGATTTATCAAGCAGCGAAGCCGTCTAACGCTTCGCATCAGCGGGGCAGCAAACGGCCTCACAAGCAACCACTAAAAGTGCGCTTCGCGGTCTCCAATGCATCGGCTTGTTAAGCAGCGGTTGTGGCAGCTCGACTCATTTCTTCAAACCAAGTACTCTCTGCATCTTTTAATGGTTTGTCACTTCCATGCTTATAATCTCGGAATGCTTGCCAAAACCTAATCACCTTCACTTCGCCTGAGCGGGAGAATAGGATGGCCAGAGGATTGAATTCCGGCTCTCCTGCCCATTGCTTGAATACCTTAGCTTCAAACGGGTTGACGCTTTGCCATGCTTTCCGTTTTGACCACTTCATCACAACGGCGTGCCTCCCGATAGGCGGCAGGATATATGACTCTATGTAATCTTTCCAGTTTGGACTATCTGAGTACACGAATAAGATGAATCTCCCTTGCCGCGCGATTTGGTTGAACGCCATTCGCGGGCGGGCGCTCATTTCCGGCGTTCGGCGGCGGTTTTAATTGTACGCTTCGCTTGCTAATAAACTAACAGGATTATTTGACCTTGTTTCCTTTTAACTCCTGTCCGTTGGCGATCAAAATTATGCCGATGACTTTTCCCGCATTATCTTTAAGAAATACGAGTTGAGCATCGGCAACCGTGAGAAAGAATTTGGTCTCCGATTCGGGAAAGATTTCGGCTTGCGGCGCGCCTCGGCGTTGCGCGAACAATTTGTCACCCTCTCTGGTGATCATAATCAGGCGATTCGGACCGTATTCATACTCACCCACGTAAGCATCATATATTCTCGGGTCAACTTTAATGGCGACACGCGCGCGCGCCAGCTCATACTTTTCGCCAAAAAGAATCGCTGATAAATCATGTCCAATACGAGCAAGATGCGGAGCGGCATTCTCGAAATTACTGAGCAGAATGATACAGGCATTCTCTTCCGGGTAACGCAGGATTGCGGCGGCGAAACCCGCATTAAGGCCACCCTGCGTGATCAGCAAACGATTTAAATCACGGTTGATAAACCAACCGTAGCCGACGCCGCCCTTGCCGGGAGTGAAGATTTCGTCCAAAGATTTTTTCGAGACTAGTTTCTCCGTAGCGAGGGCTTGATCCCACAAGAGCAAATCTTCGGCTGTTGAATAGAGCGCGCCTGCAGCATAAGCATTGGTCATATCCATGTAGCGCGCGTTAATGAGCTGGTCAGCTTGTTTGATATAACCTATTGCACGATGTTTGAGTAAGGTGTTGTTGTCATCGTAACCGGAGTTTTTCATGTTAAGCGGCGTAAAGATGGTCTCTTGTAAAAATGCGGCGTAGGGCTGACCCGAAACCTTTTCAATTATTCGTCCGAGCAAGATGTAATTTGAACTGCTGTAAGAAAAATTCTCGCCGGGCGCGAACAGCAGGGGCTTGTTTTTGAAGCTTGCAATCAATTCATCGTTCGTCAATCGTAAGGGAATGGTCCGCATAAAATCAGGCGCCGAAACATAGTCTGAGATGCCCGAAGTATGATTGAGCAATTGACGAATGGTGATCGGCTTCCAGGTTTCGGGGCAATCGGTCAGGTGTTTGCAAATTGCATCCTGCAAATTCAACTTGCCCTTCTCCTGCAACATCATCACCGCCATCGCCGTGAAACTTTTGGTGATGGAAGCGAGCCGGAATTTTGTTTGCGGCGTATTGGGAACATCCTCTTCAAAGTTAGCCATTCCGTAGCCCTTGCTGAAAACCACTTTCCCGCCTCGCGTAATTAGAACATATCCGTTGAATCGTCCCAATTTGACGGCCGCGTTCAGGTATTCGTCAAAACGCGGATCAATTGATTGTCCGCTGACTATGATATTTGATAAAAGAGACAACACGACGAGCGCGAAGACACACTGAGACTTACTCTTCAAATTTTTCATTTGAATCTCCTTCACAGTGAATTAGTTTTTACTGAAGATTATTCGTCGGAGGTAGCACGTTCGACGGGCCTAAACGCTCTCCGATCTTTGACTGCGATTGCCAGTTGTTCATCACTACTTAATCCCAACGGCAATGAAGGTTCGCTCTTTGGACTGAAACTTGAGAGGCTCAAAACGCGAACATAAAGCAACAAACGACTAAAAGCGGCGATCACCATCAGCATATTACCAATCTGCCGGCCATAAATATCCGCGCTAAAAATGCGTGCCAGAACACCGACCAGGAAAACGACGATGAGAAAAGATTTCAGCGCCCGCATGAAAGGCTGGCTCCTTCTGCTTATAATCACACACTGATTTTTAACTCGCTCGACATTGCCGAAGCGTTTGAAGGCCTCGTCTTTTGCTTCTTCTAAAGTCCGACCTTGTCGAAGATGCTCTTGAATCTGCAGTTCAAGGTGAAAATGCAACTCTTCTTCGACTTCTCGGTGAAGGTTTTTGCGGTCCAAACACCTCAATAAACGCGCCATAACGTCTTCCATTTTTTGCCCTCATCAAGCGGTTTGCAAAATTCTGGTAATCGCTTGAGAGATGCGTTCCCAGTTGGCGCGTTCGGCTTCCAGCTGTTTTCGTCCCGCCCGCGTCAGTTTATAGAACTTGGCGCGCCGGTTGTTCTCCGAAAGTCCCCATTCGGAACTAATCCAGCCCCGCTCTTCCATGCGGTACAGCGCGGGATAAAGCGAGCCATCTTCAACCCTGAGCAAATCCTCGGCAATTTCGTGTATCCGTTGCACGATGCCGTAGCCGTGCATTGATTCACGCGCCAGCGT
Organism: Blastocatellia bacterium; assembly: GCA_044868105.1. Classification (GTDB taxonomy): domain Bacteria; phylum Acidobacteriota; class Blastocatellia; order UBA7656; family UBA7656; genus JBFMDH01. Next base: position 12,055 of record JBIOWC010000157.1, read on the forward strand.
TTTCAGAATCAATAACTCCAGTGTGCCTTGCAGCAAATCCGTTCGGTCTTTTGCCATGGTCAAGCCTCCCCAGACTATCTAGGGCAGAGTGTAGTGACGCTCCCCCAGATTGTCAAGGGGAATATAAAGAGACCGAGCGCTTGCATCTTGAAGGTAGAGGAATATAGACAACAGGTAGGTATAGCCGCCGAACGCCCCAGTTGACCGGGCGGCGGCGTAACACTGGAAGAAACCATTCAGAATCCGCTTCCGCCGCTCCGCTGCAGGCCATTGTCAGATCGCGAACAACTCAGATCTTAGCCGTGAAAGAAATACACGGCTATTGAGCGGATAATATGCTTCACCCCGATAGTTGGTCCAGCTATATCCAACTCGAAATTCACGGAAGCCCCCAATACCTTCCATTTGTTTTAACAGGTCATTATGGATAACACACGACAGGCCCAGATCGCGCTGTCCATCAGGATAGGTACTAATATAATCACTCAATTCTCGCATTGGAATATTTTCTGCCTCAATAGCAACTCTGGCGAAAAGAAAATTGGATGCAGTTAACAGGTGATGGTAAAGATATAATCCCGCTTCTGACATCTTAACAGCATCCTCGACGGAAGAGATTCCGTGCCTACCGAGGTGCGGCGACCATACCCGAAGACCTGGTGTATGCGGATGCTGTTCAACCAGTTCAGCCTGAAAAAGGATAGGTAGTCCACCTTGTAGAGTGCACTTGAAGTCAGTGAAATGGTCTCTAAGCCTTTGGATTTCCTCTCTGTTATTACACTCCGCCCAAAGCTCAAAAATAATGGCCATAGCTTTACCTCAGTCCTAGCGATTTAACTTTGAATTATATGCATGTGCATATAAAACTGAATTTTGACATTTTTTGTACCGACGCATCCCAAATGTAAATCTATAAACCAACCAAGAAAAAAGCCCGACCTTTCGACCGGGCTTGATATTAGTGCGCGTTCACTGCTTGGACTTCAATTACCCTGTCGTCTTTAGCGAGTCAATGCAGGCGCGAGCTTAATCTCTGAAAATCTGCCGGCACCGGACGTTCATTAAGGAACATTACAAACGTCGGCGCATTGGAAAGCCGGACTGCGAAGTTCCCCAGGGTTTTCGACAAAAACAACGCCGGGCAGCCCGTTACAAAATCGCCCTTTCAGAATGGCTTTCGTATAAAAACCTGCATTACTGTCATCCGGGGTTTTGAGCTTTACTTTTTTGGGCGTCAGACCGCCCACGGTGATCTTTGCATCCGGGCTGATGCGCTTGCCGGTCAGCGTTAAACTGAAAGCCCCCGCTTCATTGCGCTCAAGCTTGCAACTGTGAACCTGAGCCGCCGGGAAAGAGACCGGCGCGGAATCGCCGCCCGACCCGGGCTTCCGATCGCAAGAGAAAGTGACTTGAATGCCCTGCTCATTGCCGAGCGGACAACTGGCCGGCGTGCCCTGCGGTCTGACGGTTAAATTGCGGCTCGTGCCGTTTGGTCCCGTCACATAAATCAAAAAGGTCTTTCCCGCATTCGCGTCGCCAAATGCAAAGAGCGCATCAATCATATTGTGCGTGAGAATGACGAAGCGTTTGGCTTGAATCACATTGGCGGGATTGCCGACTTCAACCGCATAGACCGCTTCTACATTTACGCTCGTGCCGGGTAAATAGATGGGGTTGCCTGAGGCATCCTTTGAAGCGATAAACGGCAGTGTAAAACAGGAGCCGGGTATCTGAATATTCTGCTCGATGGCGCAATTGCCAGCCGAAGGAGAAGCCGAAATCACCACCGGCGCGCGCACCCCCAGATCAATCGGGCAGGTGGTTCTCTGGGTGAATTCACCGAAGATGTTATCATCGCCGGCGCCGATTTTTTTCACCAGCGTCAAACTGGCTTCGCCGCCGCAACAAGCGAGCGGAAAAGCGGTGCCCGGCAGTTGCGGCCCAAGTGCCGGAATCGTCACCTGGGTGAGCAGGCTGTTGATAATGGTAATGTCTTTAAGGAGGATGATGACTTCATCAACGCCATCACCGTTTGAATCACAGGTGATAGCGCCGGCATTGGGAAAGAACGGACAACTGACGATATTCAACTTCACATCGCAGAGCGCATTGATAATACCGTGCGTCGAATCGGGCAACACCGCGGGTTGATTGGGCGCGACATTTACGGTGCCCGCCGGAAGAATGGTCAGGGCCGATTGCGCATTATCCTGTACTGCTACTGCTGAAGTTCTCGTAGTGAATAAAATCAGGGATAATCCGGCAAAAAAGATAGCAATGAGTTTGATTTTCATAAAAGGTACTCCAAAATGTTCGGATGAGCGATGCAATTAAAAATAGGCTACAAAGTTCGATTTGGCAATATGTAATGTCAAACAATTTATCAGAGGTAACCCAAACTAAAGCCAATGAATTCAACGAACCCTTTGCTAACGGCTGTAGTGAACAAGTTGCTTGAACAACTTGAGCGCACCCAACATCTGCTCGCCCTTATTCCGGCAGATAAACTCGACTGGCGACCGCGCGAAAATTCTTACTCTTTAAGCGAGTTGCTCGGTCATCTGCTCGAATGCGTCGCGGGATTTTGCGCCGTGCTCTATGCCCTGCGCCGCGATGAACTGGCGCACTTCAAAAATTTGCGCGCCTTGCCGGTCAATCATCGTTGTAATTCGGACGAGGCCCGCGATCGATTGCGCGACTATCAGGTTTATCTTGAAGCAGGCTTTGCCCTTTTAAGTGATAAGGATCTGGCGCGCCAAATTCCTACGGTTTTTGTTCCGGAAGGCGAATCGGGTTTGACCTTGCTGCTTGGCAATCTCGAACATCTCATCAATCATAAACATCAACTATTTTTCTATATGAAGCTCTTAGGCGTAGCCGTCACCTCGACGGACCTTTATCGTTTTCGCGGCGTCTAAGTCAGCCGTCTACAGCGGCCGAGAGTTCCCTAAAAAAACAACTGCGTTCACCGGTGTGGCAAGCCGGACCACGCGGTTCGACTTTGATTAATAACGTATCGCCATCGCAATCAACGGCGATGGAAACGACCCGTTGCGTATTGCCGGAAGTCGCCCCTTTATGCCAAAGTTCGGCGCGCGAGCGACTCCAAAACCAGGTCTCCTGTGTCGCTAAGGTTTTCGCCAGCGACTCGGCATTCATATAGGCCATCATCAAGACCTCGCCGGTCGCCGCATCTTGAACAATCGCCGGCAATAACCCTTGGTTATTGAATGTTAGTGAGTTGAGAAGATTGTCCTTCATAACGGTTGCTCTTCAATAGAATGATTAGATTTGAAATTAGAAATCTCAAATCTGAAATTTGAAATTTCAAATCTGAAATCTCAAATCGGGATTTTCAAATCTAAAATTTGAAATCTCAAATCTGAAATTAGAAATCTCAAATCTGAAATTTGAAATTTGAAATCTAATATTTGAAATTTTCGATTTCCAGTACTAAATTGGAAGTGCCAATCTGCGGACAGAGTTTTCCAATCTCAAATCTCCAATTTCAAATTCTTGAACCCGGGTAATTATCCCGCATGGGATTATCATCATGCGCAGAAAAATACTCGATTTCAAACTTTAGATATCAATTTGAAATTTCAGATTTGAGATTTCAGATTTGAGATTTCAAATTTTAGATTTGAAAATCCCGATTTGAGATTTCAGATTTGAAATTTCAAATTTGAAATTAAATCTTTCAGCCCAAACCTTGCAATTCTCTGGGAGAATATTGACCATGAAATACAACCGATTTGAAGACCTGCCGGTCTGGCAAGCCGCGATAGATTTTTCTGTTGCCGTCTACGCTTTAACCGCAACGCCCGATTTTAAGAATCATTACAGCCTGCGCGACCAACTCGAACGCGCTTCGGTTTCCATCTCCAACAATATTGCCGAAGGATTTGAGCGCGGCACCACACCAGAGCTTTTAACTTTTCTCTACATCGCCAGAGGGTCGTCCGGTGAGTGCCGTTCCATGTTGGGTCTATTTGAAAAAATCCCGCATTTTGACAATCTCAAACCGCAGGTTGCCAATCTCAAAACCCAGGCTGAAATTATTTCACGCCAACTTCGCGGCTGGGCGGACGCTTTACAAAATTCAGCCATCAAAGGGCAGCGCTATTTAACCGATAGAACGCGCAAAACCGCCAAAGCTGAACGTCAACGCGAAGAGTTTTTAACAGAACTTCGCAAAGAGCATGAAGCCAGAATGGCGGCTATACAAAAAACCCGCAATCAACCACAAAATGGATAACCCCGCAGGCAAAGTTGTAAAAAGATGTAAAAATGCAGGCGCGCGGAATAAAATCGTGGTCGCTGAAATTTTCCCATTCGTGATAAGTGTTTGATAGCGGAACCCGATGAGGTTGGGGTAAACACTTTCCCGGCAAACCAAATTTTCAGTCAATTTATTTCAAAACAAGATGGAGGATAAACAGTGAAATTTCTCAGTTTCGTTTTTGTTGTTGCCTTTTGCGCGGTTTCAGCTTTGGCGCAAAACAGTAAACCTGAAGTACAAGCATTCGGCAGCGCCACACCTGATGAACGCGGGAATACCAGAGTGCTCTATTGGCACACGGTCAAGAATGTGCCCGTCGGCCAACTGGCGATTGACTTTGGTCGCCCGGCCTGGAAAAAAGAGTATGACGCGGGGCTTGACCTTATGACCAAAGGCAAGACCTGGCGGTTCGGCAATAATTTCTGGACCTCGCTCGACACCGCCTTTCCCTTGAAGATTAACGGCAAAGATGTCGCTCCGGGTTTCTACTACTTAGGGGTGAGCCGTTCAGCCGATGGGGCGACCTGGAATCTGGCCTTCATTGACCCGGTGAAAGCTCGCAAAGCCGGTCTCGATGCCTTTGCAATTGACAAAGCGCCGGTTGATTTTTCCATTCCGATTCAATTTGAAAAAGTGACGGAATCAGCCGATAAGCTCACCGTCGTTTTAACCCCCTCAAAAGAGAACATTAAAAATGTGACCTTGAAAATCAATTGGGGAACGGTGCAATTGAGCGCGCCCATACAAGTCGCCGTGCAAATGTAAAATCCTGTAACTTTCTCAACCAACTTTCCGTTTAGCCATGAGTTAGGAGGGAAAAATCATCCCCACGGTTTTTCTCTCCTAATTCCCAGCCTCGCGACTATCTCACTAAAACGAGCTTTAATTTATGGTGAGCCTGGTCACCTCACTTCTCGTCAACCATCGTAGACCTTAAGGAATTAGAGTTATGGCAAAACGGATCGTTCTCTTCTGTAGCGTCCTGGTTTTATTGTTGATCTTCAATGGCTATTCATTGGCTCAATCCAATGACTGGAAACAATGGGGCGGCGCCCATCGCGACTTCACTTCCGACGTAAAGGGACTGGCGCCTTCGTGGTCGGCTAATGGGCCGCGCCGGCTTTGGGTGCGAGATATGGGTGAAGGCTATTCGGCAATTTCGGTTGATGGCAGCGTGCTCTACTCGATGTACCAAAAGGACGAGCGCGAGATCGTTATTGCGATGGACGGGAAATCGGGAAAAACCCTTTGGGAATATGCTTATCAAGCCCCGATTACCAATAAAATGAGCAATGCGCCGGGCCCCCGCGCGACTCCTTTAATCATCGGCAATCTGATTTATACGGCCGGGGCGACCGGAAAATTTCACTGTCTCGACAAGCGCAATGGCAAGGTGGTCTGGGCGCATGACCTATTCAAAGAATTCAACGGTTATGTTCAGGACGAATATTATGCATCGAGCCCCCTGGCTTATAAAAACACCATCATCGTTCCGGTCGGCGCACCCGACGGATCAATCATCGCTTTCAATCAAAAAGATGGCGCGGTGGTCTGGAAAAAACAGAACTTCAAAATCTCGTACGCCTCGCCGCTTTTAATTAAGGTTGATGGACAAGATCAGGTGGTCTTGATGATGGAAGAAGCCGTCATCGGCATTGACCCGAATAACGGCGAATTGTTATGGAGCTACGCGCACAAGAACCGCACCAAAACCAATGTCAGCACGCCGGTTTGGGGAAACGACAATATCTTGTTCTGCTCGTCGGCCTACGATAGTGGCAGCCGCGGCCTCAAATTAACCCGGACGGGCGATAAAACGACCGTTGAAGAGGTTTGGTATCAACCCCGTCTGCGCGTTCATATGACCAACGCCATGCGCATCGGCGATATTGTCTATGCCTCAAGCGGTGATTTCGGCCCCGCCCCCTTTACGGCTGTGGATATCAAGTCAGGGCAAATTCTCTGGCAAGTTCGCGTTCTGGCAAAAGCCTCTTTCATTTATGCTGACGGGCGCTTCATCATGCTCGATGAAGATGGCAATCTCGCGTTAGCGACCCCGGAAAAAGACGGCTTGAAGATCCTTTCAAAGGTTGAATTACTCACGAAAACCGCCTGGACACCGCCGACCCTGGCCGGAACAAAGTTGTATATACGAGACCGCAAGACGATTATGGCGCTTGACCTGAAATAACCGTAACGGCATTCAACTGAAATAGTATTTTCACTCGGCGCGCAGATGGCTCAAGGGTAAAACCGAGATTGCTTAACTGAATGGGCAGGTAAAAGGGCGGAGTCCTACGTCCGCCCTCCCGTTTTGAAGGGGTTTAGCTTTAACCTGAACCTAGCGAACCGGCAAGCCGCGCTGGCGCAAAAAATATTTCGCTTCACCAATGGTAAATTCGCCAAAATGAAAGATGGAGGCGGCAAGCACCGCCGAGGCCTTTCCTTCGTTGAACGCTTCATACAAATGTTCGAGTTTGCCGGCACCGCCCGAAGCAATCACCGGAATCGAAACTGCTTCGCTAATCGCCCGCGTGAGTTCAAGGTCATAACCGTCTTTGGTTCCATCGGCGTCCATGCTGGTAAGCAAAATTTCTCCGGCGCCCAACGCTTCAACGCGCCTGGCCCACTCGACTGCATCAAGCCCGGCAGGCGTACGCCCGCCGTGGGTGTACACTTCCCAGCGAGCCGATTGCGGATTTTCTAACTCCTGCTTTACGCTTCGCGCATCAATCGCCACGACGACGGCTTGTGAACCGAAAGCCCTGGCGCCCTCAGTAATGATGGCCGGCTGATGGATTGCCGCCGTGTTGACCGAAACTTTATCGGCGCCCGAGGCCAGCATCTCGCGCATATCCTCGACGCTGCGAATGCCGCCGCCCACCGTAAACGGAATGAAAACAGAATCGGCGACGCGGCGCACCATGTCGCGCACAATATCGCGACTGTCGGACGAAGCCGTGATATCTAAAAATACCAGTTCATCGGCGCCTTCGCGGTCATAGCGTTTTGCTTGTTCGACCGGGTCGCCCGCGTCAATCAAATCCACAAAGCGAATGCCTTTGACGACGCGCCCGGCATCGACATCAAGACAAGGAATGATTCTTTTTGCCAGCATAATTTTTTCTACTCCGGTCTTCTTGCCAACAGATAAGCGCGGCGACTTGGATATTCGACCTCCGGGTAAGGCTCTCGTTCGTGCGTCTCTTCAACCACCAGCCCGGCGGCTTCAAGATAGCCTTTTACTTCATCCGAAGTGAACAGATAAAAATCCAGATTGATTGGTTTATCCCATAACTCATCAACGTGCAGCATGTCATCGCCGATATGAAAGGCCAGCAAAAGCCGACCGCCGGGCTTGAGCACGCGTCGCATTTCACCAAAAGCCGTGGCGACATCTTCACGCGCCAGATTGACAATCGAATAAAAGGCCGTGAGGCCGTCAAAGGATTCGTCTTTAACACCGAGCGCCAGCATATCGCCTTGCTCAAAATTGATTTCGGGATTTAAGCTTCGCGCCTGTTCAACCATTCCTTGCGAAATGTCCAGGCCACAAACTTTCACGCCGCGTTCATAAAGATATCGCGCCACGTGACCGGGGCCGCATCCCAAATCACAAACCCGTTCCGCCGCTTGCAGGCTCTCGGCAAAGCGGTTGAGCAACTGGCGGTCAAACGGCTTGTGGTCGAGTTCGTTGAAGATGTGTTCAACATAGGCTTCGGCGATGTGGTCATAACTGGTCTGCAACTGAACTTGCTTGACGGTTGCCAGCGCGCCTTTCACCGTCAAGCGATTTTCGTAAAGCGCTTTGCCGATAATCACCGCCTCAACCCCGTCCGGTTCGACGGCGCATAAACGGCGAAGGTCATCAAGCGAAGCAACACCGCCCGAAGCGGTGACGCGCGCCCCCGACGCTTTGGCGACCGCTTGCGTCAGTTCGACATTGACGCCTTCGAGTTTGCCGTCCCGCGTGATGTCCGTGTAAATGAGGCGCCGCACGCCAAGCGCGGTCATCTGTTTGGCGAGTTCAAGCGCATCAATCGTCGTCGCATTGGTCCAGCCTCGCGTGGCGACTTCCCTCCCCCGCGCGTCAATACCGATAACGATGGCCTCGCCGAATCGCTCGACCGCCTCACGAACGAGGTCGGGTTGTTCAACGGCAAGCGTGCCGATGATGACAAAGCGCGCGCCGATATTGGCAATTAAATTTTCAACATCCGCGAGCGACCGCACGCCGCCGCCGACTTCAACCGGCACGGAGATTTCTCTGGTAATTTGCCGAATGATTTTTTGATTTTCCGAGGTCGCGCCTAAAAACGCGCCATCCAGATCAATGATGTGTATGAGGCTTGCGCCATCTCGTTCATAGGCGCGCGCCACCTCAAGGGGATTGCGGTCATAAACTTTGGCGCTCGCTTCGCGTCCTTCGACGAGGCGAACACACTTGCCGTTTTTCAAATCGATTGCCGGAATAATTTGCATAATGAGTTTCGATAAAAATTACTGCTTCATCTTTCTATCTCACTGGAACTCAATTTTTCTCGAATCCAGGTATCAAGTTTTTCTTTTGAAACAATGTTGGATTCCAGCGAGGTGATAATAAATTTATAGGCCTCCGGTTCATTCAATTGGATTGCATAACCATTTATCATCAGCGATGTGAAAGCCGCCGCTATCGCGATTCTTTTATTGCCATCTAAGAATGGGTGGTTGATCAGCAAGGATTCCATTAAAGCGGCGGCTTCTTCAATTTCGTCTTGATAATAGCCGCTTCGATATCTACCGATTGCCGATTCAAGCAACGCCGCATCCCGTAGGCCAGGCATTCCGCCAAAAGCTTCAATCAACTTTTGGTGAAGCAGAATACCCTGTTCTTTGTTCAAATAAATTCTGGTCATTCGGCAAGACGGCGTAACAGATTTCTATGGTTATCAATAAATGTCTGGGCAACGCGCATCACCTCTTCATTGGATAACTCTTTTTGAGCTAGAAGAGCAGAATCATCTGCATCAACCAAAGCGGCAATTTCGCCAAGCAAATTTAATCGCTCTTCCTGGGACATGGCTTGCGCAGCTTTAATTATCTCTTCTTTGTTAAGCATTTTCGATACCTCTCGTCCGTCACATTGCCGCGAAGTTGGCGAGCAACTTCAAACCGGCGTCCTGACTCTTTTCCGGGTGGAACTGCACGCCGCAGATTGAACCGCGCCCGCAAATCGAAGGATAACGTATGCCGTATTCGGTTTTGGCAAGCACATCCTTCGCATCGTCACTTTCAATGTAATAGGAATGCACAAAGTAAAAGTAGGCCCCTTCGCTTAGCCCTTCAAGCAACGGATGATTCTGCAGGTTCTCAATCTGATTCCAACCGATTTGCGGCACATGCAAGCCTTCGGGAAAGCGCACAATGCGCCCGCGCATCAGCCCTAACCCTTTATGCACGCCAAACTCATGCCCTTCGTCGAACATCAGTTGAAGGCCTACGCATAAGCCAATCATCGGCTTCTGTTGCGCGGCGGCTTCCAATACCAGTTCGTCAAGCCCCGAGGCGCGCAGCCGGCTGGCGCATTCGCCGAACGCGCCAACGCCGGGCAGCACCAATTTTTCGGCCTCACGGATAGCGCCTTTATCGCCCGTCAAACGCGCCTCAGCGCCAACCGCTTGCAGCGCCTTTTCGACGCTACGCAAATTCCCAACTCCGTAATCAATAATCGCTATCATAATCGGTCAATGGTGGGCGGTAGCCGATGGCCGGTAGCAAGTTTCGCCGTTGGCTAACTACCGGCTACCGCTAAAGGGTTCCTTTGGTTGACAACACGCCTTCGATGCGCTCGGAAATTCGGGTTGCCGCAGAAAGGCTTCGGGCCGCCGATTTGAAGACCGCTTCGATGATGTGATGCTGGTTGGCGCCGTAAAAAACTTCCGTGTGCAGATTGCATTTCACTTCCCCGGCAAATGAACGCCAGAAATGTTCGACCAGTTCAACCGACAAATCGCCGATGCGCTCGCGGGTGTTTTGCACGCGGTAAACAAAAAAAGCTCGCCCGCTTAAATCAACCACCGTGCGCGCCAGGGTTTCATCCATCGGCACATAAGCCGCGCCATAACGCTCAATCCCTTTTTTATCGCCGAGCGCGTCAACAAAGGCTTGCCCCAGGGTGATGCCGATGTCTTCGATTGAATGGTGGTCATCTATGTGCAAATCGCCTTCGCAACTGACTTCCAGGTCAAACAGTCCATGGCGGGCAAAAAGTTCCAGCATATGGTCAAGAAAGCCTATGCCGGTTTTGATATTCGCCTGTCCGCGGCCATCAAGATTGAGTTTGATAAAAACGTCTGTCTCTTTTGTGGTTCGGCGTTTTTCTGCAACTCTTGTCATAAACCTTTTCCACCTTATTCATACATTTGTCCGCACCCCAAAATGCCGATGAACATTTCCCAGGTAAAGTCCGCCACTTCAAAAACCGGCGAATCGGCTGATTCACCTTCGACGGGTTCGATGAGAACGATGACTTCGTCTTCAAGGTAACCGCCAAGTTCGCCGCGAACCCCGCATTCCAGATAAGTCAACGGGTCAAAGTTATACCAGCGCGAGCCCGACGGTGAATCTATCCCGAAGTAGCGATATTCATCGTTCAATAAACCGGCCTCGTGCATTTTGCGTAAATCGGCAATTTGATAAAGAATGCAATATTCCCAGGCCTCGAAATCTGCCTCATCGGAAAACTTCGGGTGGCGCTCTAACCACTCCGGGTTGAAAGGCGGCGGCGCCATAACCCAGGCCGTCATCACCCACTCAACAAATTTTTCAGCCGTTAATGCTTCGTCGCGGTCTTGGGCAACCACTGACCACAAGGAGCGCAGGTAGGCTTCCAAAGACGGCATCTCCTGCTTCTCCAGACGGGTCACGGCTTTGTAAATATCGCGATTAGTCAAACCCTCTCTTTACCGGCGCGTTGAAAAAATCTCTTTGAGCGCCACAATCAATTTATCGTTCTCTTCGGTTGTGCCAACCGAAATTCGAATAAAATCGGCAAGCCTCGGATACTTGCTCACATCCCGCACGAGTATATCGCGGGCGTGCAGTAACTGAAAAAGTTCTTTCGGTTTTATCGCCGTCTTCACCGCAATAAAATTCGCCTCGGACGGTACGGGTTCAAGCCCTTCGATGGTTTGCAACTCAGCAAACAGGCGCGCGCGTTCGCCGATGATTTTATCAACCGCCGGTTGAATCAACTCATAATGTTCGCAAGCAACTTCGGCGGCGGTTGCCGAAAAGAAATTCAGATTGTATGGCAAGGTCGCTTTATGAATTTCAACGGCGAGTTCAGGCGAAGTGAGCAAATATCCAACGCGGAGTCCGGCCATCGCCAGGGCTTTTGAAAAAGTTCTAAAGACGATCAGGTTTTCCAGTTCATCCAGCAACGGCACCACCGTTTTGCCGGAAAATTCCTGATACGCTTCGTCAATTACCACCAGCCCGTTGAAGTTTTTTGCCAGATATCGCAAATCATCTTCGGCAAGGCGACTACCGGTCGGGTTATTCGGCGAACATAAAATCATCACCTCGGCGTTGTGCGACTGGTGGTAAATCGCATCAACATCGAATTGCAAGTTGTCGTTCAAAGGCACGCTAATGACTTCGCCGCCCATCACCGTAATGATTTGGCGGTAGAGCGTAAACGTCGGTTCGCAAATCAGCACGCGCGTCCCTTGACTGACCGTCACCATCAAGGTTGCTTGAATCAACTCGTTCGAGCCATTGCCTGCAAGCGTGCCTTCCGCCTGCCATCCCGCATGTTTGGCCAGGGCTTGCAATAAAGTCGCGGGAACAAAATCGGGATAACGCGACCAGGCTCGCGCCTTCAACCGCCGTTCGACTTCCTGCTTAATCTCTTCAGGCATATCGTACGGGTTTTCATTTTGATTGATTTTGATGTTGGCTCGATAGGGCGCCAGCGTATAGGCGGTGATGGCGCGCACCGCGTCTTTGACTTTCGTCAAAGCCTCCTTAGTCCTTTGCCCTTTGTCCCTGGTGGTAGACGGTGCATCAATAATTGGTGCGTTCTCTCCCGTTTGCTCTTGCTCCCCTTCTCCCCTTTTTATATTTGTGCCTTCGACGCGTTGTAAAACGGCGCGTTTGTGCGCCGTCAGTCCTTCCGCATCGGCCATCGCGGCAATCGCCTCGGCATTTTTTTTAATGGCGGCTTCGGTGTATTCAATAACCGATTGGCGTTTGACGAAATCATAAACGCCGAGCGGGGATGAAAATCGCGCCGTGCCGACGGTTGGCAGAACATGATTGGGCCCGGCGAAATAATCGCCGACGGGTTCCGATGACCAGTCGCCAAAAAATAGCGCGCCGGCATTTTCAATTCCGGCGGCGGCGCCTTCATTGTCGGCGGTCATCAGTTCAAGATGTTCGGGCGCCAGTTGATTAATTAACTCGCAACCTTCTTCTATCGAATCAACCACGAAAATCGCGCCGTAATTTTTGAGGGATTTTGCGGCAATCTCGCGGCGTTCCAGTTGCGCCAGTTGCAATTCAATTTCGCGCACGACGCTTTGCGCCAGCTCTCGGCTGGTTGTCACACAGATTGCAGATGCTTCTTCGTCATGTTCGGCTTGCGCAAGTAAATCTGCGGCGATGAACTTCGGATTGGCGAACTGGTCTGCGAGAACGATGACCTCACTCGGTCCGGCAATTGAATCAATGCCGACCGCGCCGTAAACCAATTTTTTAGCAATCGCGACGTAGAGGTTTCCCGGTCCGGTGATTTTATCCACACGAGCGATGGTTTCGGTGCCGAAAGCGAGCGCCGCAATGGCTTGCGCGCCGCCGACGCGATAGACCTC
>JBIOWC010000158.1:0-9011 GCA_044868105.1 Blastocatellia bacterium
GACGATGTGATGAGCGATAAAGGAGGGCAGGGACTTAGACGAACCGGCTCGCTTGCCCTCGGCGCCGCGCACTGCGACTTTCGCTTCAAGCGCGGCGGTGAACCCCAGCGCCTGGTCGAACAGTACCCTGAGCGCATTCGCTTGATTCGGCTTGAACCGGCAATAAAAAGCGACCCGTGAGCGGCAATCAAACTGACCGCAGCTCCGCAATACAGGATTACCCCGCTGCCCGGGTCGAAAACGAAATAGTAAGCTTAAACTCTTGTTCAAGCTTACTATTTCGTTTTAACTGGGCATCCAGCAATCGGCCTTGAGCCGTCTGGATTTCGGTGATCGGCCCATCCACAATTTACGGCCGGAGGCGGGTTCCTTGTGCGGTTGCATCAAACGCGAAAAGCAGATTGCCATCGAAATCGAATACTTCGATGTGCGAGGCAAGGGTCAATAAATCATCATTCAGCAGGGTGAGAGTGTCTTTGATGGTAATCATGCCGGCCGGTAAAAATCCGCTGGTGGCGTCAAAGAGGAAGGCCTGAGCCGTCGCGGCGAAGTTGCGAGGGCCGGTCTTTTGCCAGGCTCCTTGAGCGGTTGTGCCCGACAGCGGGGCGATTAAATCAACGTTATTTGTGCGAATGAGCGAGCCTTCCGTATCCGATCTGCCCGGTGCAAAGGTTATTAACGATTTAAATGGGAAACCCGGAGGGCCATCGCTGAGGGTGCCTGTAAACAGCCACGTCCCCTCCACCTTGCCCTTCACGGTGGTTGCCGCGGGTTCGATGGATTGATTGAGGATGGGGGCCGATTCGCTCGCCAGGCTCTTCGCCTCGCCCCTGGCTTTCGGCGTCTTTAAGGTTTCCAGCCCGCTGCGCATCTCACTCGACTGGGCCTTTGCGATGACACCGACCGACGCAATAAGCAAGGTCAGAAACAACAGCCTTTGTACCCCCTTGCCGAGTCTAAGGCTGCAAAGTTTAATTTGGTTGAACTTCATCTTCGTCATTTTTATCTCCTTTTAATTTGATTCCAGAATTGAGTTGAGGCAGAGAAACGTTTGACCATCGCCGACATCAATCAGGTGGAATTTGGCAGTTTCTGAACCGCTAGCCGTTGGCTGAACCGGTATATCGCCCAATAATTCCCCGTCGAAGGCCACCATCATGACCTGGCGGCCGCACCGGGGGCACCACCCTTCGGTGCCGCGCTTGCCGCGCACAATCAGCACCTCATGGGTCTTCACGATTAATTCGGTTCGTTTGATTGTCTTCATGGCGGTCACCAAACTCTTTACTCTGTCGGATACCTTCGATTAGAATCAGCGCCGTGCGAATGGGTGTTAAACACCACATCCGCTCTGCTATCAACGCCACCGACACTACTCTGAGGGCGGTTATAAAGTCATTTACAAATGGTTATTTCATGGTTAATCAATGGTTAATTCGAGCCTGGAGGAGTTAAAGCATGCGATTTTATGACTTTGGCCCTTTCCGCGTGGATGCGGCAGAACGCGTCCTGCTGCGCGACGGCCGTCCTGTCCCCTTGACCCCGAAAGCCTTTGATACCCTTCTGGTGCTGGTCCAAAGTCGCGGACACCTCATCGAACGGGATGTCCTGATGAATAAGGTCTGGCCGGAGAGCTTTGTCGAGGAGGGCAACCTGAAGGTGACGATCTTCAAGTTGCGCAAGGCGCTCGGTCAATCAGAGGATGGCGAGCAATACATCGAAACCGTCCCGCGGCGGGGGTACCGCTTTGCCGCAGGCATCCGCGAGAGCGAAGAACCGGCAAACCAACTGGTGCTTGAAAAGCACACGACCTCGTACGTGGTTATTCAAGAAGAGGAAGAGCAGTTCGAGTCGGGCAGGGACATTCCGCAAGACACGCTCACCACGGCACTCATTCCCGAAAAGACTCAGCACCAGCCAAGGAGCAAAACAAAGGTCTTGCCAGTTGCCGTAGCGCTGGGCGTTGTAGCTGTACTCTTAGTTTACTACCTCGTCGTGACGAAGCCGGCGACCCCGGCAAACCCAACCGTCAGGTCGCTTGCCGTGCTGCCGTTCAAGCCGCTGGTTCAAGACAGCAGCAATGATTACCTCGGGTTGGGGATGGCCGACACCTTAATAACTCGGCTGAGCCGCCTGGAAAAGATTACCGTGCTGCCAACCAGCGTCATTCACAAGTACACGAATGTCGATCGGGACCCACTCGATATCGGGCGGGAATTGAAGGTTGAGGCCGTGCTCGAAGGTAGCCTGCAGCAAGCGGGTGACCGCGTGCGAATGAACTTGAGACTGGTACGGATAAATGACGGGAAACCGCTGTGGGCGGATAAATTCGATCAACCTTTCTCTGATATCTTTAAAATGCAAGACGCCATCTCAGAGCGCGTAGCCATGGCGCTGGCCATCAAATTGAATGGCGAGGAGGCCAAGCGACTGACGAAACGCTATACGGAAAACGCCCAGGCCTATCAACTTTATTTGAAGGGGCGCTACTTTTTGGCCAAACGAAATGAAGAAGGACTTAAAAAATCGCTTGAGTTTTTTCAACAGGCGATAGACGATGACCCGGACTACGCCCTGGCTTATACCGGGCTCGCAGACGCCTATCTGCAATTCCCGGCCTATAGTCCTAAGACGCCGACCAGCGAGACCTTCCCCGCGGCCAAGGCGGCTGTCACTAAAGCTTTGGCGTTAGACGAGGAATTGGCCGAAGCCCACACCTCATTGGGGTTTGTCATCGACCGCCATGAATGGAACTGGTCAGCCGCCGAGAACGAATACCGGCGAGCTATCGAACTTAACCCCAGTTACGCAATCGCCCACCATCGCTATGGCATGCATTTAACAGCGATGGGGCGCTTTGACGAAGCCCTGACCGAACTTCGACTGGCCCATGAACTTGACCCGCTCTCACTGGTCATCGAGATGAATATCGGTATGACATTGTTTTTCGCTCACCGGTATGACGAGGCCATCGAAGAACTAAGAAAGACCTTTGAAATCGAATCAAATTTCACCCCCGCGCATGAAATCCTCGGTTTAGTGTTTGATGCCGAGGGCGCCAATGACGAAGCCATAGCCGAGTTTATCAAAACGAGAACCCTGGCCGGCGATAGCCCTGAACTGATTGCCAAATTCAAAGCCGCATACAAGGATTCGGGGCTGATTGGATACTATCGAAAGCGGCTCGAAGTGCTGATTGAGCGGGGCAAACAAAATTACGTGTCGCCCGTTGAATTGGCGAGAACCTATGCGCGGCTGGGCGAAAAGGAGCAGGCGTTTAAATGGCTGGGCGTAGCCTATGAAGACCGCCACGGTGAATTGATCGGTCTTAAGGTTGAACCGTCCTACGCCAACCTTTACGCGGATCCGCGCTTCGAAAATCTGTTGCGGCGCCTCGGGCTTTCTTAACCGGCCGGCGGCGCGGATTGGCTTTCAACAAGTGTTGAATGCATAGAACGGGATTACTGACAGTGATTTTACTGACCTGTAGGCCGAGCCTGTCACAACAAGATTCAAACGGGTTGCGAGCCTGGACATTGCAGCGCACCTTTAACGGCCACACCGATTCAGTTCACGCGGTCGCTTTTTCGCCCGATGGAAAGCTGGTCGCGCGCGCCAACTGGGATCGCACCATTATTTTGTGGGATGCCGAAACCGGCGCGATAAAGCTGTTGGCTATCACCCTCATCGCGTCGTCTTCTCGCCGAATGGTAAACTGTGAGTCGCCGCCAGGTATGATGACAATAGGGTGACGATTTGGAGCAATCCCGCTTCGAACACCGAGAAGTAGAAGTCGAGTTTTAACAGGTTACCAGCACCTTGACGATATAGTTTTCAAAACCAGGCAAAGGTTCCTATGAAGTTCTGCAACTAGATTCATGAATAAACGGCTACTGATATACCTCTTCCTAACGATAACGGGTTTGTTGAACAGCGCAGTTACCAGCGATGCAAGTGAAACCACAAGCCCTGCGCAACAACCTGCTCAAGTAGTGGATTGGCAAGGCCTGTACACCTTCGGAGAAGTTGGCGGTAAAAATACCGGCATGGTGATTGATTACTCGATAAAGGTTTATCAACAGAATGGCGGGTTAGTCGCTGACCTTGACGGGGATGGGTTTCAAACACAAATGAGAATTTTCTGTGCGGTTCAAACCTCGGCAAATAAAATTCAATTTTTCTTCAAAGGCTATCGCAAAGATAATCTGTTTGAAATTTATAAACCGGGTGAACGGTTGCTTTCGCTGGAAATAAGAAATGGAAAGTTATTGACTTATTGGGGAGCCGTCAAACCACAACTCGCGGCTTACAAAAATGGCCGCGTCTATTTCACCAAACAGACGCGCCGACACCGGGCGGGCAAATAAAAGGGAGCGGGTGATGCCAAAACAACAGGCTTTCGGGTTGGCCATTTTATCAGCACTCTTGTTCTTCTTCTCGTCATCGGCCGCTTATTCGCAAACCGGAAAACCAGCGGTAAAACTCAAAGTCGACACGGAAAATTTTGCCATCGAAGACGGACACAAAAACTATCTCAGCAGTTTCAATCTCTATACTGCCATCAACCGGCGCCGCTATTTTATCGCCCGTCTCGCACACCGTATGGTCAGTATTCCTGAGCCCCTCATTGACCCGTCGGCTAACTTTGTTTTTTATGCCAGCAACACAGGGTGCGGCTTTGAAGGCGAAGGGATGACGAATTTTGTATCGGATGTTTATGGGAAGAAGAAAACCCCCATACTCGGCAGATGCCGTTATCTGCGTCCTACAGGGTTCCTCCAGGCGCAGGGTAAAAATTATCTGCTTATCACTTCGGAAAGCGAATCGCCGGAAACGGATTTTTGGTTGTATGACATCAGCAAAGAAGCGTTTGTTTTGCACGCCGACGGCGAGATTAAAGAAATCGGCAAAGGCCTCTTCTCTTACGGGCAAAACGATGATGAAGGGAATTTTAAACCGGTTGGCAAAATAACCATGGATACGCTGATTAACCGAGGCGCGCCTTTGAAATTGCTGTCACGGTATCCAACCCACGGACTCACGCAAAAGCGAAGTGTTCCGATTTTTGAATCGGACAGTTGCTATTCGGTTGATGAAAAACCGTCCAGAACCATTCCATCGGCAAATACCAGAGTGTTGATAATTATGGAATGCGAAGATGGCGGGTTTGAAATTTATCATAACCGATATAAAGGCAAAGTCAGAAAATGCGCACTCCGGGCAATCGAGTTTGGAACCAGAAAGTGAAGCGATAACCTCACATGCGAAAATCAATTACCCTTTTTCTGATTAGCGGTTTATTGACGTTTACGTTCTTGCCTATCGTCATCGCCAAGCCTCAGCAGTCGCAACCGAAGCCGTCACAAAAGTCTATGATTGGCTATATCAAAAACGAAGATTTGGTAGATATGTGCGGTTGCTCGTTTGAACATATAACCCGCGAGCGCGGGTATACCTTCGCGTCGGACCCTGAAAATAAAACCACCTGGATGAATATTGATGGCGTTGATATAAACCTTAAGCTCACCCATTTCAGCGGTTCAAAAAGGCATCGAATCGGCAGCCATTATCTGGAGACCTTTGAAGCCGATGGCATAAAAGTTGTGCTCGTTAAAATCGTCACTCGCCTGTGCAGACCCTACAATTCTGAATGCGAAACCACAGGTTACAAGGTGACCCTCACGGTGACCAAAGGTGGGCGAACGCAAACCGTAAAAGCGAAGGGGCAATGCGGGTGTGTTTAACCAAAGATTTGAAATATCCTATTACTCATTATTCAACTTGGTAACGTGCCATCGGTTTATACCGTAAATAAACAGTGTAGGTGATGCTGCAGCAGGTTTGAGAAACTCTTATGAAAACCATTTTACGCTTACTGACGCTTTCTATCTGTGCGTTGTTTTTTTTATCTTGCGGTAACAATCCGACGGCTCAACTCAAGAAGGCTTCCAGATTGGTTTATGTAACCAATGAAGCTTCGGGCGACTTGAGCGTTATTGATGCTGCAACCCAACAAGTGATTACGACGCTCAAGTTGGGCAAACGCCCGCGCGGGATTCAAATCAGCCCCGACCACAAACTGATTTATGTTGCCTTGAGCGGTTCACCCTTTGCCCCGCCCGGGGTGGATGAAGATTCCTTGCCGCCGCCTGACAAATCGGCTGACGGCATCGGCATTGTGGACACCGAAAAGAACGCTTTGTTGAAAGTAATACCCGGCGGGTCAGACCCCGAACAATTTATCATCAGCCCGGATGGCAGCAAACTTTACATAGCCAATGAAGACGCGGGCGTCTGTAGCATTGTGGATGCGACAAGCGGCGAAATCATCAAAAGCCTTCCGGTTGGTGAAGAACCCGAAGGCGTAGGCATCAGCCCCGATGGCAAATTTGTCTATGTGACTTCCGAAAACAATGGCTTGGTGTCGGTTATTGAAACCGCCGGCAATACGCTGGTAACCAGCCTTAAAGTTGGTCGCCGTCCGCGAGTCGCGGCCTTTTTGCCCGATGGCTCTCGCGCTTATATATCGCTTGAAAATGATAGTGGCGTGGCGGTCATTGACACTGCAAAACATACCTTGCTCAAGACCATTCACTTTGAAGGCAATGGCGTAAAACCCATGGGCATCGCGGTGGCTCCCGATGGTAAACATCTCTATGTAACGACCGGACGATTCGGCAAAGTTCTGGTCGTGGATACGGCGACCGACCAGGTAGTCGGTTCGGTTGATGTTGGCGAACGCCCCTGGGGCATTGCGCTTACGCCGGACGGAAAAACCCTTTATACTGCCAACGGAACATCAAATGATGTTTCAGTCATAGATGTCACTACGTTGCAAGTGACGGCAAAAATCAAAGTCGCGGACCGCCCCTGGGGCGTGGCAATCCTGTCAAAATAATTAAGCGGTCAGTCAATGTTGTCATACAACTAATGTTGTCATTCAGCAAATGTTGTCATTCAGTTAAGGTCGTCATTCAGGTTTTGCGCTGCGCCTAACCGGGCGCTACGCGGAAGTTTAAGATTTATCCTCTGATTTAACGGAAGAACCGATTAGGCGGATAAGAACGCTCCGTTTTAACAGTTTTCCATCCGTTTAATCCGAAGCCAAACCTTGATTGTTTGCGAATAATATAGATGGGTTTTAACAAACCCGATGACTCAAGATTGTCTAAGACAATCCAACTGATTTACCCGAAAGAAGAGGCAACTGATGAACAAATCCAACCACTCAACAGCGAAAGTATCGCGTCGGCAAATGCTCAAACTCGCGAGCGGCGCGGCCGGCCTAATTTTTCTGCAACGTAAATCCGAAGCGGCTCGGATTGCGCCGGAACGCTTTATTGATGCGCTGGCCGTCGAACAGGTCGCCGACCGGGACCCCAATCTGCGCGTGCCCATTTTTATTGATTTGCAAACCCATGTCTGGTGGCGCGCCGGCGGCATCAAGCGAATGTCTGAACGCGGCGAGGCCTTTTTGAAATCGCTTGCCGGAGCGCGCCAGAACATTGTCGGTAAACCCGTGGCGGTCGCCGATATGGGGCGCATTATGTTTATCGAAGACCTTTTCTTGCGCAGTGAAACCGACATCGCTTTTCTTAACAGCTTCGGTATGAAAGCGGCCTTCGATGGGGTTGATCTGTTTCCTCCCCGGGAAGCGGCGCTTATTCGTTCGATGGCTCCGTCGCGCATTCGCATACTCGGATGCGTAGACCCGCCCGACGGGCAATCGGCTGTCGAATCGCTCATCTATCAATGCGAGCATTTAAAGATAGATGGATTGAAACTTTATCCGCCGGGACCAGACACCCGCGGCTGGCGAATGAATGATGAGAAACTGACCTATCCACTTTACGAAGTGTTGCGTAAACATGGCGTAAAAAATGTCTGTGTGCATAAAGGCTTTCCCGGCTCATTTCTTGAACCCGGTTGTCACCCCGAAGATATGACGCGAGCGGCCGCGGATTTCCCGGATATTAACTTCATCGCTTTTCATAGCGCTTACCCCTATGAAGCAGAGCTTGCCGAACAGGCGAAAAAAGCCAAGGTCAAAAACATTTATGCGGAGATGGGGCTTTTAGCCGGGGTGATGCGGTCAAATCCGCAACGCTTTGCCCAATGCATGGGAACGCTGATGGACGGACTCGGCGCTGACCATATTTTGTGGGGCACCGACACGCCGGTTATTGGGCCACCGCATTGGCAGATTCAAGGCTTTCAGACCTTCACGATTCCCGATGAGATGATTGAGAAGAACAAGTATCAACAACTCACTCCCCAGGTGAAACAAAAAATCTTCGGCGAAAATGTCGCGCGTCTATTTGGTCTCGACATTAAAAAATCGAAGCAGGGCGTTGAAAGCGACTTGCTTTATAAAATGCGCAATGACGCAGAACCGTTGCCGGTAACCGTTGATCCAAAAAAATCGGGCAAGCATTGATGCCGTCAATTGTTTGACTGTGAGGAAGGGTATGATAATTACAAAAAGGAGCGAGGGATGAAATACGGGTTTTATATACTTTCTATGGCATGTGCTTTTGCCTTAGGCGCGGTGACGTTTGGCACCCCTAGCGGTAAAGTGTTGGCCGATAAATCGGAGGCCGCAAGCGCCGAGCTTCCGGCTTATATGATAGTCAGCGGGCATCGGCTCAAACCGCCCGAAGCGATGACGGCTTACCGCCAGGCCGCAGGACCCTTGGCGATGGCGGCGGGTTATCAACTGCTTGCCACGCAACCGACCAAAGATAAAATCCAATTGCTTGAAGGCGAGTGGAATCACGACGGTTTTCTGCTCGTTGAAAAATATACGTCCATGGAAGCGCTGCTCAAATTCTGGAATTCGCCCGAATATCAAGCCGCTAAAAAATTACGCGCCGATGCCGTAAAGATGGATTTCATTGTCGCCATCGAAGGCAGTCGGTAAGCATACGGTCAGCCATCAAACAGCATTTTTATTGTGTCCTTTGTGATCTTTGTGTGCTGAGTGAGAAATTTGCTTTTGCAACCCGAAAGCT
>JBIOWC010000159.1:0-2440 GCA_044868105.1 Blastocatellia bacterium
AGTCAGCGGACCTTAGGACTACGCGCTCCCAGTGATAAGTAGTTTTAACTTGGCGGTCGTACGCATCTGCAAACCGCTATAAAAGACTGGAAAACGCTGGCATTTCAATATCCTCAAAAAATTTTGCGACATGATTTTTGCTTTTTGACACATGAAACTGTGGTGAGGTGTCGCATTTTCCTGACCGTCGGCATCTCTTAAAATTCAATCCCTAGATTTTGCAAGGTTGAGAGGTGTAGAAAGCTTGCAGACGGTTGACGCGGTGATTAAAATGCGCGCCACGGTTTCCCTCACTGGATTCGATATCAATTCAAGTATCGCGTAAAGAGGTATGATGACCATGCGGTTTTTTATCCCATCGCGGCGCCTTCGCAACCGATATGTAAATTTCCTGCTGATGCTTTTTCTCTTCAACCTTGGCTTGACCCTGACCGGCGCACAGGCAACGGAAAGCAGAAACCAGCAAGAAGCAGCGCGCGAACTTTTACTGAACGCGCCCGTTGTACGTGAGTTACCGGCGGGCGACATTCACCTTTATAAAATCGCCCTCGCCACCGGAACCTATCTGCGTCTATTCGTCACCCCACAGGGTTCGGATGAAAACTCTCAATTTACCTCGGTTCGCGCACAACTGTTTGCGCCGGGCGCAGCAACGGGCATCAACATCTATAGCATTCCTACAGGGGGAGCACAGCAATTTCTCTCGTTCGTTGCCGAAGCGTCCGGCGATTACCGACTGGAGATTCGTTTAAAAGAGCATGCGGCAAAAGCCGAGCGCTATGAAGTGAAGGTCGTCGAAATACGCCCGGCAAACGCCGAAGACCGACTGCGTGTTACCGCCGAAAACGTAGAAAATCAGGGTCGAGTTTTAATTAGCGACACGACTTCAGCTAAAGAGGAGTGGCTCGCCGGTATCGCCAAATACGAAGAGGCGCTCACGCTCTGGCGTCAACTCGGTGACCGCAACAGCGAACTGCGAATGCTGGACTACCTCGGCGGTCAATACCGCAATCTGGGCGACATATCAAAGGCACTGGAATATTTCAAACAGGCAAGTGACCTCGCTCGACAACTCGGCGACCGCTATAAGGAAGCCGGCTTGATACAGGGATTCGGGCTCATTTATCGTGGCGCGGGCGAATATCAAAAGGCGCTCGATGCGTTCAATCAAGCGCGCCAAATCATGAAGAGTTTGTCAAAGAAGTATGGGGAAACCCTTTGCCTTTACAGTATCGGATTAACGCTTTTGGACATCGGTGAATTGCAAAACGCACTGTCCTATTTCGAAGAATCCTTGCCCACCATTGCATCGTTCGGCGACGCTTATGCGGAATCTACTATCCTTGCCGCGCTCGGCCTGATTCATCATGAACTGGGCGATAAACAGAAAAGCCTGGCGTATTATCAGCGTGCCCTGACCGTTTCTCACGAAAATGATATGAGCGATGTGGAGGCCTTTGTCCTCTGGGCTCTCGGCAAAGCGCATCTTGAAGTGAATGACCGACAAAAGGCGCTCGATTACTATGAACAGTCGCTCAAACTCTGCCGCACAATCGGCAACCGCAGAGGCGAAGGCGACGCCTTGAAGATGATTGGCGAGGTCGCTTATTTATCGGGAGAACATCAAAAGGCTTTGCGATTGCTCGATGAGTCGCTGCAACTTTTTCGTTCAACTCAGGAACGCGGCAGAGAAGCCAAAGCCCTGCACAGTCTGGCGCAGGTCAACCTGGCGCTTGGCCATCTCGAGGAGGCTCGCCGACAAATCGAACAATCCCTCGACATTCAGGAATCCCTGCGCTCGAATGTCATCTCTCAACAACTGCGCGATTCCATCTTCTCTTCCGCCCAATCGAGCTTTGCCCTCTACATTGACCTCTTGATGCACTTGCATCAACAAAATCCGGCAGCCGGCTTCGACGCCCTCGCCTTGCAAGTCAGCGAACGCGCCCGGGCGCGCTCCCTGCTCGATTTGCTCTCGGAAGCGCACGCCGACATTCGCCAGGGGGTGGCTAATAACCTTCTGGAACAGGAACGCGCCCTGCAACAACAACTCAACGCCAAAGCCGCTGCCCGCTCGCGCCTGCTCAATGACAAACGCACCCAGGGGCAAGCCGCCGCCTTTGACCAGGAGATGAGCCAACTGACGGCGCGCCTGCGCGATGTCGAAGTGCAGATTCGCCAAAACAGTCCGCGTTATGCGGCGCTGACGCAACCGCAGCCGCTGTCGGCCAAAGCCATTCAAGAGTTGCTCGATGAGCAGACCGTGCTGGTGGAATTTGCCCTCGGCGAAAAACAGAGTTGGTTGTGGACGGTCACGCGCGCTTCCTTGAATAGTTATCAGTTACCCGCAGGTAAAGAGATTGAAGATTCGGCGCGCCAGGTCTATGACCTGCTCATCGCGCGGCAACCGCGAAAAGGTGAAACGGCAACTCAGTATCAG
>JBIOWC010000160.1:0-6964 GCA_044868105.1 Blastocatellia bacterium
TGTTCCTCTAAGAGTTGATCGCCATTGAAACCCGTTCCGATGGTGATTTGCGCCGCCCCGCCCAGCATCGTCAGGTTGTCGGTGCGTTTGTATTTATCGGGGAGCAGGAATTCCATCTCAAAATCGCCATCCATTTCCGGCGCATTCGGAGCAATAAGGCGGCGAAATTTTCCCGAACACGATAGACTGAGAACGGCTTTCAGTTTGGCTTCGCCGCCCAGGGCGTTACGCGCTTCGGTGAGCAATTCCTGAGCCCGCGCTTGACTGGCGCTATCATCCGTCAAACTGATGGGGGTTGAAACGCCGGTGGTTGCAAAAACAAATATCAACACGAATTCGATTAACTTGTGCATAAAACAAAATCTCCTGAATCTATTCTGAGCGGCTCAAACCGCAACTCTATTAACGCACAAAATCAAAAATAAGTGGTTAAGAGCAGGCAAAGAGATTGTTAAGAATGTAAAAATTTACTTGATTCGCACTCCGTTTTCTCAATTTAGCTTAGATTTTTGCCAGATGGTTTCGTAGTGTTTCGCACGAATCTGTGACCTAACTGTGACCGGAATGGAGGGCATTGAAACCATTATTAATTCGGCTTTCAGGGGTGCAAAAGTGCAACCCTCTTTTCTCTCTTTAATGTGTTTATTAAATAGGAGGGTACAAAAATACCACCCTAGGCGATAGAAATATTGAGTTAGCTCCCGCCTTTCCGTTAGCCAAAGAGGTGGCGGCGGTGGAGGTGAAGCCGAGAACGAGGGTAGGGGAGCATTGAGCCTGACCAGAAATGGTTGGGCTTTTTTCATATTTTACATGCCGGTCAGTTATCACAAATTTATTGAAGCTAAGGCATTCAATAATCAAAACTCTCAAAAGCAGATTGATTTTTTCTACTGGTACCACTTTACTTACGCTTTCAGGGGGCCTTTCTTGAGGGATTATTCAATAATTTTATGCGTTACCTGTTGAACTAATGTGTATCAGTACGTTTCATCAGTGACGAACCTTTGGCGAGTTGAGTGAGGGTATGTTCAGGAAATAAGGAATCGACCGGCAAAGGCCCCAAGACGACGAAGAGGAGAGGCATGATGAAAATGAAAATATCAAAACGGGTTCTCGCTCTAGGGTTGTTCTTTGCCTGTTTTTTGAACGGACTATTAGGACAAGCTGCGTTGGCCTACAAATGTAGAGAACAGGGCAGTCCACGTCAGGAACTAGAGCGAGCGACGACCGTCTTTATCGGAAAAGTCACGAAGGTTACGGACAATGGTTCGGTATGGATTAATGTGTTTGAAGTCGAGAACACCTGGAAAGGGCCAATGACACAGCATCTGATTGTCCGCAGTGGAAAAAGCCTATATGGAATCCGGTTCCAAGAAGGTGAAAAGTATCTGGTCTACGCTCAGGGCAAGGATGAATTGACGACCAGCAGGTGCCAGCGGACGAGGAGTTTAGCGGAAGCTAAATTAGATTTGAAGGAGCTCGGTGAAGGCACGAAAATCACTTCGTCTGTGTGGGATGACAAGGGACCCATCCGTGGCAATCCAAATAGTAAAATCTATTATCTGGCAACTTGCCCGATCCCCCCTGGCGTCTTCTCGACGCGACACCGTGGCGAATACTTCGAGAGCGAAGCCGCTGCAAAGAAGGCCGGCTATCGGAAGGCAAAGAATTGCCAATAGCAATTGCCTTCAGGCTCATTAACAAGCCTGTAGTTAATGGGTATCTGGTTTTTCAGATATAACAGTTATCAGGGGGGGCGAATGAAAATCATTGAAAATCCCGATTCGCTCACCCTTGTTGATGTGCCAACCGGGCGCTACCTTTTTGGGGTCATTTGGGGAGCCATTTCCTTGGCTCTTATCATCTACTTCTGGCTTAATGATGAAGTTGGCTTCGGGTCAGGGGTAGGTGATTGGCGAGTCTTAATAAAGATGATTACCGCACCGCTGATATTTACCTCGCCTTTCTTGCTTATTTCATTCCTTTCGCTCACCTTGCCGTCTAAACAGAGCTATCGGTTTTGTAAACAGTTGTCGGAATACTCCATAGAATCGCGCAATGCTTTTCGGTCCAAGAAAACCGTGCTCATAAAAATCAAGGATATTAAGGCTGTGGCGGTGATTAGAGGTAGGATTGGGGTACGCAGACCGGCTCCACATCACACCGTGGTGTTCCTTCTCCTGAACTGCCCTGATGATTCATATGATGACAGTATGTCTATTGAGTTAGGCATTGATGTATACCCGGATACCTCATTAGGGATAGCGCAAAGGATAGCCTCATTCTTGCAGTTACCGCCCGCGCGATTGATTCAAACGCCAAAAGGTGAGTAGCTCGGACTAACATGCACACAAGTCTAATTTCAAATTTGATGTTCATCAGTCTTTGCATACTACCTTCCTAAGCATTCTGTGCTAAACTCCCTTCATCAAGCGGTCACCTCGAACCGCCTCAACCAATCGTTCGATTTCATCGGCAAAGTGTTAGACATTTTTTCTTAATCAGCTTGCCAATTAGTAGGCTCGGGTTTATGATGACGCCGCCTGGCGCAAGTAAGGTCAATCCTTCCATCCGGATTTATATTCAAGCCTATAGCTAGGGGTGCAAGGTTTATTCTAGTAGTTGTTAAACAGCTGCGCGGTAACTTGGAGAAATCATGACTAGCCGCCGCTCAAAAAGAAAAAGCAACATTCCGGATAGATATATACTCCTGCTTTTCATTGCAATCTTTTTGATCATCTTCGGCGTAGGCTTGATGGAGTTTGTCAGGTCAGCAAAATTAACAACCGGTACTAGGCAAACTCAAGGAACCGTCGTTGAGATTACAGGAGGGGGTAAATATGCTCGAATACCCGTGGTTGAATATCAAGTTGAAGGAAAAACCTACCACCTGGAGGGACGCTTTGGGGCAAGCTTAACTCGTCTCTCGATTGGCGAGAAAGTGAAGGTCCTCTACCCTCCTGATAATCCCGAGATCGGAAGAATCAATGCCTTTGGCGAGATGTGGGCAGTGCCTCTACTCGCGGGCGGGATCGGGCTACTTGGGATGACCGCCCTTAGCTACGCCTTCGTCAAGAAGCGCCACTTTGAAAAACTCGAGTTTGAAGAAACCAAGCCTGAAGAACTCATGTCAGAGATACAGAGATATAAACTTGATCATAAACAGGGGGGCTAACATTAGGTTGAAAAGGCGCAGCCTCTTTATAATAGCTTAGAATTGTAAGCAATAAATAATCTTCTACTCTCAATAGCCATATAGTGATATAGTTCTCTTCAGCAACCACCCAAGAGCCGCACCTTTCAATCGTTCAAACCTCTTGCAAAATAATCAATCATTTTCTATCTCAACACTCCGCGCATTTTGAGCGCCTGAAAAAGATGTTATGGGCAAAAGAAGAAGAAAGAGCCTTACCGAAACAAAACTCGTCAATTTGGGCACTAAGATTCAGCCGATGTCGGGCGACCTCAACGCTCGAATGATCCGCTGTGGCAAGCCTAACTGTAAGTGTGCAAAGGGTCAACTCCACGGCACCTACTATGTCCGACGCTTCCGCTCAAGCGGTCACAGATCATCAAAATACGTCAAAAAACGGGATGTTTTGACCGTAAAATTGGCCGTTGAGATCTATCGGCGGCAACGAAAATAGAGCTGCCAGGAGATTTGCGAGGCTATTCGAACCTTTCGTCTAATGCGCTCCCGCCTTAATGATTTACTTTCGGAGATTGGATTATGAAAAAATTGACTGAAGGATACATCCCACAATTTATCCATAACAATGTTCAAGGCTATGAGAAGGGAGTCTCACCCGAACTGCAAGCTCTCGCCTCGGAGTTCGCCCGGCAAATGGTCAATGAGTACAAGGACATCAAGCAGGGTTCTTATGACCTGCTCAAGCGTTACTCTGAAGATGAGTATTTCAAAACCACCTACACGCCTGAATATATCGAAAAACTTGCCAGTGGCGAGCTACTCCCTGATGCACTCGAAAATATTCGCAGCAAGCTCTTCAATGAGATTGACTGGCATGAAATTCAGGCAGCAGTCACGCAGAACTTAGAGAAATCCTCCATTGTGATGAAGGCGATTTATGACGGAGCCGAAGAGTATCTTGAAGCGGGTTTATATGCCTCGAAAGCCCTGTGTCTGAGAAAGCCCTTCAAGCGGATGGAGTTCACGGCAATTCGCAACGGGTTTATCGAGGAGTGGCAGCCACGCGGTGGCATCGAAGCAGGGATGGTGGATATGTTGGCGCAGTGTTATGTAGCCTGGCAATTCTGGCTCAGGATGTCATTTTCGATAGCGCATAATTTTGATGATGTAGAGGAGCAGAAAAAGAACAGCAAGAAGCCGTATGAGGGGGGAGCGTGGAAACCGCCGAGCATCACAGCAGCCGAATATTTAGATAGAGCGAATCAGATGGCTGATAGGTTTCAGCGAATGTTTTTGCGAACCCTTCGCCAGTTGCGAGATTTGCGAAGGTACTCACAGCCGGTGATTGTTAATAATGCAATGCTGCAACGAATGGCGGGCAACAAGTGAATGTGCAACATAAGAAGAAAACGACAACGCGAGATAAAAGGCCAATTAATAAAGCAAAGTCAATTTGCTGCTAGAAATTTTCAATTAGACACTACAGTTAAATTTCTGTGCGAAATTTTCTATCTATAAACTCTTAAATTCTCGGGAATTTCTCAAAACGAATGTTCTACCAATCAGACCTTATGGTTATTTTGTCTAATTCGATTAGAGATGAGATGCCTATTTAACGGGCAAGGATTCCAACCCACGCAACATCAGACTTGGACGCCATCGTAATGATTGCGCTGAACCCTTCAACCGTAGATCAGGCCTATGAGCGAGCAAGGTCTTAATAGCAATTTCTGCTTCCATTCGCGCTAGCGGTGCGCCTAGGCAATAGTGTATCCCAAAGCCGAATGAGAGGTGCTTATTCGGCTCCCGCGCCAGGTCTAGCGTGTCGGGTTTATCAAAGACTGCTTCATCCCGATTTGCTGACCCAATCACGCCCAATGCCATTTCTCCACGCTGGATTGTTACACCTTGAATGGTTACCTCCTGACGAGCAAATCGCTCGGTTGCCATAAACACCGGTGCAGTAAAGCGCAACAGTTCTTCAACTGCGGATTGAATCAGTGATGGATTGTCACGCAGCCTTTCCATCTGTTCGGGATGTTCGAGAAGGGTCAGCATTCCATTGCCGATAAGATTTACTGTTGTTTCGTGCCCGGCGACCAGGAGCAGGAAAACCATTGCCAGCATTTCGTCCTCGCTCAAGGTATCACCTGCTTCTTCCGCTTGAATTAAGGCACTTACTAAGTCGTCTCTTGGATCGGTTCGCCGGACTTTGAAAAAGCCTCGCAGGTAACGATTAAACCTCCAGATTGCCCAGATTGCTGGGAGGGCTCGCCAGTTGACGTTAAATTGATTGAGCGACACGATGGCCTTAGACCACTGATGAAATTTGTCGCGGTCTTTAGTGGGCACACCGAGAATTTCAGTGATGATTATCAGGGGCAACGGCAACGCGTACTCGCTGATTAAATCCATTTCGTCTTTCTGCGAAACTGCATCCAATAATTCATCCGCTATCGTTTGCACGCGTGTTTGCATCTGCGCAATCAGACGCGGCGTAAAAGCTTTGTGCACTAATCCACGAAGCCGCGTGTGATCAGGTGGGTCGAGGTCGAGCATATTGCGCTCAAGTGGTCTAAACATCGGCGGCACCCAGGGTTGTTTGCGAAGCTGTTCTGGCATCATCGCGTTGGAACGATTCTTAGCGAATTGCCCATCCCTGAGTAACGAATGTACATCCTCATAGCGCGTCACTAACCAGACTGAAGTTTTATCCGGGAGATTGGTACGAAAGACCGGCTCAGTGCTTCGCAAATGGGCAAGAATTGGAAATGGGTCTGCCTTAAATTGTGAACTGGTGATGTCAACCTTTGGTGCTTGGCTCATTACAGCCGTTACTCCTCCTGATTCAATACGGAGAGAAAAATCTTAAGTTGCTTCAAAATTCATCGCGTTCAAATCGTCATCAATTGCCTTAGGTTTGCCGAGTAATTTCAGCCACAGAAAACCGATTATCCCTGCTGTTAAGAGAGTAGAATGGCTATCTTTGAAGCATTGATTAGATTGGCTTCTCCGTTGAAGGCAAGGTTAGTCATAAAAATTGACATTGTAAAACCCATACCCCCTAGAAGCCCTGCGCCAAACAGATGCTGCCAATTCAAATCGAGCGGCAAGCGGCAAAACTCCAAGCTGACAACGATAAAACTAATCCGGGTAAGGCCCAATGGTTTGCCAATAAGCAGACCGAGCATAATACCTAGACTGTTTGAGGTGGCTAAATCCTGATACTAATTGTTCGGGATAATAATTCCCGTATTGGCGAGCGCGGAGATCGGTAAAATGATAACCGCGACCGGCTTGTGCAAGAGGCTGATGAAGCATCACCCGCTTTTACAGTAAAGGGAATAGCAAAAGCGAGCGACACTTCTGAAATGGTTGCGTGAACGCCTGATTTCAACATTGAAAACCACATCATAAGGCCGCCGATTAGATACCATGTATTGAGGGTCGTTTGCGCGGTTCGGACCGTTGGTGATGCCGCTGCGTTTGTCGGTTGAAACTTGATATTGGTCAATCACCCAATCCAATGCCGAACGATTGTAAACCTCCCCCAATTAGTATCCGCCCTGAGTCGGGATTTCCGGGTCACCGGTTTTCATCTTTTAATGCGCGGAGCTTGCGGATATCGGCAGCCTCCAGGCCGCCGTACCTGGATTTCCATTGTTAAAAGGTTGCATCGCATACGGCATACTCGCGGCAAACATCTTTGACGGCGCGGCTTTTTTCAACTTCTTTGAGAATGGTAATAATCTGCGTTTCGCTGAATCTGCTTTTACCCGATCAAGAGGTCTCCTTTGCAGTCGTATTTTGCCC
>JBIOWC010000161.1:0-9026 GCA_044868105.1 Blastocatellia bacterium
GTCAATGCCGATGCTGAGGTACTCTATGCGCTCTCTCCAGGCCTCGAGCATGAGGCGATCGCCTTTCAAGACGCCCGCCTGGGTGACGCTATCGGGCGGCGGCGCCAGCGTTGCCAATCGCTCATAAACCTTGAGGCGTTCTTCATCTTTGACTCGTTCAAGTAAATGCCAGAGCGTGAGGGTATCGCGGGGGCGCGCTTCCTGCAGGACGATGGTTAACGCTGCGCTGCCGCCGTTTTCAAAATCCAACCTTTCAAGGGCGCTCTTAAACGGTTTGGTCGCGTCGTCAAAATAGGGGGTGCCGGGACCGATGCCGGGTTTGGTTATGCAAAGGCTGCCGGCCGGCACCAGCGATTCGCGCCCGCCCAGTTGAAGCGCCACCCAACCGGATTTCACATACAAAATACTTTCGCCCGCATCTGTGACTTCAAGGCTATAGGCGCACCCTAAATCAATCGCCAACGCCGATGGCGTTTCTACAAAAAACATCTGCGGCGGCGCCAGGATGGTCGCGTAAATCTTTCCGCGTTCTAAGCTCAGGCGATTATTAGGCGAATCGCCGCTCAGAAACCGCAGTCGCGTGTTCGGATCAATCTCGACCTGACCGAGGGTGCTCACAGAAATCATGGCGCGGGAGTCCTGGTCGGTCTCGACGATTTCGCCCAGGGCGATTTTGTCTGAACGGGTAAGCAGTCGTTGGTTGATTTTCGGATTGCCACTGAGGCGAATAATCTCCCAGGCAACATGTGGCCGATGCAAATAACGCCAGGCCAGTCCCCCGAGCCCCAAAATCACTACAAAAACCGTGAGCCCAACGCCAAGCACTTTACCGCTATGAGGAAAAGCCAGTTGCCATTGACGTTGGGCATCCGCCTTATCGAAAGCCTTGACGCCCGTCCATTCGGGCTTGCCGGCTGGTGACTCGCTGGGCAAGGAATAGCGCGCAACCAATCGCGAAGCAAACTGCTGGCGTTCATAGAGGTCGCGGCACCGCGGGCAATCTTTCAGGTGCGCGTCGAGCCGGATTTGCGCGCTGTCCGCAAGTTCTCCATCAAGCGCCTGCAAAATCAATTGGCGATAGCGCGAAGCGCAAACCCGGTTTTTTAATTGTTCAATGGCTTTCGTCAGCATGGTTACAGTGTGTTTCTCAAATGCTCCAACTTTTGCGCCAGTAAATCGCGGGCACGGAATAACCGTGAAGCCACCGTCCCTTTTGAACAGTTCAAGCGGTCGGCGATTTCGGCGATGTTTAACCCTTCAATGTCTTTCAAAATTACGATGATTCGCATCTTCGGTTTTAAGCTGAGCAGCGCCCGATTAATCTGCGCTTGAATCTGGTGTCTGAGGACGCTTGCGTCAGCCGGCTTATGGTTGTCCGCTAGCGGCCGTTCCGTTGGCGTTTCGCCACTCTCGTGGGGTTTATGTTTCTCCTGATTTCGGGAATTCAAAATCTGATTGACGGCCAGGCGATAGAACCAGGTGGAGAAACTTGACCGTCGCTCATACTTATCCAGTTTTTGATAGGCGCGCATAAAAATTTCCTGCGTCAGGTCTTCCGCCAAATCGTGTCGTCCGGTCATGCCATAGGCGAGCCGATAGGCGCGCGAATAGAACCGGTCGTAGAGTTTCGAGAAGGCTTCCGCCTGTCCGGCGAGCGCACTCTCGACCAGCTCCTCATCGGTTCTATAATCCTGCAAACTCGCCACCTTGTTTGTGATTGACACTCGATTAATTTAGACAGGCTGGGGAAATTTATTTATCCAAAATATTTTAGACAGGCTGGGCGGGAAATTTTATCCAAAAAAAATAATAACGATCATTTTCCTTCAAAATAATCCTTATCACCGTGTGAAGCGATGGCAACCCATCGTTACGGAAAATCAAGTTGCGCCGTATCAAGAGAGAGCCCCGCTAGCTAAGCGCGAATACTGCGGACCGCCGCAAATTAGCGGCGCTGACCTAGGGCATCGAGCAAATCCGCGAGGAATTTATCTTCTAATAGAACCCGATGGTTTTCCATCAGAACCCTGCAAGCTAGCGCCGCACCTTTCACCATTCAAGATTTAACCATCAACGCTCATTTGATTTTCTTCTTCACCACCGCAGGCACGCCGACGGCTAAGGAATCGGGTGGCACATCTTTCGTCACCACGGTTCCGGCGCCGGTGACCGAGCCGCGACCGACGCGCACCGGCGCAATGAGCATGGTGTCGCTGCCAATTTTCACATCGTTTTCAATATGGGTTTCGTGTTTGCGAACCCCATCATAATTGCAGGTGATGGTTCCGGCGCCGATGTTTACCCGCTCACCGAGCGTCGCGTCGCCCAGATAGGTGAGGTGCTGGGCTTTGGTGGCTTTGCCGATTTTCGATTTTTTCACTTCGACGAAATTGCCGATGACGACTTTTTCTTCAAATTCGGCATTCATTCTCAGCCGCGCAAACGGTCCGACATGAACGCTGTTGTGCAAGGTGCAATCTTCAATCACACAGGAATTTTTTATGATGACGTCATCGCCGACCTGCACATCTTTCAGTCGCGTCCACGATTGAATCGTGCAGGCTGCGCCAATGCGGCTGCGGCCTTCGATAATTACTTGCGGATAAATCACCGTGTCTTGTCCGATTTCAACATCCGCATGAATATAGGTCGTCGCCGGGTCAATGATGGTGACCCCTTGAAGCATCAGTTCGCGCAATTTCCGTTCGCGCAAATCGCGTTCAAGTTCGGCAAGTTCTACACGCGTGTTGATGCCGCGAACTTCATTCGGATTTTCATAACAGAACAGGCCGAGACGTTTGCCCTGACTCATCAGAATCTGCGGCACATCGGTCAAATAGAATTCGTTTTGCGCGTTGTCGCTATTCAAATGTTCAAGCGCGGCAAGCAGCGCTTGCGGATTGAAACAATAGATGCTGACGTTGACCTCTTGAATGGCGAGTTCTTCGGGGGCGCCGTCTTTTTGCTCAACACAGCGAAGATAATGGCCTTTCGAATCACGGATGATGCGCCCGTAACCGAACGGGTCATCGAGCATCACGGTTAAAACCGTCGCGTCGTTCTGTTCGGCGTTGTGCTGTTCAACCAGGCGTTTAAGCATGGCGCCCTGCATCATCGGCACGTCACCGGCGGTGATGATGAGCGGGTTGGTTTTGCCTTTGAGGAGTTCACGCGCCGCCATCACGGCATGTCCGGTGCCGCGCTGTTCGGTTTGTAAAGCAAAGAGGAGTTCGGGCGGCCCGTCTTCAGCGCCGAATCGCGCCGCTTCATCACGAACCGCTTTTTCGACGTCTTCCGCTTGATGGCCGACGATGGTGATGAGGGCTTGCGGGTTTACCGCAGAAGCCGCTCGCAGGACGTGCGCGACGAGCGGGCGACCCGCCAGTTCATGCAGAACTTTGGCGCGACGGGATTTCATTCGGGTGCCTAAACCGGCGGCTAAAATCATTACATCAGTCATAAGTTCATCCATTCAAAAATATTCAAGAAACGTATCTACGTCTAAACGTGGGGAAACCCTTCGTCGCAAATTTTACTTCATGCCTTGCGCGAACGCGAGATATTCGTTTTAAGAGAATTGATTTCTCGGGGTGAGTGATTTTTTAAGGAGCAACCGTCATTTCCATATCCGAAATATCGGTGATTTCAAAACGTGGCATCCCAAAAACTTCTGTCAGGTACAAATCAATAATGACCCGCGCCAGTTTTTGCGGGTCGTGGCGCACCAGACCGTTTTCGTTCAAAAAATCTCCGTGAATGATTTTAAATCCGGCTTTCGCCA
Organism: Blastocatellia bacterium; assembly: GCA_044868105.1. Classification (GTDB taxonomy): domain Bacteria; phylum Acidobacteriota; class Blastocatellia; order UBA7656; family UBA7656; genus JBFMDH01. The sequence goes on from JBIOWC010000161.1 coordinate 3,782, forward strand.
GGTGGGATTCACCTTGCGGGTTGAACTGAACCTGCACCGAACCGTCGGCGAGATATTTATCGCGCAGTTCATCGCTAATCGCCCGCGTATTCACCAGGATATAATCAAGTTTTAAATTCGGGCTGTAATCAAAAAGCGCGCGGATATGGTCTTCGCCGCTGAAACCTTCGGTCTCGCCCGGTTGCGTCATGATGTTGCAGATATAAATCTTAATTGCCGACGACTTGCTTATCGCTTCAACAAGGCCATCAACCAGGAGGTTGGGCATGATGGAGGTGTAGAGCGAGCCGGGCCCGATGGTGATAATCTTGGCTTCTTTGATGGCTTCAAGGGTTTCCGGCAGCGGTTTACAATGAGCCGGGGCAATCCATAACTTTTCTATATGAGAACGCGCCGCGGTGATTTTCGATTCGCCGGTAATGATTCGCCCGTCCACAAGTTTTGCCGCCAGCGTTGCATTTTCCATGGTTGAAGGAAAGATGCGCCCTTTGATGGCCAGGACTTCGCTGATGGCTTTAATGGCTTCGAGAAAATCGCCGGTGAGGTCGGTTAAAGCGGTGAGCAGAATGTTGCCGATGCTATGCCCGGAGAGTTCGCCGCCCGATTCAAAGCGATAGCGCAACAATTTGGTCAGCAGATGTTGGTCTTCGGCGAGCGCCACAATGCAGTTGCGAATATCGCCGGGCGCAAGCATTTGAAATTCTTCGCGGAGGCGTCCGGAACTGCCGCCATCATCGGTCACCGTCACGACAGCCGTCAACACATCTATCCAGTCAGGAATGGAGCTTTCTTTTCCGACATATTCTTTGAGTCCCGAAAGCAATGTGGATAGACCCGTGCCTCCCCCAATAGAGACAAGGCTCAACCCCGCAAGATGTTTTGATAGCATGATTGTTATTGACCTCGACGAAACTTAATCTTCAGGGAGCAGTCCATAACCAGTGATCTGTTGAAATTCCTCTTCGTTGTAAAGGCTGGCAAAATCTACATCGCTGCGGGCGCGGGAACGGTTGACGGGTTGAATAGCAATCGCGCGGGTTAAGGCGTCGAGCGATTTTTTGGTATTTTGCAAACGCGCATAAGCGGCGGCCAGCGAATAAAGAATGTGGTCGGCAGCCGGTTGCGCCTTTAAAGCTTTTTCAAAAAGATTGATGGCTTCCTGAACATGGGCATTGTTCAGTTCAAAGACCCCTTGGTCATACAGGGCTTCAGGATTTTTCGGAGCAGCCGGGGTGCGCGCCAGCCGCTGTTCGCAAATCGCAATATACTTTCGGGCGCCGACAATGACTTCCGCCTGGTCGCCGAATTTTTGCAAAACGCGCTCGAAAGCTTCTTTGGCGGCACTATAGTTATGTTTATTGAAAAACTTCAGGGCTTGCTCAAAGGCGCTCATCGCCGCAATAGCAGCATGTGAAGAGGTCTTCCTGGGCGGCATCTCCGGCGGCTTGACAACTTTTTGTTCAACCTTCCGCGCCGCCTTTTTGGCGCTTGAAGCTTTTGCCGGGGTCAGCGCTTTCGGCTTCGCTGCAGGGGTTTTCAAAGGGCTCGGCTTTGCGGTAATTTTTTTTGCTTTACTGACGACTGTAGCTTTGGAAAGGCCCTTTTTTTCTGCGGGCTTCTTGCCGGCGGTTGTTGGCTTTTTTGCCTTTAATGCCGTAATTGCCTTAGAATTGGTTGCGGCTTTAGAAGCTAACGAAGTTTTTGCCTTTTTCGTAATGGTCTTCTTAATAGACTTAGCAGGAAGTTTACGAGAGGCAGCAGAGCGACTCTTGTTGGTTTTGGTCGAAAGGCTGCTCATAGTCTCCTCGCTTTGAAGGTATTAAATAGCCGTGCCTTCACTGCCGCACATTCTATTTCCGCGAGCTTTTATACCAGTAAAATGGTATTAAGTCAACAATTTCGGTGACTTAGCCGTAGCCTGGGGCAACCGATAAAGCGCTTTTGCAGTACGCCAATGAAGGTGATACTTGAACGCCGAAGGCTGCCGCACGGCATTTTTTGCAGAACTGCATCATCTTGCGTTGCGCACGCCTGACTTATTTCAATCTTCAATTCTCTCAATCATCACTTCAATGCATGGGTATCAACTTAACCTTTCAGCTCATTCACTAGAGCAACGTCACGCACCGCTCTCTTCAAGCGGCACCAAGCGCGCCGCAAGGTTGTTCATTGAAGCCGACCGATGCTTGATTTGAAAATCAACCGATTTTATTCTTAGCGCGTCTCGCGAGAGACAATTATTCATCATCCTATTGGCGCATCACGTAACAATGAATTAAAGTTTGCACTCGGTCATAACTGTTAAACTGATGAACACCAATGAGCCAGGCGCTTGCTAAAGAACTTATCGTCACAGGCACAACGATAGCTCACTATCGAATCATCGAGCCGCTCGGCGCAGGCGGTATGGGCGCCGTTTACAAAGCGCACGATGAAAAACTTGACCGTGTGGTGGCGGTTAAAATTCTGCCGCCCGATATGGTGGCTCACGAAGACCGGCGGCGGCGGTTTTTGCAAGAAGCGCGCGCCGCTTCGGCGCTCAATCACCCGCATATTCTCACCGTCTATGAGATTGGCGAAGCCGATGGCAAACCATTTATCGTCACGGAGTATATCGAAGGCGAAACCATCAGGCAGAAGATTGCCGCGCGTTCGCTTGCCGTAGGCGAAGCGCTGGACATCGCCATTCAAATCGCTCAGGGGCTCTCAAAAGCTCACGAAGCGGGCATCGTCCACCGCGACCTCAAGCCGGAAAATTTGATGATTAACCGTGATGGCTATGCCAAGATTTTAGACTTCGGATTGGCCAAGCTCATCGAACGCAAGCGCGCCGTCCAGGCGGGCAGCGCCGAACGCACCAAGATTCAGGTCAACACGCGCTCCGGCATCATTATGGGCACGGTTAAATATATGTCGCCTGAACAGGTCTTGGGGCGGCGCATTGATCTTCGAAGCGACATCTTTTCTTTTGCCGTCGTGCTCTATGAAATGTTGACCGGTCAATCTCCGTTCGCCCATGACAACGACATTGATACGATGCACGCGATTATCCACGAAGAGGCGAAACCGCCGCATGTAATCAAGTCCGACTTGCCGCGCCCGTTGCACACCGTGCTTGCCAAAGCCCTGGCCAAAGAGCCGAAAGCGCGTTATCAAACCATCAAGGAATTTGCCAGCGCTATTGCGGCTCTCAAACGCGACCTTGAGATGGGCAAAACGGTGATTCCCGTAAAAACCAAACTGGTCTTAAAAACCACTGCGGCGCGGCGCGCGCCGAAGATTGATTATGAGCGGGAATTAAACGAGGCGCAGTATGAAGCGGTCACCACTACCGAGGGGCCTTTGCTCATTGTCGCCGGCGCCGGTACGGGTAAAACCCGCACCCTGGTCTATCGTGTGGCGCGACTGATTGAGACCGGCGCGCGACCGGAATCGGTTCTGCTACTGACCTTCACGCGGCGGGCGGCTCAAAGTATGCTCGGACGCGCCGCCTCGCTTGCTGACGAACGCTGTCAAAGGGTATCGGGCGGCACCTTTCATTCGCTGGCTCACCAGACCTTGCGCCGCCACGCTGAACGGGCAGGGGTTCATCGCCTGTTTACGGTTTTTGACCAGAGCGACACCGAAGATTTAATAGACCTGGTGCGCCGTCAAGCCGGGCTGGCGAGTAAAGACCGCTACTTCCCGCGCAAACGCACTCTGGCGGCAATCTTCAGTATGGCAGCCAATAAACTGCTCTCCATTGAAGAGGTCGTCAGACTCTACTATCCACAATTTCTCGATGCCACCGGCGACCTCGAAAAATTGCTGAACCTCTTTGACCAGTATAAGCGCGAGCGTCACCTGTTGACCTATGACGATCTGCTGGTTCGTTTTTGCGAAGCCCTTGAAGGGAGCGAGGAACTCAGGCTGAAACTCTCGAATCAGTACCGCTACATTATGGTGGATGAGTATCAGGACACCAATCGCCGGCAAGCCCAGATTGTCCGTTTAATCGCCGCCGCGCACGACAATGTCGCGGTGGTCGGCGATGAGTGTCAGGCAATCTATTCGTTTCGCGGCGCAAGCTTCCGCAATATGCTTGAATTTCCTGAACTCTTCCCCGATACCCGGGTCATCAAACTCGAAGAGAATTTCCGCAGCACGCAGCCGATTCTCGATGTCGCCAATACGATTATCAATGACGCGAGCGAAAGTTACGCGAAGCAACTATTTTCGCAAACCACCCTCGGTGCGCCGCCGGTGCTGGTTGAAGCCAGCGACGAAAACGAGCAGTCGTGCTTTATCGTGCAACGCATAGAAGAGTTGCACGACGAGGGGATGCCTTATCAGGAGATGGCTGTGCTCTTTCGCTCCGGTTCGCATTCCTTCGATCTGGAGATCGAACTCGGCAAACACGGCATCCCGTTTCGCAAATTCGGCGGCATTAAGTTCGTCGAATCGGCGCATATCAAAGATGTACTGGCTTTCCTGCGGGTGGTCATCAACCCCTCGGATACGGTTTCGTGGTATCGCATGCTCAAGCTGATTGACCATATCGGCGATGCGACAGTCGAACAGATTCTTGAGTTTTTGAATGTCGAAAGAAAAGAGTTCCGCACGGCGCGCGCCCGCGAAGGGTTGTTTAAGAAATTGAAGCAGTTTCCGGCAAAAGCGCGCTATCAGGACCAGCTCGTCCGGCTGGCGAACGTTCTGCAAAGTCTGCTTGAGAACAAGACGGTGCGCCAGCAGCTTTCAGTCATTGAACGATTCTATAAGCCAATTCTTCAATCTATCTACGACGACCATCCGCGCCGCGGGCGCGAGATTGAGCACCTGGGGACAATCGCCAAGCGTTACAAGAGCGCCGCAGAATTGCTCGCTGACGCGGCGCTCGACCCTGTGGAGATGGCGCTCGCCGAATCGCAGGCGCGCGGGCAGGGGTTTGTGACGCTCTCCACTGTCCATTCAGCGAAAGGCTTGGAATGGGACGCGTTATTTGCTATCTGGATGGTGGACGGCTGGTTTCCGTCATCGCGTTCATATGACGCGTTTGAAGACTTGGAAGAAGAACGGCGTCTGTTGTATGTCGCCGCGACCCGCGCCAAACAATATCTCTATTTCATCAGCCCGATGAGCGGTTACGACAGCGCCTCGCCCGGTTCGTATGGCAGCGTTTCGCGCTTTCTCGACCCCATACCGGAAACCTTACTGCCGCGCGCTACCTTGGCCGGAGAGTAAGGCCCGCCTTTTACTGATAGCGGTT
>JBIOWC010000162.1:0-7836 GCA_044868105.1 Blastocatellia bacterium
TACAAACAAGGCAAATTCAGCCGCCCGACCATCGCCGTTGTAATCTTTTAATTTCATGATGGTTGGCTTGCCTTCCTGCTTGCCGACTACACCAGCAACGAAATAATAGCCTCGATGAATTTTGTAAGGGATGCTGAAACTGTCTGCGCCTTCTTCATCTTTTACTTCGATGGTATTAATGATTTTTTTATCTGTGGGGCTCACGAGCGACACGCGAAGCGGCCCCGTATAAGAGTGTCCGACGGTCTCTTCAGGGCAGGTATAAATCTCATCAGGAAACGCCCGCGGATAGCGTTTGGGTTTCGTCATCCACAAAATCAAAGCGCGCGAAGGATGCGCGACTGAGCGAATATTCTGTATCTCAATAATTTTTGCGCCGACCGGTAAACCATAGGTTGCAGTTTGCGCCGCTGTGGAAATCGTAAACCCGCTCGAAAGCGCCAGCGTAAGCGCCCATATCAATCGCTTGGCTAAGTGCATGCCTATTCCCTTCAATAAATTTCACGGCGACGACTGCATTATAGCGACTGTGGGTTGAGTTTGCCTAAAGCCCAATAAAAAAGCAGAGCGAAATGAGGGCGCGCTCTGCTGATAATTTTGCGTTCATCTTTACCGTCAATTCAAACGGGGAGCGCAGATGTCCACGCTCCCCCTGAGATACTTCGCCCGCGCCCGTCAATCATAACCGCTGAAGAACGCTTTGGCCTTACGGTAAATCAATCAGGATGATTTCGCTGTCGCCGTTGGCCTGTAGCTCTAGGCTGGCAGTTTCACTGATGCGTGCCTGATCGCCGCTTTGCAAAGCCTGGTCATTTGCCGATAGATCACCGTCAATCACATAGAGGAAAGCTTTGCGCGTGTCGCCTACGGCGTGCGACAACTTATCGCCCGCCCGCAGTTTCGATACATAAAACGTCACATCCTGATTGATGCCGAGCGCGCCCGTGGCGCCTTCGCCCGTGGCGCTTTCGCCTAAGGCGCTTTCGCCCGTGGCGCTTTCGCCGTTCAGGCGCTGCCCGGAAGCGATCGCCAGTAATTTGCCGGTGCGTTCTTCAACCGAGAATCTCTTCTGCTCGTAAGAAGGTTTCAGCCCATTTTCATTCGGCAGCACCCACATCTGCAAAAGTTTCACCGCCTGGTCGGGCGACGAGTTGTACTCCGAGTGATAAATGCCGGTTCCGGCGGTCATTCGTTGAACTTCGCCGGCGCTGATGCGGCCCGCGCCGCCGGTGCTGTCCTTGTGCTCAAGCGTGCCTTCGAGGACATAGGTAATAATCTCCATATTTTTATGCGGATGCATGCCGAACCCGGAATCCGGCTGGATGGTGTCGTGATTGAAAACCCGCAAGGGGCCGAAAGCTAAGTTGTTCGGGTCGTAGTAAAAATCGAAGCTGAACAGCCAGTAAGCTGACAGCCAATCGTTTGTCGCATTAAATCTTTCGTGGGCTTTTATAGTTTTTATCATTGTCTTCATCTCCCGATACGGACTTTATTGTTTACCGTTTAACTGTTAATCAGTTAACGATATGAGTAAAATTTTTTATTTCTGCGAAACGGCTCAATCCTGCAAGAACTTGCCGAGAAGTTCATAAAGCGCCTTCTGCTCTTTTTTGGTCAGCGATTTCATGGCCTCTTCGGCAAAGCCGATGACTTCCCCGGCAGTTTCCTGTAAAAACTTCAGGCCTTCGGGGGTCAGTTCCACGAGGTTGACGCGGCGGTCGCCACAGGCGAGCCGTTTAACGAGTTTTCGCTGTTCGAGCGCATCAACAATTTTGGTGACAATGGCGCGCGTCGACAGCATCCGCCGCCCGATTTCCACCTGGGCGAGCGGTTCGCCCGCGCCGTTTAGGATGCGCAGCACGTTGTAGTGATTGTCGGTCATCTGCCAGCGTGAAAACCGCTCGTCGGAACTGCGCCAGAGTTTATCGCCGACGCGCATCAAACGAATCAACGCCCGTTCCGCGTCGCTCACCGGAATTTTTATAATCGGCTTGTTCACAGGATGACTATAACAGTTCTTTTTTAGATTGTCAACTGGTGAACAATTTACCGGTGAACGAACTGATCGAGGACCTTCATTCGGGAAAGGCTTCGACGAGCATAAAGGTCAGCAGTCCCGAAAGCAGCGACAGCAAGGGCAGCAAACTTGTCCAGATGGCGGTGCGGTAGCGTTTCCTGAAATAGAGCACCCACGAGGCGACAATGGAGATGACGGCGACAATCGGGAAACTGATGAGGGAAATGACAAAGGCGATGAGTTTGGGGTTGGCCGGCGACTCCGATGGGTTAAAGGCTTCCGGGGAAACCATGATGGCGCCCAGGCCGGGTATGGTGAGCAGGCCGAAAATAAGGGTGGTCAGCAGCAAAACCATCAGGCTGCGTTTTTTCAAGGCATCGAGCGAAGCGGAGGCTGCGGTATCGGACATGGACTCTAAGCTTTGCCAGATTGTAACAGATGAATGCATCTCCAGAGAGCCGTTGCACTCATCTGTTACGCGAAGCGTAAAACGTTAAGCGGCATAGACGTGGGTGCTGAGCATCTTGTCTTGCAGCCCCTGTCGTTCCTGATCCCAAAGGGGCCACAACAACAGAATGAAGCAGATATTTCCCAGAACCAGTTTGATGAGTTCCCGCGCTAACGCTTTGCCAAAACCAATCGGCTGACCTTGCTGGTCGAGAACCTTGACCTTCATCCAGCGCTTGCCGAGCGAAGAGCCGGTTTTCCCCAGCAAATAAGCGTTATAACCGATAACCCCGAAGATCCCTACAAAGACCAGCAACATGCCCAGAATCGCGACCGCGGCGACCGCATCATCGCGACCCCCCGAGGCCGCCGCGCCAACAATCATCAAGATGTAGCCGGGCAACGCTCCTACCCCGGCTAACAACCCGTCTATGAGATGCGCCAGGATTCGTTTACCGGGTTCGGCATATTGCGCCGGCGACCCATAGCCGCCGCCGCCATAACCGCCGCCATACTGTTGTGGCGGATAACCTGGCGGATAGCCGCCCTGTTGTGGGGGGTAGCCGCCGCCTTGCGGATAACCGCCGCCCTGTGGCGGATAGCCGCCGCCGCCCTGATAACCTCCATAAGACATAACAATTCCTCCTTTAGGATGAATAAAATTTTGGTTGATAATAACCGAGATGCTTTGCCAAATTATCGCGACTGATGAACGACAGACATAAAACGCGCCGCAGTATAGCATTGCCGCAGCGCTTCTGCAATTTTTCAATGGCGCATTTTCATCGGCTCCCGCAAGTCGCTAACCACGCGCCCTTTTTTCACCGTCACCCGCGCATGATTGATACCGAAAAGATAGGGAATCTGTCTGAAGTTCGCGCAATCGAAAATTACCAAATCGGCTTGCTTGCCGACTTCAAGCGAGCCCATCAATTGACCGCGCCGCAAACTGTAAGCCGCATTAAGGGTCGCTGCGGTAATCGCTTCGGCGGGGGTCATCTTCATTTGCGTGCAGGCAAGCGAGAGCGCCATCTGCATGGAAGGCGTCGGCGAACTGCCGGGGTTAAAATCGGTCGCCAGACAGACCGGCACCCCGGCTTCAATCAAACGCCTGGCGGGCGGGTAACGCACCAGCCCCAAATTAAAGACCGCGCCGGGAAGCAAAACGGCGGTGACCTGCGCCTGGCGTAACGCCTCTATTCCCAGGTCGTCAATCCATTCGAGGTGGTCGGCCGAAGCGGCTTGAAGTTCGGCGGCAAGCTGCGCGCCGCCGCCGAGCGTCAATTGGTCGGCGTGAAAGCGAATCCCGAAGCCGAGGGCTTTGGCGCGCCTTAAAATGCGCCGCGACTCTTCGACATTAAAGACCTGCGATTCGCAAAAAACATCGCAATACTCGGCTAAATTTTCGCGGGCGACCTGCGGCAGCATCTCGTCCGTGACGAGACGAATATACGCTTCACGCGAATGCCTGGGGTCATCCGCGCTGCGGTATTCATCGGGAATTTCATGCGCTCCTAAAAAAGTCGGCACACATTCAAGCGGGGTCTCCTGATCTATGCGGCGAATGACGCGCAGGATTTTCAGTTCATCTTCAAGCGTCAGTCCATAACCGCTCTTGGCTTCGATGGTCGTGGTGCCGTGTTCAAGCAACCACCTGACGCGCGGTTGGGCCAGGGCAAACAAGTCATCGGCGCTGGCCGCGCGGGTCTGACGCACGGTTGAACGAATGCCGCCGCCGCGCGCCGCAATCTCCTGGTAAGTGAGTCCTGCGGCGCGCATTTCATATTCGTCTTCGCGGGTGCCTGCAAATACCGGATGGGTGTGCGCGTCAACAAAACCGGGCATGACGACGCAGTGCTTTGCATCTATTCGTTCCCCATCGGGGCTGGCCTGCTGGGCGAGGCGCGCGCTTTCGCCGACCGCCGCAATGAAGCCATCGCGAACCAGCACGGCGCCGTTTTCGATAATCGCAAGGTCGCGCATTTCATCTTTGATTCGCGGGCCTGCAGGGCCGGCGAGCGTCACCAGTTGTGAAGCGTTGTGGATGAGTAACTCGTCAGTTCGTGCCATCAATCCTCGCTTTTGTCTTGGGCATTCATGTTGATTTGAGTGTAAACTAACGGCCGAATTTTATCGAAGGAGGAAGAGGATGAACACCCGGCTGGTAAAAACCTGTAGTGGCTTAATCTTGTTGCTGGCGCTTTTGGTGAGCGCGGCGGCGCAAGCGGATAAAAAACCCTACACCGAATGGTCTGAAAAAGAGACCTTGAAAATGCTCAATGATTCGGCCTGGGGACAGACGCAAACCGCCACCGACCTCTCGAATGTAACGGGCACATCGCGCAGCAGTTCGCCGCAAACCCGCGTATCGGATGTGACGCAGGTGGATTTTCGTATTCGCTTCTTTTCTTCCAAGCCGATTCGTCAGGCCATCAGTCGTTCGGTTGAATTACGGATGAAAGGCAATATAAACGATGAAATGAAAGGGAAATTATCGGCTTTAGCCAATGCTGACTTTCCCGATTATGTGGTCATTACGGTGCTTTGCGAATCGCCGCGCGCCAACGCTCAGATTCAAGAAGCGACCGCCGCGTTGTTTAAATACGTCACGGCTGATTTGAAAAATAATACCTATCTGTTAACCAAAAGCGGCAAGCGCGTCTTTTTGCAAGAATATCAGCCGCCGCGCAATGACGGTTTCGGCGCGCGCTTTGTTTTTCCGCGTCAAGTTGATGGGGCGCCGTACATTACGCCGGAAAGCGGCGAAATCCTCTTTCATTCGGAACTCCCAAGACTCATCGAACTCAATATGCGTTATAAGGTGAAAGATATGATGTTCAACGGCAAACTTGAATACTGAAGCGAGTCTCGCTATGGTTTAGCGTCGGTTGAAACTGCTTCTACTCCACTTGCACGAGAACGAAAAGATGAAATTGAAAACTTTACTGCTGATTGCGCTACTGCTGCTTTCGACAAGCGCCGCGCCGGCGCAAAAACATGAAATCGCTTTTACATCGGGCGGATTAAAGGTTGGCGAACGAGGATTTGATTTGCCACAACCCGGATTTTTGAAATTCAAAACCGGCTTTACCTATCAGTTCAATTACGCGCAGCGCCTCTTGGATGCGAAAATCGCGTCGCTTTATTGGGAAGTGCCGTTTGCCGTGACGCCGAAAACCAAAGTCACCGGAACCAATGCGCTGTCGCCCAACAGTTATTCATCCATCTTTTTTTCGCCGGGACTGAAAGTGAAACTTTTTCCGGTCGGCCGGTATTCGCCTTATGGCGGTTTAGGGTTTAATGTCTCGCGGTTCAATCAAGGCTCGACGTTAATTAATAATCAACCCAACCCGAATCGCGATTCCGATACCACCGCCGGACTTACGATTGCCGGTGGCCTGGATGTCAAAGTCATTTCCAAGTTGAGCATTCGCGGCGAAGTGCGCGACTTTTATGCCGAAGTGCCGCCCTTAAATATCAATGCCTTGCGCAGCCGACAACATAATGCGCTGATTTCAGCCGGGGTTGTCGTGCGGTTTTGAATTCCCGGAATTTCACTGTTGATTTTTCCACAACCTGGTCAGGCAAACCAGCTTGCCCGAAAGCGTTTTGCTGAGGGGCGTTTTGCTTAACGGATGGGTCATTTCACCTGTGCGGAGACCCTATTGTGCGCGAAAACCAAGCTCAATCGGCTATTCCTGTTGCCCAACTAACGGCTGCCGAAGAACGCTTCGAGGCGCTTCGTCAGCAGATCGGTTATGTCGCGGCCCCGCTAGTTTTCGTCGCGCTGCTGTGGCTGCCCCTTTCGGGACTTAAACCCGAAGCGCATCGTTTGGCGGCAATTATGGGAGCGATTATCACGCTGTGGATAACCGAAGCCCTGCCCATGCCGGTGACGGCGCTTTTGGGCGCGGCGGCGTGTGTCATTTTGCGGGTCGCTCCCGCCAAAGAGGTGTTTGCGCCGTTTGCCGATCCTTTGATGTTTCTCTTCATTGGTTCTTTCATTATGGCGCGCGCCATCTTTTTACACCGCCTCGACCGCCGACTGGCGTTTGGCGTGCTCTCCATCAAAGCAGTTGGCGCAAGACCGTCGCGCATCCTTTTTGCATTTGGGGCGGTAACCGCATTTATTTCAGCCTGGATTTCCAACACCGCCACCACCGCCATGATGTTTGCCATCGGCATGTCTATCCTCGCGTTTCTGTTCGACAAAGGCAAAGAGCTGGGCCGAGAAATCAGCCACCGATACGCCACCGGACTAATGCTGATGACATCGTTTGCGGCATCAATCGGCGGCCTGGCGACGCCGATTGGCACGCCGCCGAATGTCATTGGACTAGGGTTTATCAAACAACTGGTCGGCGTTGAATTTCCGTTTTTCAAATGGACGGCTATTGGGTTCCCGGTGGTTATCCTGCTGTTTTTGTTTCTCTTTTTCTACATGGACAAATTTTGCAAAGCCGGAGTTCAAGAGATTGAAGGCAGCGTTGAGCTGATTGCGCGCGAGAAGGAGAAACTCGGCAGCTGGACGAGAGGGCAAAAATCTACGCTTATCGCTTTTTGCGTCACCGTCGCCTTGTGGGTGATTCCCGGAATCCTAGCGCTCGTGGCGGGCGACGCGAGCGCGACCTATAAATTCATCAATGGCAGTATGCCTGAAGCCGTCGCGGCTGTGCTTGGCGCGGCGCTCCTGTTTTTGTTGCCGGGCGATAAGGGCGAACGCGCCATCAGTTGGGAACGCGCGGTTGAGATTGATTGGGGCGTCGTTTTGCTCTATGGCGGCGGCTTTGCGCTGGGCGTCTTATCTTTTCAAACCGGGCTTGCCGAAGCGGTCGGTAAAGGGCTCACGGGAAGGTTGCCCATCAGCGGCGAGTTCGGACTCCTGGTTGCCTCAACCCTCATCGCCGTTATGGTGTCGGAAACGACCTCCAACACGGCATCCGCGAATATGGTCGTCCCGGTGGTCATCGCCATTGCTCAAGCATCGGGTAGCGACCCTCTGGAACCCGCTCTGGGAGCAACCTTCGGGGCGAGCCTGGGATTTATGCTGCCGGTTTCGACTCCCTGCAATGCGATTGTCTATGGTTCGGGCTATATTCCATTAGCTAAAATGGTGCGCTACGGCGTTATTTTAGATGTGGTCGGCGCGCTGGTTATCATTGCGCTGGTAAGATTACTGGTGCCCTGGTTACGCTAATCTGCAAACCGGGAGGGTGAGAACCTTGTAGGGGACGAACTTTTCCTTCCCTAAATTTGTGAGTTATGAATTATTGACAAGGTAAAATAGCTGCGGGATAATCGGGCAAGCGAGAAGACAACTAGCCCTCTCAAATTTCCCGCGTAGCCCTTACATAGATCTTTAGGAGGCATTC
>JBIOWC010000163.1:0-8108 GCA_044868105.1 Blastocatellia bacterium
GCGCGATAGGCACCGTGCGTTCGCGTCTCAGTCGCGCGCGAACTTTGCTGACGGAAAAATTACGAAATCAGGAAGCGGCCGCTGAACAAAAAAAAGTGATTAGCGCGGAAAGGATGTTTGTATGAACTGCGACAATTTTGAAAGCCTCATTGTTGACATCGCTCGCGGACAATTGATGGGCGCCAGTTTGCGCGAAGAAGCGACTTTGCACACCCACGCTTGCCAGGCCTGCGCTGCGCGACTGGCGCGGGAGCAGAACCTCAGCGTGGCGCTCAAGGCCTTAGCTTTGTTGGATGAGAATAAAAAAGCCAGTCATCAGGTTGATGCACATTTATTAGCCACTTTCCGCAATCGATCAAAAGCGGATTCGATACCTGCAGCAGTCCTCAGCGCGCCCCGCGAAACGGCGCCTCGCAATCATCGAGCCTATTGGTGGGCTGCCGCCGCCGTGATTTTAATTGCCCTGTCGTTACTGGCTTTGCGCCTTCCAAGCCCTAAACCGGCTCTGCCAGAAGCCCAGGGCAAGGCGGTTCAACCGCAACCGCCGGAACCTCAGAATCCGCAGAACAAGGGGGTAAAAGAGAACGATAAGGTAGCGCCGCGCGACCCGTCGCCGGTCGCGTCCAGGGTTGGAAGCAAGCGCAGAAATCCGGTTCAGCAGACGGCACGACTCACTTCGCAACCTCCAAAGCCTGCGCCTTCGCAACAGGCGGCCAGCGCCAACAGCAAACCCCTGGATGAGATTGCGACCAACTTTATTCCGCTTTACGACATTCCGATGACCGAAGGCGGGCAAGTGGTGCGCGTTGAACTGCCGCGTTCGGCGCTCTCAACCTTCGGGTTGCCAGTTAATGCGAAACTTGCGGATAAACCCATTAAGGCTGATGTCGTGATTGGCAATGATGGCATCGCTCGCGCCATTCGTTTCGTTCAGTAAAGGCGCGGCAAACGAGTTCTTGAAATAATTGAGGGCGGTGTGCTCTCGTCCTAAAAATCGATATACCAATTGAAAGGGAGTTCATTATGAAAAAGCGAATGATTCTATTGACCTGCATCTTCATGATGCTGGCAAGCTGTCTGGTGGTGCTGGCGCAAGATCAGGCAAAGCAGCGTCAGGATAATGCTGAAACCAAAGCCAAAATAGCATCTGAAATCAAAGCCAAAATGATGGCGCAATCCGATGTTGCCCTGCGCGGCAATATCGTCACCATGGGAGGCGAGACGTTTACCTTCATTGCGGCTGAAGGCGCGTTCGGCGGCAAGGTGGTCAAGGGCGCGGCTTATTCGGCGGAAGCGGTTTCCGAAAATGTTCAAGTTCTACAGGACGGCAATCGCATTGTTCGCAAGAACACCTCAACCGTCTATCGCGACAGTGAAGGGCGTACCCGTCAGGATCAAACCCTACGCGCGATTGGCCCTTACGCAGTATCGGGCGAACCGTCGCAAACTTCTCTGATCTTTGATCCGGTTGCCGGGGTTCATTACACCTTAGAACCCAACAGCAAAATTGCGCGCAAGATGGAAATGCCGCGTGTTGAAAGAGTCGGTGACGCCGATACCATGGTTTTTGCGGACGGGGCTGACGCGGTCAAGGTGCGCAAAGGACCGCCACCCGATGGCGTCAGAAGAGAAGGTGGTTTTACTATTGACCGGGTTGGTCCGGTTGCCGGCGTCGAAGCAATCAGCTTGACGAAATCCGACAATGTCAAAACCGAACAACTCGGAAAACAGCTGGTCGAAGGTGTTGAAGCCGAAGGCACACGCACAACCTTTACCATTCCGGCGGGTGAAATCGGTAACGAACAACCGATTAACATTGTGACTGAAACCTGGTATTCACCGGAACTCCAGGTCACCGTGATGCGTAAACACACCGACCCGCGAAACGGCGAGATGACCTATCGGTTGACGAACATCAAACGAACTGAACCGGATCGCGCTTTGTTTGAAGTGCCTTCGGATTACACCGTCAAAGAAATAATTCCTTCAAAGATGAAAGTGGAATTGGACAGAGAGATGGTGCGGGAAAAGATGAAGAAGAATAACGACCAATAGCGAGTTTCAGTTTTTTCAACTAGTACCCCATGTGAATCCACAGGCGAAGCCGATTCGGCTTCGCCTTTTTTTTAGGCTTCAGGTTCAGCCAGCATCTCAAGCGTTGCGGTGACCAGCATATCGGCAAGCGCTTCGTAAGAAGTTTCGCCCTCTTCGCCGGTCGCCTCGCGGGGGCTGCCAAAGTAAGCTGCCGTTGCGCCCGCTTCATTAAAAGTTGTTACCCCTTCGCGAATTTTATCGGCAATAGAGATATTGACGCGCTCAAGCTGGTCGCGCACCGCTTCGCGCACGAGTTCAGGTCGCGCGCGCATAACCAGCGAGGTTTCATAAGCGCCGGCGTGACAATCGCCGCGACGAAATTCTTCCGTAAGTTTTTCCGCCCACCGGCGCCGGCGTTTATCTGGGAACGCCACCCGGCGGCCGGTTGCTTCCTTAACCGCGGCGATGGCTTCGTTGATGGAGGCGATGTGTTCGGGTTCAAGATGCGAATTGGCGATGACGATGAGGCGCGCGCCTTGATGGTAAAGCGACACACAGATGTCGCATATTAAAGCCGTCGCCGTCGTTTTACGAATCGAAACCGTGCCGGGAAAATCGGCACTGAAATCGGTGACGCTGTAGGCGAGCGGCGGCAATACCAGGGTGTCAACGCCGCGTGCCGTGAGTTTTTCAGCCGCGCGGCGCGACATCTCTTCCGAAATAATGACATCGGTCGAAAGCGGCAAATGGGGGCCGTGCGCTTCGGTTGAACCCACCGGCAATAGGGCAACCAGGCCACGCTTGAAACGCTCTCCGGCTTCTTTCCAGGTCAGGTTTTGAAAAGTTGTCATATGAATCAATCAAAATGGAAACTTGCTTAGGTGTCAAATGGTTGACCGGGGCTCAGGACATTTCAACAAGAACCGGCTTGACTCCTGCAACCGAGCTGACTAAGTTTCAATTATGGCAAGATCGCAAAAAATCGGGCAAATTTTGTGGCAGGCCTTGATGTTGAAATGCCCGGATTGCGGGCACGGTTCGCTCTATCATCGCTTCTTCCACCTCAATCATCATTGTGAATTTTGCGGTCTGATTTTCGAGCGTGAGCAAGGCTATTTCGTTGGCGCAATCTACATCAATGTCGTGGTGACGAATGCTTTAATACTTGCAACCTTGTTGGGGTTTATCTTTTTGACCGGCACCGTCAATGAAAAGATTTTGTGGGTGCTTTTTGCCATCGGTTTGACCTTCCCCATCTTGTTCTTCCGCCATAGCCGCAGCTTTTGGATAAACTTCGACCATTATTTCGACCCCTTGAAAGATAGAGTCAATTTAAGCGATGACCAGTTCAACGCCCATTCCGATTCATTTTTAATTCCTTGATTACTCCCGACGTTTTTTTCTCGCTTCAAGCAAGCGACTCGATAGAGATTTTGCTTCCTCAGCTTGCGCAATCGCCTCGGCTTGAGCCGGTTGGGCGGGAACTTTGGCGCTTTCGCTTATTGGTTTTTCGGCTTCGTTCTTACGTAAAGCGCCCAGGCGGTCTTCGCTGATAAAGGTCGGTTGAGGCGCGGATGAAGGGGATGATTGATTGAGCCGCTGAGAGGTTTCGCTATCGCTCAAGCGCACACGCGAGCGCGAATGTTTCAATTGCGCATGGGCAAGAAGGGTTTCTGTTTCTTCGGCGGAAACTGGGCGGCGGAGTTTCGCCTGAACCCAGTGGCGCGCCTGCTCAAATTGTTCGCGGGTCAGATGAAGGCGACGCAAGCCCACGTCAATCGGCAAAAGTAATACAGCAAGCAACAACAGGGTTTCAAAAATCTCTCGCGGTTTGGTTTTGTCAGTTCTGCGGTCAAAGAGGTTGGCTCGGTTTGTTGCATCATCGGTTGATGCGTTGGCCTGCAACAGGCTGCCACCCGTCGCTTCGCTGATTTGCGCGAGCAAATTCGTATCGGCGCTGGCGATACTGAATTCCGGCGAATAGGAATTGACCGAACCGGTCACCGGCGCTACCGCGCCACCTGCTTCGGTGACGCTTACTAAGTAAGCGCCGCGCCCATTGGCCGCGAAATCGCCTTCATATCGGCCCGATGAAGTTTGTTCAAGCGGGACATCCAAGGCCGAAAAATCGGGAGCGACGATGTGAGCGTTCAAGCGTAAATTATTTTTAAAGCCGCCTTCCGGAGTAACCGCTTCAACCGTGACGTGACCTTTACCGGCGGCAATTTCAACGCGAGGTTGTAAATCGCTTGCGCCTTCGCGTCTGAGCGTATCGCGTAGAACCTGTGTCCAAAATTGCCCGAACCCTGACCAGTTCAACCAGCTTGCCGCCCAACGACCCTTCGCATCCGAGGTAAACGCGGCGGCGCGACCCAGCCCGTATTGCCAGATGGCATAAACCGGGTCGTCTTTATCCGACACCAGCGAGGTGATGGCCGGTGAGTTCAATGAATCGCGTTCGGCGGTTCCCACATAACCGCCAAGCTGCGGCGATTGCGTCCAATCAATTCCATTGGTCGCTTGTGTTGAACGCACCAGCCGGGTCTGGAAAGGTTCTTCGATAATCGTCGAACGCGAGGCCAGAAAAGCTTCGCGGGTGAATATCTGCGGCAAGGTTTCGGCGCGGTCTGTAAAATAAAAACGCCCGCCGCCGATTTGGGCGATGTTGCGCATGCCGGCGATGTCCGCATCGTTGCCGACCGCTATGGTCGAAAGCGTCATGCCCGCTTCATTAATGGTTTTGGCAATGCCGGGAAAATCGCCCGGCTCGCTCTGTCCATCCGACAAAACGATGATGTGCTTAATCTGCGCGTCGCTCGCCTGCAACGCCTCGTAAGCCTGTTTGATGGCCGGATACATGACCGTGCCGCCGACCGCTTGAATGGATTGAATGTCGGCAATAATCTTCTTTTTGTTGTCGACCTTGGTCAGCGCCACAACCGTTTGCGGCTCGCTGTCAAAAGCAATTACGGTAACCGAATCGCGCTCGGATAAAAAGTCAACCGCCGTAGAAGCGGCTTCCAGAGCCAATTCCAGCTTGGTGCGTCCGGTATCGGCTTGCATCATCGAACCCGATTTATCAATCACCAGGGCCAGACCCAGCCCCGGAAAATGTTTCTTCTGGCGCACGTCCAAAGATACCGGCAACATATCTTCAATGGGAGTTTTGTAATAACCGCCGGGACCGAAACTCTGTTCGCCGCCAATCATAATGAAACCGCCGCCCAAATCTTTTACATAAGACGCAGCCATACGCATCTGCTCTTTGCTGAGTCCGGTCGCCGGCAGATTGTCGAAAATCACCAGGTCATAATTTTGAAACCCGGCCAGCGAAGTTGGCGCGTTGCGCGCTACATCGGCGACGAAATTGCCTTCGGTGAAGATGCGCTGCAGCGCCGGTGAAGGTTGCGCGTCGCCCGTTACATAAAGGAGTTTCGGACGACCTTCCACCAGCGAAAACGCTTCGCGGGAGTTGTTTTGCACAAAGGTATCGGCCTGGGGCGCTTCAATCTCTGCGCGATAGGTATAAAACCCTTTGCCTTCGATGCGCTCCGGCAACACAAAAACATTTTCACCCTGCGCCGTCAACTGCACCTCACGTTCGGCAATCATCGTTTCGTTGCGAAAAATTCTGAGTTTCGCCGTGGTATCAACGGTACTGTCAACCGTAGCCTTTAACTCGAAAGCTTCGCCTTCGGCGAGTTGCTGCGGAGCGGCAAGGTCACGCACCGCAATTTCGCCTTGTTTGCGCGTGGTGTCGTTGACGGTGTTTACCGTGCGGGTGTGGACTTCGATGGCTTCGGCTTTCAACAGCTTGGCTTCTTCCATGGCGCTTTCCAGGTTTTCGTTGCCGTCGGAAATCAGCACCAATCGCCCGACGGCTTCATCGGGCACCAGCGCCGATGCCAGTTTCAATGCGCCTGCCAGGTTGGTGTAATCGCGTGACGGCGCGGAACTGATTTCATTCAATCTCCATTCCCCTAAAATTTCTTTGCGCGTTGGCGCAAGTTCCACCGAAGCATCGCGTCCGAAAGCAATCACGCCGACGAAATCACGCGGCGCAGCTTTGGCGACTTCTGTGTTGATAAAGGCGATGGTGTCTTGTTGTTGGTCTTGCGCGACGCTGGCCGACACATCAACGAGAAAAATTAAGGCCAGGTCACGCGAAGTCGTTCTGACGCGCAAACCGGCAAGCGCGAGAATCAGTAAAATGAAAATCGCCAGTCGCACCCCCAGGCTCCAACGCGCTCGCAAGCGCGAAAGATTTGCCAGGCTCTGGCGCGCCAGATAGATGGCCAGCGGCACGAAGAGCAATAGCAGCAGGGCGATTGGATTGGTGAATTCGATTCTCATTCAGACTTTCAGAGCGTGTTTCGACAAACCGGGAAATCTTTGTTGAGGTGATGAGTTAAGTTCATAGGTTGTCAAACAAGGTTGCGCCAGACTTGGCCTTCTCAGTTTTTGGTTCGGGGCCTTCGCTGCCCCAAATTTCTGCCAGGTTATCGGTAGCAAGATATTCTTTGTGCAGCGAGTGAAGGGAATCGGCTTCACGCAAATTTTCAAGCCGCTCTTTGATGCAAGCCGCATTTTTCGGGTCAATCTCGATGCTGATTGAGCCGCGATTGGTTTGCAAGGCGGTGATCGCCGTTGTGCCGGTTCCGGAAAACGGATCGAGCACGATGTCGCCCGGTTTTGTCGAGGTCAAAATAATTCTCAGCAGCAAAGCGACGGGCGATTGCTGTTTATGAAATCGTTCGCCGGTTTCCAGTCGCAAGGCTTCCGGGCCGGCAAAATAACCCGATGTCAATTCCCGAATATCGTCCCAAACATCGGTAACAAAAATGCCGCCTTCGCGTTCATACTTATAATTTGCCGGCAGCGGTGGCGTGATGCGCAGACGATGAAAGACTCGCGGCTTGGCCCCTTTCGTTGCATAGGCAAGGATTTGGTACTGTTTGCCGTATCGGCCTTGTACGGGAACGGCTGAGGTTTTCTTTTTCCAGATAATCAGGTTTTGAAACGTCCAGCCGGTTTCGCGCAAAGCTCTGAGCACCGGTTCGGCATTCTTTTCGCGTTGCATAAAATAGATTGCCCCACCTTCTACCGTCAGGTTGAAAATCTCGCTGCAAACCTGAGTCATCATCTGCCAATAATCGGCTTCGGGCATGGCATCATTGTGCAGGGCGTAGTCTTTTTGTTGATTGAACGGCGGGTCTAAGAAAGTCAGGGCGACCGCCTGGTCAATCCTGCCGGACTCAAAAACAGCAAGCGCATTATCATTAAAAATTTTATAGTTCATAAAGAATTTTATAGTTCATAAGTTTTCGCATATCAGAAATTTGACGAGAAAAGTACCGTCTCGCCTCAGCCTTTTCAAGTTGAACCGGCAAGCTTGTCAGGCGGCGATTCTGCGATGATAGACCCACCACTCGACAGTTAATACCAAAAGCGCAACCAATAATATCCACGTCCAGGCTTCACGCTCAGCGCTGAAAGTTTCGGCTTGTCCGCTGACTTCGCCGGCGCGGGTTTGAATCGAATCTTGCGGCGCGGTATTGGATTCCGCTTCATTCAATAAACTGACGGCGAAATTTTGCGCATCTTTCACGGCGTACCAACCAACTTGCAGGGTATCTGCAAAAGCGGCGCTGCCGTCGCGCAAATCCACCCTTTGCGAATCGCCGGTTGGCAGGGTGATTTCAGCGTTTGCAGCTGTCGTGCGAATCATCGCCGGTTGACCGGCGCGAATCGCTCTTTCGTCGGCAACGGCTTCGCGTCCGGCAAGCCAGGAGATGGAATTGGCCAGCAGTATCGGAAATTCAACTTTGAGCGGTAAATCGGTCTTCGCCAAATCAAACCCGATGAGGACGACGCGACGGTTATTATTTTCGCCGGCCCAGATGAGCGTATCATTGCCGCTTTGTGCGAGAGGCTTTAACCAGGTTGCCGTTTCGCGTTTTGCCGCATTTTCAATATGCACATCGGCATAACTTAAATAGCTATTTACAGAGTGGGCGCGGTCAAGGGTGGTTATCGAAGGCGCGTCTATTTGACCGGTCGTTTGCCAAAATCCT
>JBIOWC010000164.1:0-9271 GCA_044868105.1 Blastocatellia bacterium
GGCTTTCCTCTAGGTTCAGACTGGCCCTGGCTTCTTCGATACGGACTTTGGTTACGATGTGCCTGGAAACGGACCGAGCCTGTTCATGACAGCGATCGATTAAACTCATGACATGATGCCAATAACATTCTTGGCACAGGTTGGGCGAGGCGAGGCTATAGCGACTGTTATCAAGTATTCTCCTGATTTCAGCCATTTCAGAACTTGATACATCGCCCTCGCCTATAAGGCTTATTTCCAAATCAATTCGCACTCGGCGAGACTGCGTTATCTCAAACGATGCGTGTAAAAATCCTGGGGGCTGTTCAACTAATTCAACTAACATGGTTGTCCCCCCCTTTCCTTAACTTCTTTAACTCTTTGGCTCAAGAACAAAAATGCGTCGGCACAATCAAGCACATACAAGGTTAGACAGAATACCAAGTGAATTAAGGGTTCAATATTCTTAAGAATTCTGTCCATCTGATTTCCATTCACCCTGTCGAATGCCCAATGCAGCGAGTTTCTCACACATATCTTTAAGGCATCGCTCTTCACAAGAATCCACCGGCTTATCGAACCCATGCTTATGGAGAATTTTTATCTTCAGCACGACCTCCGGCTTGAAATTGTGTGATGGCATTTCATGAATCGCATGATCAAAAGGTTCAATATCATAGTAAGAATCTCGCCCTTCCTTCGGCATGACCCATTCAGCAATCTGCCGCAAATCCCTGAAGGTCTCCACACATTTTCGGCATCCGGGCAAAAGCCTTGTTTCTCCATGCTCATGAGTCCCGAAAAGCTCCAACTCGAATCCGACTTTGACCCTTTGACCATTCACCATTAAGGTTTCTGGCCAGACTTCGTAACAGACGCGATGTTTTTGACTCAACTCTTTTACCCGAGGAGTAACGTCTTCAGAATTATCCGAGACCATCTTATTTGCCCTCCTTTTCTACGAACCTCGATCACAAGCCTTTGAGTAAATCGTTCAAAGCATTTTGTTCAATTCCTGGGCGTCACGTTCGAGTTCCTTGCTTCTCTCCTTTACCGACTGTAGAGCTTCGTGAGCACACGTAGCCCTAAATTCCGCCAGATCGCTTTCGATTTCGCTTATTGTGCGTTTAAAGTTGCCAATTAAGTTCCCAATCAAAAAAAGTCGCCGCTCAATGGCCAAGGAATTATCTTCAGGACGAAGTTTGCCTCTACCGGTTCGCATATCTTCCTCGAACCAATTGATGCTATTGCTCAATTTTTGCAGATGAAAAAGACACCCCGTGTCTGCTTCTTTTTCATCCGTCTTTTCTCTCGAATGCGCATCTGCACAAGAACAGCGTCCATCCAAATGAGTCTCCGCGTCAGAGCAATCACAATGCGGCGGTATTTCCTTCAACTCCACACTCAAATTCACTGCGTCAAAGTAAACGTCTTGCAATTTGTGAAACAGGCTCATACTTACCTCCATCCTCAGCGTTGCGATCATTTCGCCTCTTTCGGAGCGTAATACCCCGCGCGAGTCCGTACTGCATAACCGGAAGCTTTTTTTCCTTGAGGGGAAATTACTACTTTAGTTTTCCGCCATTTGCCATCCCGATTCATATTCGTCGGGTAATAGCCGAGTGAATATTGGCGACTCACCTCTAAAGCGATCGTCCTCATAACCTCTTTGCACTCTGAAGGGTTCGATGGGAAATGCGCTGTCGCTCCTGTGATTTCAGCTAGTTCTTTCAGATACTCTCGAAAATAATCTTCCCTTAACATCGGCATTCTTTTCTGATTTGAGTTGAGGCTCTGTGCATCGAAATCGCGGTTTCTGTTCAATCCCTCATATCTTGAGGGCGGCATTGCTGCATTCATCGAGCCAAACATCCCTACGGTGTAGATCAGCACATCCGCCTCTTGCGCAAGATCAGCTAAATCGCCGAATTTCACTCGACTGCTGTTGTCTTCTCCGTCGGTCACTACGACAAGAACCTTCTTCTGATGTCTCGCCCGTCGCATTTGTTTCAGCGCAAACGCGACAGCATCATAGAGGGCCGTGTTACCGGTCGCCTGAAGTCTGATTAGAGAATTTTTTAGCGTGTTGCGGTCAGTAGTGAATTCAACAATCTTTTCCACCCCATGATTAAAGGTCGCGATGAATGCCTCATCATCGTCTGTGCCTTCATCTAAAACGTGCAGAGCCGCTTGATAGACTTCCTCCATCATCGTTTTCATGCTGGAACTGCGGTCAAGTACCAGCCCCCAACTCACAGGGGTCTCTTCCGCGCCGAAGAAACTGAGCGTCTGTTCAACTCCATCCTCATAAACCTTGAATCCTTCCTTCTCCAAATCAAGAAGCGCCTGACCGTTTCTGTCTGTCACCATCACATTCAGCAAAACCAAATCTGTCGTTAGTCTGACAGGAGAATCCGAAGAAGGGTTTTTCTGTGAGTGGCTCTCTCTTTGCTGAGCGTACAGTGAATTCTGAGGCTGTAAGAAAAGGGCTACAATTAGGGCTATTAACTTAACTTTTTCAGGAAATTTCATAACACCCTCCTTCGCCAAACGCATCAGCGCAAGGCTTTTCACTTTCAACTCTGCTGCTCAACAACAAGGCGCTCAACCTTCATGAGCTCAACCCTAACGTCAAGAGCGGGGGTAACCGTCAAAACGTGATTTGGCGCGACTCGTACCCAGTCACTCTTTCGCTCCGTCAGCCGTTCGGACGCGATGATCACCGCCTGCTCATCCTGATTGGCTTCGAGCAACTGACCTTCGCCGCTGATAGACGCATATTTTTTCCCGACCGAGTAGTACAGGGATATGGGTTCTAACCTCTGGTCAGAGACATAACGAACGGCAGCAATGCTTTGCCCATCCGTCACGGCGAAGTTGTAATAGGAAGGTCCTGGTATACCGGCTTCTAACGTCCATTGTTCCAGTCTCTCAATCGTGCCAACTAAGGCATTGCCCATCCGAGCGGTAGAAATCTCCCTATCGGTATCGCCCAGCAAGTTGAGGAAGACGGCGAAGGCATGCTCAGAATCTGTCGTACCCTCGATAGCGTGATAAAGATTATCGGGTAAAGACTGAACTAACTGACGTTTGATGCGACTAAAATGTTCTATTCCCCCATTGTGCATAAAGAGGTAGTTACCAAACTGAAACGGATGGCAATTCTCGTCCGCAACTCGCATACGTGGCGAAGCTGCGCGAACATGAGCGAAAAAGCATGGTGACTGTATATGTTCCGACAAGCGTCTGAGATTCTGATTGCTCCAGGCCGGGGTGAGACTTGTAAACACACAAGGTGTTGGCGTGATGGCAGGGGTGTACCAGCCAACGCCAAAGCCATCGCCGTTGAGCGGCTCTTTTCGCTCTCTCGCTTTGTAGCTCTGAAGGATTAGCGAGTTTCTTGGCTTATAGAGCAAATCCGCTAATAGAACTTCATTGCCTTTGTAACAAATGAACCTGCACATCTTCATCCTCTCCCTTCGCAGATAAGGCCTTGCCTGCGTAGTCTTCACTGTGCCTTTGAAACTCGCGCTTGCATCCTTCAGAGCAGAAGTAATAAGTCCGCTCCTGACATTCGAGAAGGCTCTCCGCCTCTTCCTCATTGATTTCCATATTACAAACCGGGTCTCTGGTCATAAGCTTTGCCACTCCTTAGCTGCTGATTCGTTCACCTGAGAACGACTGCTACAACGTCCTCAATCCGTTGCGTAGCGTCACAAACCAACGAGCCGTCTTGTATATGAATCGTCCGATGCGCCAGTGCCGCATTTGCCGGATTGTGCGTCACCATAAAGATGGTTTGCCCTTGCGCATTCAGGTCGCAAAAGACTTGCATAATTTCGTCACCGGTCTTCGTATCCAGCGTACCGGTAGGTTCGTCAGCCAAAAGCAAAGGCGGTTCGTTGATCATTGCGCGAGCGATGGCTAAACGTCCTTGTTCGCCGCCGGAGAGTTGGTTCGGCAAGCGCGCGGCTTTGTCTTCAAGCCCGACTCTTTCCAGAACCGATCTGGCGCGTTCACGTTTCTCTTTCGCTTTTGAGTTGGCTGTGGCAAGCGGCAGCATCACGTTTTCAATCGCATTGAGATAAGGCATCAGGTGATGTTGCTGAAAAACAAACCCCAGATACTCACGGCGAAAGTCTGCACGGCGCTCATCCGCAAGCGCGTACACGTCAATGCCATCTACAACAACTTTGCCCTCAGACGGGTGATTCATCGCCCCGACAATCGTCAGCAAGGTGCTTTTGCCCGAACCCGACTGCCCCATCAAACAGACAAACTCTCCCTCCCTGATCTCAGCGTTCACCGAGGAGAGCACTCGCAAGCCCATTGATGCGCCATTTTCGTGGTAGGTCTTGCTGACGTTTTTAATGACGATAAAAGACACTTTTGGGTCCTCCTTACACGTAGCGGACGGCCTCTGAGGGGTCGAGCCGCGACGCTCTGATTGCCGGGTAGATACTGCTTGCGATACCGATAGTCAGCGCCGCCACAATCGCAAACAGCGCGAGCGCGTAGTTAATCTGAAGCGCGATTCCCGTTTCGCTGAAATAAGGCAACGCCGCGAGGCTCGCAAGCATCCCTGCGGCCCAACCCGTAAGCCCACCGACCAGACTTATGATGGCCACTTCGATCATCAAGCCCTTAATGATGTGCATGCGACGAAAGCCTATCGCCCTGAGCACGCCGATCTCTTTCGTGCGTTCGATAACCGATCCTGTCATCGTGGTAAAGATCATCAGCGCGCCGATGGCAAGCACGACCGCCGAAACCACTACTGAAAAGCGCGTCAAGCGCTCAATCGTCTCGGTACGCGCTTTTACCGACTGCTGAATGGCAGAGGCCTTCGCATGAGGCAATTTCTCACTGATCTGGGCGACAATGTCTTCGACCGGGCAGTCCTTACACAAGGCGCTCACTTCGATCAGGCTCAACTGGTCGGGCTTACCAAGAAGGGACTGAACTTGCGCGAGTGAAGCGAAGATCATCTTATCTTCGTTGCCGCCCGTCTGGTTTATGACACCCGCGATGCGGTAATCATGCCCAGCGATCCGCACCCGTTCACGGACAAGGCGAAACTGGTTCTGATTCTCGCTCGGATGATGTGAGCCACCTTCAGAGACGGTCTGTGGGATGGCGCTCGAAGTTGACTCGATGATGGAAAGCGCACGGGCGGCTTCGTAGCCTACAAGCAGATCTTGGTCGCTTTGAGGCTCTTGCCCGGTGATGCGCCACCATCTTTTGAGCTTCAGTTCGCTGGCGAAATCCACACCCGTCAGCACTACCTGCTGTCCTTCTACTTCAATCGCCCCCAGCAGCTTCGGCGCAATGATGCTCAACCGGTTGCGGTAGGGGATTTCGAGGATGCTTTTCGCATCTTCATTCTTGAGTTGATGAACATCATAAGACACGCCTGAAACCGATATGCCGCCGTAATCGAGCGTCAGGCTGTTTGACTGCGGCACGACGACGATGTTGGCGCCGAAGCGGTCGAGTTGCGAGCCGATCTCCTCTTTAATTGAGCCGCTCAAGCTCAACAGTGTCACGACCGTCCCGATGCCGATGGCAATCCCGACGATCAGGAACATGGCTTTGCCCTTGCGCCGCTTCAGGTTGGCAAAAGCAATGGTGCTGATTCGCATAATGTTCCTCCATCAAAAACTAAAAAAATTAAAAGTAAACCTTGCGGCTCTCAAGCTCGCTTGCCTTAATTACCAGCGTGTCTCCATCAATGGTGCGCGGCAGGCCGATGGGATTGCACCCACCGGAAACTTCGTTTACAAGCGCCGATGGAAATTGCCGACTACACTTCTTGCAAACCATATTATCGCCGTCCTGGTAGTACCCTTTCTTTCCCGCATAACAAACGTCGCAGGCGTCAAGGGCGGCGCGATACACCCCGTCGGAGCTTTTGATGGCGAAGAACCTCACAGATCTGTTGTCCGATGCCGTATAATCGAAGAATTTCGCTTTGCCATTTTCAAGGTCAGAAAGCGATACCCTTATGTCACCCCCAACAGGAGCGCTCGTATTAAGGCTGGCAGGTTGTGACGTGCGCGTTGATGTCGGATTTGCGGCGCTCACATTGGTCGCAGTCGGCTTGTCATTAATTCCGTTCAGCAGCCAGTACAATCCAACTACGAGAAGCCCAGTTAAAACGATGACCAGCCTCACCGTGGTCTTGTTGGTTTTCTGCTGGGCAGAGTTCGAGAACTGCGCCCTCTTGAGTTCCCGGTTAGGGGCCGTTTGCGAATGATGTTTATGACTCATAATGATTCCTCCAAATGTATCTTCCGCGGTTGCCTTAGGCAGCGAGCGCGTTTCTTATGATACATCGATACCGAGCAAATAATTTGTTGCAGTTCATTCCGTTCACCCGTTCGCTTGTGTCTGCCGCAACAGCGACCCCGCCCCTCCAAGTGAGCGATGGCGTGACCATCCTTGCAGCCGTCCGGAAGTTGTGCGACGGGTTCGGCGAGTTGAACCGCCTCCCGGTAATGATTTGCCAATGTTGTAAGAGATCCATGGCAATGGCTCCTTTAGCCACCTCCACGTATGTCGGCTCATCACATGAGCCGACATACGTGGAGGTGGCTAGTTGACCTTAGTGACCCTTTGAGTAATCCGAAATGATCTTCTCCCGGATCCTTTCAATGCTCCAGTTTTCGCTCGCCAACTTGGCGGATTCCACCGCCTCCTCTATGCACCGGTCGCAGCTCGCGCCGTGCTCATCGACAAAGCAATCCAGCAGACTGTTGTGTCCCTTGCTCTGATCGCAATGGCAAAAACATGGCAGTTGAAGCAGCAGCTTCGGATTGCCGCGCGCGACTTCATACGCCTTCTTCACTTCGGGATTCGCGAAGCGCTCCGGCGACATCGTCTTCGGGATCTCTTTCAAGTCGTCGATGTCCTTGTAGTATCGCGGTATCTGCTGGTTGTGCCCTTTGGGCGTTTCACTGCCTTGTTGCTGCTGAGTAGAGGCTTGGCTTTGCTCGCGATTCTCACACTGGGCGAGCGTGCTGTACGAGAATCCAAAGGCGAAGCCAACAGCGGCCACGCTGATGGTTAGAATTGCGTAATGAATTTTCCTGCTAAGCATTATAATCTCCTTTCAGGTTACGATGATCACTCGCGCGGATTCGCTGACCGAGTTGCCGCTTCGGAAGGGGAAAGTTCGGGCTGATCCGCCTCTTCTTCGGCATCGGCAGTAAGTTTGATTGCCCCACCTGAAGTCTGCTGCTCGATCAGCACGGCAAGCACCTCTTCCTCTGCTTGCAACCAATCATCAAGATCACAACCCTGCATGCAGCCGCGACTTTCGTGTATCTCATAAGCTCGCACGGATATAGCCGCGCGTACTCCTTCATCATTCAACAAACTCTCGCGAATTTGTTCTTCATTGATGCTGCTCATATCACACCTCCTTCTAATTTTGTTAATCTGAATCGCATCTTTAACATGGTCCCTTTGTGGATTATGCAGAGAGCCACAAACTTGTCCGTTGAGGGTTAAAGATAGACGATGAATCTGAAATCAGCGTGAGCCCTTAAAAAACTAGCCCGCCATTTTTTACTCTGATTTTCCGAATCACCATATCTCGCTTTCACACACTAAACTCAAAACACATGCTTAACCTTTTCGCCTTTGATCTGCACCTCAGAGGCTTCCTTCCCAGCTGTGGCGTTTGCGCGCAAGATGAGTTTTGTGTTTTTCCACTCGCTAGCAGTAGGCTCGATCCTACACTTCACCCTGGCGACTTCTTTGCCCAGTCGCTGATTCCCCATATTGCTACGGTAGCCCATGACGATCTCCCTGAAGATAATCACATCATTTCCGCCTTCGGCGACGTGCTGTACTTGGTACATCCCTTCTTTGAGCACGATATCGCCTACGTGGACAGATGCATTCAGGTGGAAGTCACCCTTTTTGCCAACCCTGATGGCTTGCTCTTGCTGTGCCAACAGTGGAAGAGATGAACTGCCCATAGTTAAAAGGAATACGGTGCTTACGATAAATAAATGAATTTGTAATCTCATAACCTATCTCCTTTTCATTCTCTGAAATTGGGTTTCGCTCACATTCCAATCCTTGCTCCCGTTTCCGACCCTATCTCTGAAACTACTTCTTAGGTTCTGCTGAGAGCGGATACTTAACCTTGTTAATCTTTTCCCATAAATAGTCGTAAACCACATCATCCATTTGTTCTTTCAGATCAAAGTTAAAAGTTATTGTCGGTCCGCCAAACTTCGGCTCGAATGTAGTGATTGAAAATTGATAGGGACCTGTGCGGCTGAAGCTTTGGATATCTGATAGCCGCCAGTACCGCGAGTTTGCAGCCTTGCCGGATTCGTAGATAACTTTGTCTTCGAAAACCTTTAGCGTACCCTGACAACTGCTAAGACGATGCCGATGCCTTACGGGGAATTCGTACTTAGCTTTGTCTTCCGTCTTAACAAAACTCGTCGCCAAGGGTCTCGACACTCGCGCAAGCAGGAAATCGCTGACCTCTTTGCCAATCTCTCCGCTCAAGACTTTGAACGCGAAATTCTCGTCCTGCCCCAACTTTAATCGCTTGCTTTCATAAGTGAGAATCTCAACCTTTTTTGGCGAGTCCAGCTTGATCATCCTGATGTCCGTGTAAGTCCACTTTCGCGCGTGGTCTTTGTTTTCGGTTCTGTACTCAACGCCTTCGTTGTTGATGATCAACTCGCCCTTGCAGGATTTGATTAAATGATCGTGTTCGACCGAATAGCGGAACTCCTGCGCGAATGCGCGACTTCCGATTAATATAAAAACTGAGAGGATCATTGCGTTGATTAGCTGTATTATTATGCGTCTCATATCGGCCTCCAATTATTGACTCTGCCAATTGGGTTTTACCGGCGCAGGGTTTGTCACAGAAGTCATAATCAAAATATGTTGTTCATGACTCAGCACCTTGATTGCTTTTATCAGTGATTCAACTCCTCTGTATTCAATATCTGCTTGGAAAGAATGAACTCCGTTCAATTTCTCTTTCACTTGTGCCAGGTCTATCTGGTCGCGGCTTACCATACGCTGTAATTCTGCATCAGCCACTCCGATGTCGCCTTTTCTTTCGTTCGCAAACTTCTGGAATTGATACGCTATCTCGGTGATTTGCGCTCTTTGTTCATCGCTCATCTTGATCTGATCGCCGATGCTTAAAAAGAAATTCGTCTGCATTCCAACTTCAAGTAATCCCGACGTAATCATCCCCATGCCTTTCCCCATGTTAGTGTTCAAGGAACCAGGAACCTGTCGCTTGGTTTCC